>JAKAMR010000002.1 GCA_021812785.1 Nitrospirota bacterium
GGGAGTTTTTTGCGATGTATAACCCGATGAACAATAAGGGCACGTACCAATTCAGACCGGTTTCATTTCCATAAATGGATCTGAAATCCCTCAAAGGAGAGAAAATCATGAAACCAGGAAAGTCCAGAGTTATAGATCTTATGTCCCTGATAATAGGGGCCGGGCTCCTTTTGGCCAGTTGCGGTGGAGGGGGCGGCAGCTCTCCGGCAGCCGGCGCGGCAAACCCTTCAGGGGGAAGCTCCAGCGGCGCATCGCAGACAGCGGCAGTGGGGCTATTCATGACGGATGACGCATCCGGTTTTGGGCAGGTGTCGGCGATAATCAACTCGGTGACCCTCCTGAATTCCGGAAGCGGGCAATCGTGCACAGTCCTTTCAAGCCCGGTCCACATCGACCTTGCAAACCTGTCTGATGTCATGGAGCTTGTAAAAACGTCAAATTGCCCGGCTGGTTCTTTTGACACTGTCAGGATCGCCTTCAGCAATGCGGCCGGACTCACAGATTCAGGCGGGACAAGCAGTACCTGTGCATTTACGTCCTTCAGCTCCGGCCAGCCTTCTCCGGACACAATGTCCTGCAGCGGAAATAACTGCACCATGGATCTAAATACCCAGGCAAACATCCTTGCCAGCCAGAACAACCGCGTTGGAGTGGATTTCGACCTCAAGGACTTCACTGTTACCGGGTTCGGCACCAGGGTCTGTTCCGTGACGGTGCGGGTAAACCCGCTCAGCGGACCGCAGATGGACGCGATGGGGTTTCACCCTGGCATAACCGGGATGATCGCAGGCGCCACAGGCAGCACTGTAACCATAAACACCGGCGCGAGGTCCTTCATTATAAACGCCTCTTCTATGGGACAATCGGATTTCCAGGGATTCATGCAGACGGCCCAAACAAAGGGCTTCCCCGCCATTGCCGATTGCACGAACTTCGACTTTAATGCCGGCACATGCCAGGCCGGCAAGGTATTGGCAGTGGCCACCGGCATGGTTTCCAATCTGGACACATCCAATCATACTTTCGTGCTTACGCTCAATGACGGGACTCACCTGGATGTGGGTTTCCCTAACGCCAACGTAAAAGGCATGCCGGAAGACGGCCAGCTTGCCGTTGTTGATCTCATGGATATGAATACTTCCTCCGGCACGCCAAGTGATGCCTCCCAGATCGACAACGTCCCGTCCGGAATGGGCTCAAAGGGACTGCCCGGTTTCAATTCACCGATGGCGAGTGGAGGCTCGGGGTCTTCCGGCAGCGGCGGCTCAAGCATGCCCAGTAGTGGCGGTACCGGGTTACCCGGCGGCGGCAGCTCGGGGCCTTCAAGCGGCGGCTCAGGGTCTTCCGGCAGCGGCAGGATGTAAAAAAAACGGGGCCTGCATCCGTTTTGCCGGTGGCAGGCCCCGTTTTTTTAAAGGCAGCAGGTGCTTAGCCTGCTTTATCCGGCCTGTTTTCCCATCATCTCTTTTAATACCCCGCCAAGCCTCTTTATCCCCGTCCTGATGGTTTCTTCATCAACGCAGGAGTAGTTAAGCCGGAAAGTGTTCACGCCATGCCTGTTCACATAAAAAGGGTCTCCGGGCACAAAGGCCACCTTGCGTGCTACCGCCCGTTTGAAGACGTCCATTGCCGGCAGGCCTTCAGGCAGGGTTATCCAGAGGAACATTCCGCCTTCCGGCCTGGTAAACCGCGCCTCTATGGGAAAGTGCTCCTCGATGGCCTCTATCATGACATCCCTCTGTTTGCCGTATGAGGCCTTGATCTTCTCAATGTGCCTGTCGATATCGTTGTCCTCAAGGTATTTCAGGATCACCCTCTGGCCAAAGTAGTTCGTATGGAGGTCCGATGCCTGTTTTGCTATAACCAGCTTTTCCATGATCTCGTCCCCGGCAACAAGCCATCCGATGCGGAAGGAAGGGGCCACTATCTTGGAGAATGAGCCCAGAAGCACGGTATTTTCCGGAATGAACCAGTAGAAGGAGGATTTGCCTGAGCCGCGGAACCGCAGTTCCCCGTAGGGATCGTCCTCGATAAGAAGGGTGTCTCTTTTTCCGAAGAGGGCGGAAACGCTCCTCCTGTTTTCCTCGGAGTAGCTTATTCCGGAGGGGTTCTGGAAATCAGGCACCGCATAAAACAATTTCACCGGATGCTCACGAAGCGCCTGCTCCAGCCGCACCGTGTCTATGCCGTCCGTATCCACCGGAACTGGATGGAAGCGGGTTTTATAGACGGAAAAAGCCTGTATGGCCCCAAGGTATCCGGGCTCCTCCATTACGACATGGTCTCCCTCGTTAAGAAACGTCTTGCCGAGCAGGTCGAGCCCCTGCTGCGATCCGGATGTGATCAGTATGTTGTCCGGATGAACATCTATCCCCTTTTGGGTCTTGTATCTTCCTGCGATCCATTCCCGCAGCCCTGGATAACCCTCCGAAACGCTGTACTGCAATATGTCCTTGCCGCATTCGGCAAAGAGACGGCTGGCAGCATCATTCAACTCCTTAACCGGGAAAAGGTCACGGTTCGGCATACCCCCGGCAAAGGAGATGATGGATTCATCCACCGTCAGCTTAAGGATGTCCCGGATGAACGACCTAGGAACGTCCGATATCCTGTCTGAAAAAATGTTGCCCATGCCTGCCTTCCTGAATTACGGTGTTTTATTTTACCGTAAAAAATGAAAAATGAGCCATAAGACTTTCTCATTCAAAGGACAGTTTTCCGCCATTTCCCCGATGATCAAACCGGAAGAAATTGACATTTCAAGTCAATTTCTTGGCGTTT
Source organism: Nitrospirota bacterium (assembly GCA_021812785.1). Next base: position 2,782 of record JAKAMR010000002.1, read on the forward strand.
TTTGTCTCACTTGGGAATCAGCAATTGTAATTTTCAAATAAAATCACGCTTTTATTCTGGCATAAATTATGCGTGGAAAGGGATAGGAGAAGCCGCCTTGAGGAGGTACAGCCAGATGAAAGACAAGGAATCAGAGCGTCTTTGGGATGATTTCAGACAGTCGGACGTCAAAAAAACCGGGTGCAGACTCTGTGAAAACCAAGGGTGTCCCGAATTCCTCGAAATGGAGGACTGCATTACCAGCAAACTTGACATAGAGCGTATCAACTATTGCCCTCGCTGCGGACGCAAGCTGAAAAATTGATGCACGCCACGGATGACGCCTGTACATTTGGCCTTAAAGCCTGCTCCGGGATTCTTTTGTCCAGGGTCCTTTTGTTCCGGGTTCCGGGGGGGGCGCCGGCAGGTAAAGGATGAGGGATGCGGACATGAAAAAGGTCTTGGCCATTTTCGCCGTTTTATCGTTCGCCTCCTACGGGGTTTTTGCCTCCGGTTGCCGGGCGGAAGGACACGGGATCTTTGCTGAAATCAGCAAGGCAAAAGCAATCCTTAAAACCCGGACCCCCGGATATGAAATTTGCGGCGGCCGGATATGCAATGCGGATATCCTTCTGGCCGTGCGCGATCCGAACGGACAAATCGAAACGGTAAAGATCGATCACACAGGCCAGGTTTTGGGAAATGACAGGATTCAATTCGACGATCTGGACCGGGGAATGGGCGCGACTTTCAGCATAAAAGGAAAAGGCTATGCCATCCTGGCCATGAAAAGAGCTGTCCGGGGCAGGGACGGCCAGATCGAAGATGAAATTTATGTCCCGTACTCAAAAGAAATGGATACGCCTGGAATGAGGAGACGGGGCCTGGCTTATCTGCGTTTAGTTGTCGCCCGGGCGAGGAAGAAACTGAAAGCACTAAAAGTAAGGTCCAGGGTCTATCCAGGCAAACTGGTTGCGGATACCGTTCCCTCCGATGTGCCGGTCACTATCGCGATCATCGAGCATATCGACCCCGACGATTTCAGCGCTTACCAGAAAGCCAGAAAACCCATTACGCCACTTATCGACAAAGTCCTTGTTACCCTGGCCCTGAACGGGGACCGGGCCTACCGGTTTTGCGGCTCAAGGGCGGGCGCGCTCGGTCTTTTCCAGTTTACGCGGCCTACCTATAACCTGGTATGCAGGCAGTATTCAGGGGCGTCGCTCTGCCCGCGTTTCGCATGGGGGGCGGAAGACCACGTGAATGCGGCCATGGCCTCATTTCTGCTTTTTGATTCCGACCTTAAAAAGCTCGATAAGCGCAGGCTGAACTATTTCCGCAGGAGACCTGAATTAAAAAGGCTGTTCATCGCGGCCTCGTATAACGAGGGACCGAAAAGGGCCGCGCATAACCGGATCCTGGACGAGACGAAAAATTATATTCAAAAATTCAGGGCGGTCTGGAACAATTTTTTCCGTTCCGCGAAAAAAAAGAAGAGGAAAAAGGCAAAAAAACATTTTGCGTAAAATTCTTTTCGATTTGACCCGTTTGCCAGCCGCACAAGGGAATAACGCAGATTAATGCATCTTTCCCCTCATTATTTTTTCTGCACTTCATACGATTTTAAGTTTTGCTCCTTGCGTGACGGGCAAACCGGCCCTAAAATTAGATCAGGGATGATCGGCGGATCCGTTTCTCAAAAAAAACGCAAACTGTTTTCCGGAGGGCAATTATGAAAAAAAAAGGATTACAGACGGTGGTTTTTCCTGTCGCGATCATGTTCCTGCTTTCGGCTCTGGCCGGAACGGCCTTTGCTGTTCAATTTTCAACCACGCTTTCAGGAAGAAATGAGGCGCCACCGGTAAAGACCAGGGCCACCGGAGAGGCCGTCTTCAAGTTCATCACGGACCATGGAGAAATCGGCCTTGACTACACGCTCCAAGTGAAAGACATCAAGGATGTGACCGCCGCCCATATTCATTTGGGCAAACCCGGTAAAAGCGGGCCTGTAGTCGTAGTGCTCTTTAGCGGGCCGGAGAAAAAAGGCGCGTTTACCGGCGAATTGGCTCACGGCAGGATCAGCAATAAAGACCTGGTGGGTCCGCTTGAGGGCAAAACATTGGGCGACCTTATGCACGAGATCATAGAAGGCAACGCCTATGTGAACGTCCACACGACGGCACACCCCGGGGGAGAGATACGCGGACTGCTGAAATGCCCTGCGGCAATCTGCCCCAGCCCATTCTTCAGGAAGTGAGATCCGGGCTTGAGCAATTTAAAAAGATTCTGACATTTACCGGTTGAACCGGCACTATTGAAATGGGGGCCCCGGGCTCCCATTTCAATAGACAAAATCGGTCTCCAGACTTTTCGCATATCACGGAAGGCCGGTCCTGAACCTGATGTGGAATTCCGCTCCCCTGCCGGCTGCCATCCGGACCTCTCCGCCAAGCTGTTTTGTGGCAAGGTTGTTAACCAGCTTCAAACCGAGGGTTTTGATGTTTTTAAAATCGGTAAACTGTAATCCGGGGCCGTCATCGCCGTAAACAAGCTCCATAAGGTCCTCACCTGTCCGGCGGAAGGATATCCGTATCTCTCCGCTTCTTCCCCCGGTAAATGCATACTTCAGGGAATTGGACATGAGCTCATTAATGATGAGGCCGCAGGGCATTATTACGTCTATCGGCAAGGGTATGTTGTCCGCTTCCAGTTTCAGGCTGATATTGCCGCCGCCCCGGGCATTGCTTTCGAGGAGTGCCCTGGCCAAGTCTGTCATATATTCCTTCATATTCACGCTGGAGAGGTCGCTGGACTTATAGAGTTTCTCATGGACGAGAGCCATCGCCATAATACGGTTTTCCGTGTCCCGGAACATCTGAAGGACCCGCTCATCGGAAACGGAGGCGGACTGGAGGCCGATAAGGCTTGAGATCACCTGCATATTGTTTTTTGTCCTGTGGTACAACTCCCGCAGCAGGATCTCCTTCTGCTCAATTATCTGTTCCAGCCGGTCCCGGTATTTTTTTAATTCTTCGGTCCTTTCCTCCACGGTGGCCTCCAGACGCTCGTGGTGCAGCCTAAGTTCGACTTCCGCCTTCTGCCTGGCCTCGATCTCCGCGTACAAGGCGCGGTTAAGCTCCTCCACTTTCTGCTTTTCTTCTTTCAGGTTCCCGATCACGTTCCTGTTTTCAAGCCGCAGGAGAAGAGTCGTCAGGTACGTCCGGTAGTTTTGCAGGGCAACCCACCAGAGGCCGGCCAGGAAAAGAGCTACCATAATGCCCATGGCAAGGTGAAATTCGTCAGGAATGAGAAAAAACCTTACTACAAGCGGTACCAAAGCAGGAACGCCGAAGGCCGGATATCCGCCTTTTAATTGGGAGAATGTGGCGGCCGCCCCGGCCGCCATGCCGCCGAGAACAAACGCGATGAACACCTGGTAAGCCATTGAACTGCCTGGAAACAAAAAAAATGCGCTGCTGCCCCACACGAGCCCTGAAAGGAACAACCCCACCAGAATGCGTCTTGCCCATAGCGCCGCAGATTCAGGCGTTATTCTTATTTTTCCATTACCGATCAGAATAACGAGCCTGGAGACGATCAGCAACATCATGGCGGTAAACCACACGATCACATTTGTCCGGGGGACCGCGTCCCTCAGTACGAAACATACGATCACCGAATTCAGGAAGCTCATTATCAGCCCAACCGGAAGGAGGTCGTACATCCGCCCGACCTGCCCGGCAAGGATCTCAGCCGGGCCAGCGGCGCTGTCTTCGGCACGAAGTATTTCTTTATTCTTCACAACTGCTCCTTGTTAGGAAAAAGCAAACGCATTCAGAAATTATTTTTTTCAGGGGGCACTTAAATTATCTCAGAATGAAATCCGTATTCAACCGGAACATATTTGGTTCCCCTTTGAGCTTTCTCAGCTCTCGTATACCCATCGTAATAATGTCCCTTCCCGGCATGATCCACTCCTTTAAAAGAGGAAAACATAACCCGTCTATAGGACCGGGACTTCGATTTTCTCTGGATTCTTTTCACGGGACAAAAACGGCACCAGACGCATCCATGTCATAATAGGAATTAAGAGGGTTATCACTGGAACGAGCGGCGCCTTGTTAAAGAGCGATTATGATCAAACAGGATGGATTAACGGGAGTTTGCTTTGGATAAGATGAATTCCGGAAAACGGGCATCATTAGTAAAAGACCAAAGAAAGCAGTAAAAAATTTATTTTTTTGTTGAATTAATGGGAGCCGGGCCCAATCGCCCGAACATCGGACGAAAAGGGCCTGGCTAATCTCTCAATCAGAACGCCCAACGTTTCAGTCGGAAGCTGCCTGCATTACTCGGAATCAGGATGTATCCTTGTGAATTTGGTGCCCTTGATGGACACGCCGCCCATCAACCCCTCCTGGCCGAATATGAAGCCGGCGATGGGGTGCTGGCTCCGAAGCGTCTCAACAGTGGCCTCCGCCCCCGCGTTTATAAGGGTTATCTCCGCATCCACCCCGGCCTCCCAGTTTTCGCTGCGCTCGAATTTTTTAAGCACGTCATCCGTCATGAACAGTATGACCATGTCATACTTCTGCGCCCCCAGCTGCCATCCCACGGAACCTCCGGCAACGCTGTAGTAGCCCACTGTCCTGCCGCCCACCATAAGCGCACCCTGGCCGTACTTTCCCCCGAACACAAAAGCGGCCTTTACAATGCCCGGCATCACGAGCACTCCCTTTGCGCCCTTCAGATATGCCGTGCCTCCCTTGATCTTCTGCTTGAAACGGACCATCGCCGCCCTGACGCTTGCGTCTATCTCCCCTTTGCTCTTTGCATATGACGCGGTGGAAAACAGGGAAAATACGCAGATGAAACATAAGCAAACCGATAAAAGCCTGGCGCGTTCACGCATTTTTGTCCCCTTTCTTTTCCTCATCGTTCCCCTCATCGTTCAAATGTATATTTTCAGCTTTTTTATTCCTGCATTTTCATCCCGCAACGGAAAACAACACAAAATCCAGACTTTTGAAACAAGTATATACGATTTTGAGGTTCATTTGACAAGCAATTTGACTATGCGGCCGTTTCAAAATAGAATTTGTTTGAGGGCCGGTGACAAGTATCTTTGAGGAGCGCTGACGGGCATCTTTGAAGGCCAGTGACGGGCATCACTGATTAGATGTTTATTCGCCGCTACAATCTTAAAATCGCCGGTTTTAACCATCTTGTCACAGGGGAGAGAGAGACAATGAAATTGGAGAAGATACGCATTTTTGTGCTTATTTTTGCCGTCCTGGGTGCGGGGTTATGGCTCACCAATTGCGGAGGCGGCGGAGGGACTTCATCCTCAACCGGGTCAGCCGGGTTGTTTATGACGGACGATGCTTCCAGCTATCAGGACATAATCGCGGTTGTGAATTCGGTGACATTCCTTAATTCCGGAAACGGGGACTCCTGCGAGGTTTTTCCCAACGCATCCACTTCCGGCCCCGCCACGGTCAACCTTTCCAACCTCTCGAACGTGCTAGCTCTTATAAGCACCGGTAACTGCCCTTCGGAATCATTCAACAGGGTCAAGGTAGTGTTCAGCAACACGGTGGGGCTCACCAACTCAGCCGGAACAAGCAGCGGATGCGCATTTGCTGGCTTCAGCCAGGGGCAGCCCGCGCCGGACACGCTTTCCTGCAGCGGAAATAACTGCACCATGGAGGTAAACGGAGCAGTCAACGTGCTTGCCAACCAGAACAACCGCGCCGCTCTTGATTTTGTCCTCAAGGATTTCAATGTGACCGGATTCGGCCAGCCAAACTGTTCCGTGACGATGAGGGTAAGCCCTCTTAACGCATCTCAAATGGACCAGAAGGGTTTTGTCTCCGGCATAAACGGGACTATCTCCAACGCCGTCGATAACACCGTAACGATAAATACGGGGACGAGATCCTTCCTTGTGAACACCACAGCCAGCGGGCAGACAGGTTTTCCGGGGCTCATGCAGTTTGCCAGGACAAACGGGTTGCCGGCACAGGCCAACTGTACAAGTTTCGATTTCAACGCCGGAAGCTGCCAGTCCAGCCAGGTGCTGGCAAGCCTCACCGGGACGGTCTCCGGGCTGAGCAATTCGGTCTCCACTTCAACATTCACGCTTACCTTCAAAAGTGGGGCCATCACCGTGAGCGTTCCAACTGCACAGGTGGAAGGCCAACTGGTGAACGACAAGCTTGCCATCGTAAAGCTCTTGTCCCAGACCGGGAATAATTCTTATGCGGCTTCCCAGGTGGAGAGCCTGGCGGGCATGGGTGCAATGGGAACGCCCATGAATAACGGCATGCCTGGCGGCGGTATGCCAATGATGTAAGAAAAAGAGAAAAGGAAAAAATATGCAAGGGCCGCCTCAATTTCATAGTGAGGCGGCCCTATTCAATTCAAAAAGACCTTCCGGCAAACCAAATATCTGCATTCTTTTAAAAAGCCTTAGCCAATCACAGATTTTCATTTACATTTACGCGCTTTATTTTATAAACTAAGATGTTTAAAAAATAAACTGCCGATGGTCTTGGAAGGATCTTGAAAATTAGAAAGCTCTGGCTGCCTCCGGCCCCGCTTATCGACAGCTTCAAAGTCAGCGTCGAATCGAGACTTGCCCCCCGTTTCGCAAAAATAATTTTCCTGGCCTTCCTGGCTGAAATGGCCGCCATGTACCTTGCAGCCCATTTGAGCATCCGGGGTTATCTTCTGAAAGGTCTTGTAGATTCCGCTGTCATCAGTTTCATCCTGTTCCCAGGCCTGTACCTGTTCATTTACGCGGACATGGAGAGGGCTGAAGCAGAGATCAAAAGGCAGGCGCTTCAGCAGGAAACAGCGGCAAGGCTGGGGCAGATCGCCCTGTCCGGCATTCCCATAAACGATCTCCTTAATGAATCCGTTCTTGAAACGGCGAAGGTACTGGACGTGGAATTTTGCAAGGTGCTTGAACTGAAGGAGGACGGCAGCGGGTTGCTGCTGCGGCATGGGGTTGGCTGGAAAGAAGGCCTTATCGGGAGCGCCATTGTCGATTCCAGCGCAAACTCTCAGGCGGGCTATACGTTACTGTCCAGGGAGCCTGTTATTGTGAAGTATCTGCCGGATGAGAAGCGCTTTCATGGCCCGCAGCTTCTTTTTGATCACGGGATAGTAAGCGGCATGAGCGTGGTCATTGGAACTCCGGAACGGCCTTATGGGGTTTTGGGCGCGCACTCTTCACGCCGGAGGACATTCTCCAAGGATGAAGTGAATTTTCTCCTCTCCGTCTCAAACGTGCTTGCCGGGGCGATAGAGCGCAAAAGATCGGAGGAGGACATCAGCCAGAGCAAGCACGACTGGGAGGACACCTTCAACAGCATAACCGACATGATCACCATTCATGATTGCGATTTCAATATTATAGCAGCCAACAAGGCTGCCCAAAAGATCCTCCGCCTCCCCTTCCTGGAGAAAAAACCTGATGCAAAATGCTTCAAATATTATCATGGCGCTTTGAATGCCCCGGCCGGCTGCCCCAGCTGCTCCTGTCTTAAATCGGGACAACGCGGGACGTTCGAGCTGTTTGAGCCGCACCTGAACATGTTCATAGAGATAAGAGCGGTCCCCAGGATAGACCGCAATGACAAGACGGTCGGGTTGATCCACATAGTAAGGGACATCACTGAGCGCAAAAAGTCTGAAGAATTGATGAAAGGCCAATATGAGCGAATGGCCGCGCTCAGGTCAATAGATGCGGCCATAAACTCCTCGCTGGACATGAAAGTCACTTTGAACATGATCCTTGAGCAAATAACCGCCCAGTTGAAGGTGGATGCCGCGGATGTGCTCCTCTTCGATTCCCATGCCATGACCCTTAGTTATGCGGCCGGCCGGGAGATAAGGACAAAGATGGGGGAAGGCGCCATCGCCGTGGAATCATTGCCTGCCGGAAAGGCGGTGATGGAAAACATGATCATAAAGGCGCCCGATCTGGCTGGCAACGATGGCCGCATTTCTGAAATATTCAGAGAGGACGGGTTCAAGGCATATTTCGCGGTCCCTCTGACGGCAAAGGGACAGGTGAAAGGCGTGCTGGAGATATTCCATCGCAGCCCCCTGAAGCCGGACCCCGAGTGGCTAAATTTTCTTGAGCTTCTTGGCGGGCAGGTGGCCATAGCGTTAGACAATATATCCATGTTCAATAATCTGCAGCGCTCGAATTTTGAGCTGCTGCTTGCGTATGACAGGACCATAGAGGGCTGGGCCCGCGCGCTTGACTACAGGGACAAGGAGACGGAAGGCCATTCGAGAAGGGTCACGAACCTGGCGATAAGGATAGCCCAGGCAATGGGCATCCAGGGGGAAGACCTTATCCACATAAGGCGCGGCGCCCTTCTTCACGACATTGGAAAACTGGGCGTGCCGGACTCCATACTCCTGAAGATGGGAAAACTCACCCAGGAGGAATGGCAGGTAATGAAAAAACATCCCGAGACCGCCGCCGAACTGCTCTCGCAGATACCGTTTCTTAAACCGGCGATGGACATCCCGTATTGCCATCACGAAAAGTGGGACGGCACCGGTTACCCAAGGGGGCTCAAGGGCGAACAGATTCCTCTTGCGGCAAGAATATTCGCCATCGTGGATGTCTGGGACGCTCTTCATTCCGACCGCCCTTATCGTGCCGCCTGGACTAAGCGGATGGTCATAGACCATATCCGCGCTCTCTCCGGGCAGCATTTTGACCCGCAACTGGTCGACATCTCCCTGAAAGTCCTTTCAGAGTCCGCCAACGGCTGAAAAACCCCGTTCTTTTTATTTTTCCGGTCTTTCAGTTCAGGTAAAATTTTATCCTTTCGGTCAGCTTGGCCGGGGACGTAAATGTTCTTGGCATGAACTCTGTCGCCCCGATCTTCATGGCTTTTTCCATATCGTCCCTGGATGATTTGGCGGACAGGACCAGTATCGGAATGGTTTCCGTTTCCGGACTGGACCTTATTTTGGAAACCATCTCAAAACCGTCAGAGCCCGGCTGGTATATATCCATCAGCACCAGGTCAACCCGCCCATCGGAGATCACGCCCATGGCGGCCTCATGGTCTTCAGCCTCCAATAATGTAAAACCCTCCAGAACGATCTTGCTCCCGTACACCTTTCTGGTCATGGCGTTGCCGTCTATTATGAGCACTTTTTTCCGGGCCTGCCCACTGGGCGCGTTCTTTTGCCTTCTCAGGAATTCACAGAGAATTTTCTTCTGATCAAGCGTCATGTTCAGGAACATAAGCCCCATTCCCACGCCTGGCTTTGAATGCTGAACACGCGTGCTTATGAAAACGGTGCCCTTGTCCAGGGGCAGCGAAATGAACACCGTGCTTCCCAACTGGAAATTCCGGCCGGTATGGATGTAAATGCCCTGTTCGCTCAGGTCAAGGCCCGTTGCGCTTATCGCGTTATTGAGCACGACCTCCTTTTTTATAATTACCCTTGGCTCCCTTCGTCTTTCAACCAATTTATGGACCTCCCAAAATTGAATATCGTCCATATGAGAACGCAATTTCCATGCCTATCGTCCCCCTGAATTTGCGAAGAATCAAAAACACATTTAAAAATAAGTGTTTTTAGGCTTCGACCGGAATTGGGCAAAAAAAAAGACCTTTGAATGTGCCCAAATAGGACCGTCGTGCAACTGGAAATAATTGCAGGCCCACGGAGACGGGAGGAAATAATTTCCTGCCCGGATTTTGACGACCCCTTGCTCCATCACGAACAAAAAAATTGTATTTCAAGGGCCCAGGCTTTGTCAGACGCTAGCTTTTTATTTTTAAATTCACAATGTTAGGTTTCTTAAAGTTGCAAATTAAGTCATTGCGCTTAGACTTTAATTAGAGGATATAACCTATGATACTCATATATTTTTTATATAGTTTCCCCTTCTTCATACTGGCCCTGATCATACTCATACACATAAACAGAGAGAGCCAGTTTGCCTTTGCAAAGAACCTATGGCTTTTAGCGGTCTTTGCGATCACGCAGGGCATTCATGAAATGACGGAGATGTTTGCCGGTTTCACGGAGCCTTCTGTCCGTTCCCTTAATCTTGCCGATGCAATTACCCTGGCTATCTCGTTTTATTGCCTCATTCAGTTCGGCATCAGCACCATAGTCGGGGTCAGCGCCGTTGACTACGGCAAAAAAGGTCAAAAAAATCAAAAAAGCGGGAAAAACTGGCGTTTTAATTTGATCCCACTTATATTGGGCGCATCCTGGCTAATTATACTGATAGCAAACCAGTATAACTTCTACACCGGCAAGTACGGCGGGTTGGGCGATGTCTTCGCACGATACCTTTTAGGGCTTCCCGGTTGCTTCCTTACGGCGTACGCCCTGGTCCTGCAGCGGTCAGAGGTCAAGAAGGCAGCCAACCATGTATTTCAAAGATCTTTGACGATGGCATCAGCGGGCTTTGCATTTTATGGGCTATTGTCAGGGCTTGTGGTGCCCCAGGCAAGCTTCTTCCCTGCATCCATTCTCAATTATGCGGCATTTCTGCATAAAACCGGTCTGCCGGTCCAGCTTGCCCGCGCATTTGCAGGGGCATTTATCGCATATAACATGCTCAAAGTCATACGGCTATTTGAATGGGAGGCATCGGATGCCGCCAGAAGGGAAAACGAGTATCTCCAGGAAAAGATAAAGGAACGGACAGGCGAGCTTGAGAGGGCCAACAGTGAAAAGGAAACCCTTTTGCGGGAACTTTACCATCGCACAAAAAACAACATGCAGCTGATATCCAGCCTTATCGGCCTTCAATCAAAATATGTGAAGGATGAGCGGTCCCTGCAGATGTTAATGGATTCACAAAACAGGATCCAGGCCATGTCCATGGTACATGAAAAGCTCTATCAGTCCGGAAATCTTTCTGATATAACCGTAAAGGAATACATAGAAGAACTGGCCAAAGCCCTGATGGCAAGCTACCACCTCCAGCAGCGGGTGGCTCTGAAGCTGGACATAGACGATATTCGTTTGAATATCGATATGGCAGTGCCGTGCGGATTGATCATAAACGAACTGATGACAAACTCCCTGAAATATGCCTTCCCAGGGGGCAGGACCGGGGAGGTCTTTATAGCTTTTCACAGGCTCAATGGCAACAAGGTGAAACTGGTGTTTGCGGACAACGGCACAGGGATACCGCATGATTTCGACCTCACGCAGGCAAAGAGCCTGGGGCTCAAGCTTTTATACAACCTGGCCACAAAACAGCTCCATGGGGACGTGCGGCTCGATTGCCGGCGCGGCTGCCGGTATGAAATAACCTTTGAGACAAACTGCCTTTCGCAATGCGGCCCTTGAGCCCCGGCAGCCAATGGCGCGGAATTCCGCATCACGTTTAAAAATATAAAATGATCATGCGCCAATAAGCCTGGCAAAACAAAAAGCGAAAAAATAAAAAAATCGAATCGCCAGGCGGACGGTCCGCCAATCATGCCGCATACTTTGACATTATAAGTCAGATTTTTTGACGCTTTTTGTCACGCTTCCCACAAAAAACCTTTAAAACCTCCCGCATATCCATAATTCTCCCCTGGCACAAATTATGCTATCACAAATTAAGCAAATATGACTGAAAAATCATTCGGGCCGTTTTTCCATCTTGGCGGGCCCGCAGCATTCAGGGAAGGAAAATGCATTTTTTGTCATTTCATATGCGGCAGCAAGGCAGCTTGAGAACTAAAATAATTTGCTTTTCATCTCTGTCCGTCCTGGTTTTCTTTTATTTTGTTCTGTCAGCCCAATGCGCTGCCGCCCAATCGGATCATAGTGTGGATCATCGAGCGAATTATCGAACAACAGGCCGGAGGCCCTGCGATGCAAATGGGAACGGATTGGTCGTGGATACCGCCAGGCATCTTCTATGGATATGCCAGGACGGGAAAGACGCCGGGGAATTCAGGGTGTCACTTGGCAGGGGCGGAGTGGATAAAACAAGGCGCGGGGACGGCAAGACCCCTCTGGGCGAGTATTCTCTCGGAAATCCCAGGCCCTCGCCACGCTTCGGCACATTCATTCCAATTGCTTATCCGACCCGCCGGGAGCTTGCGGAAGGCTATTCGGGCGGCGATGTGGGGGTCCATGGGCCCTCCCACATTTATACATGGTTCGAAAATACAGAGAACGACTGGACGCTGGGATGCATCGCGGTGGGCTCCGGGCATGAAATATTGAAGATAGCCAAATGGGTCCGTGGACATCAGGGAAGCAAGATACTCATCAAATAAAAATGCTCGCTTTACCCGGAAGATCGATCCGGCGCAAATTGATTTTTTCAGTTGGGCACCGGCATAATCAATGCCGGTTTTGTGGGCTTTGCATGAATAAACGGGAAAAACAGTATTTCTGCGGAAGTAAACATTAAGGAGGAGAGAGGGAATGTTTAGAAGGGTTTTTGTAGTATTGTTTTTTGGCATTGTTGCCGTATTGGCGGCAGGCAGCGCATGGGCGGTCAGCCCGGCTTTTGAGTTGGAAGGACGCTACTGGGTAACCAGCCTTAGCGGGCACGTGCAGGTCTATGATTCATCGGCTACGGCAACGGATATCGATCTGAAGAATGACCTCAAGATAGGCAACAAGGACGTGCCCGACTTGCGCTTTACATGGCACACGGGAGAAGACAGCTGGCTCAGGCTGGACTATACCCACCTTTCATATAGCGGAGACAACCCGTCCCTGGCCTCGCAGATCGTTTTTCGAGGCCATACATACGATGTGAACACGCATGTTACAAGCTCCCTTAAAGTGGATTACGCAAGCCTGGACTGGGCCTGGCAGTTCATAAACATAAAAAACGTCTTGAAATTCGGCACACTCATATCAGCAAAGGGTTTCTGGACGGACGCCTCGATAGATGACGTTACCACTAATATAAGCGAATCCAAGAACATTGACTTCGGTCTCCCCACCGTCGGCGCGGCCCTGGATATTAACCCTGTCAGCTTTGTGGACATATTCGGGGATTTCTCATGGATAACGGCAGGAAAGTACGGCCATATGTACGATACCGAAGGCGGCGTCAAGATAATCCCCATTAAATATTTAAGTATCACCGGGGGGTACAGGATATTCGACCTGACCGCCAAGGACAACTCGGATTTTGCAAGCGTGAAGATCGAGGGGCCCTTTGCCGGCGCGACCCTGCGGTTTTAGCCAAACAGGAAAAAGTTGAGCACATGGGCAGGGACTTTTGATTATCCAAATAAAAAAGCCCTGCCCTTTAAAATGTTTTCGGGTTAATCAGGTTAAAAAAAAGGCGCTTCAGGATTCCGTGCGGAGGCGGACGGCATTCGCTTTGCCAGGTGTCGCCTCACCGTTTCGCTGGCATGTCCATATACCGCGCAGAGTTTATGAGTTGACCGCTGCATAATGTTACGCGCTCGCGCCACCCGCTGCGCTCATACCATCCTCATGACGCATCCCCGTCTTCCTCTGTCAATTCCCTTTGAGTATTTTGTTTTACCGTTTGTTGCCCGTGCGGCCCTAAACGGGTCGGGATATAATCGAAGATAGAAATAAAGAGGTTTTTTTCACAAAAAATTCATCTTTTAACTATATAGTTTAGATAAAATTTTTTTACGGTGACACGGGTTACAGCAGTAGCCCGGGGAGTCGCTTAATCTATAACCTGCGGCAAAATGAAGCATTTCATATACCCTGCTTTTTATTGAAAATATTTTGCCGGTTCCCGTTACTCCAACTTAAAAACGATCACGATTAAAAAATGGAGGCAATCATGCTTAAAAGTCTAAAGAAAATATTCTCCCATATAGTCATAATTATACTGAGCGCATCGGCAGCGCTCTCTATTCCTTATATCGGAAGGTTCATAGCCAATAACTACCAGAGATACTGGTCTCTCATAGAAAATAAAGAGATATTCCTTATATCCATGGAAATATCCGTGGCGGCGCTTCTCATCTTTCTTTTCAACCTCGCGGGCCGGAGCCTTAAAAATATGCGGCTCTCCGGCATGGCCGCCAAAGCAGGCATGGTGCTTGTGACAAATACACAACACGGGAAAAACAGGAAAAACCCTATTGCCGGAAACAGCATAAAAAAACTTATCCTGGCGCGGATCAGAAAATTCAAGGAAAAAGAGGGGTTTTCAAAGGACATCCTGCTTATCGGTTCAACGGGATACAGCACTTTCGTGGACCCGGACGGCGACTTTCACAATGTGCTTAAGAATTGCCGTGAGGCGAAGATCATGCTTCTTAACCCGTTTTGCGAAGGGGCGGCCCTCCGGGCCAGGGGTATTCCCGAGCCCGATATAACACCGGAAAGCTTCAAAAGCCGTATCCTTCAGAGTATTGATTTTTTGACGGCCCTGAACGAGGTCCATCAAAATATAAGGCTAAAACTTTTCAGTGACTCACCGTTTCTGAAACTTGCCATTCTGGGGGACTATATCAGCATGCGTCCTTATCGCGCGGGACTGGGCACAAGGGAAATGCCCGAATATATATTCAGGCACTCGCAGGACACGGGAAGCCTGTTTGATATTTTTTACCAGTTCTTCCTTTCCAGGTGGCGAGATCCGGGCACACCCGAATACGACTTCAATACCCGGGAGCTCATATACAGGGACGGGGCGGGAGGCGAGCTTAGAAGAGAAAGGCTTGAATAGGGAAGCAATATAAAAACAGGACCGGACACACAATGATTTTTTGTTTTTTTATGCTATCCTGCAATCAGGAGGCATATATGAGAAACGTCGGGGGCATAGACAGGGTTTTCAGGATAATAGCGGGGATCGTCCTTGCGCTTTTGGCGGCGTTTGCAGGGATGGCGCCCGGAGTAAGGGTGCTTCTCATTGTGTTTGCCGTGGCAGCTTTTTTCACCGGGGTCTTTGGATTTTGACCGCTGTCCAAGGTGCTGGGTATCAGCACCTACAAAAAGAAACAGGCCTGAGCATCTATTTGATCTGATCCTTGATCATGGGCCCTCAGCATGTTTACGGGACACTGGCGGATGCGGTAGTGCTGGTGCATCTCCTCTGGATAGTCTTTCTTTTTACAGGCGGCATCTGGGGAAGAAAATACCTGCCCGTAAGGCTGTTCCATATCTTCGGGCTGGCCCTGGCCTTCGCGGTTCAGGTCTTCGACTGGTACTGTCCGCTTACCTATCTGGAGGTGTTCCTCAGGCAAAAAGCCGCAAATAATCCCCATGCGGTGTACACAGGCTCCTTCATTACCCATTACGCGGAAAAACTCATCTATATAAACCTGCCTCGCGGCCTCATAGTCTTTGCAACTATCCTGCTTTGCGGCTTCAACGCTTTTTTGTACCTGGGAAGACGGAAAAAAAGACCGCGCACATCTTAAAACCTTAGGAACCAATTTTCCGCAATCATGTATATTATCCCTTATGAACATGATATTTGCCGGTCCTGACCTGCTTATAAGACTTGCTATGTCCGCCAGTGCAGCACAATAAAAATAAAAATAAAAATATCTTGCCGTTTGAAGTCCGCAGGCTGATGATGGCGCGCGCGGCGCGAAGCCTGGGACAAGGCGCACTGGTTGCGGCATTCGTACTTTACCTGCATGCCCTGGGATGGCAGGCTACCGCCATCGGCGCGACGCTTTCCGCTGCGCTGCTGATAGGCGCTGTTCTCACATTGGCCGTGGGCCCCTTGAGTGACCGCCGCGGCCGGCGGCGTTTCCTGCTTCTTTATGAGGCCATCCAGGCTGGAGCCGCATTATTGGCCCTGGCCACTGCCTGGCCTCCGGCCCTGGTGCTGGCCGCCATAGCAGGCGGTTTCGGGCGGGGAGCAAATGGCAGCGCGGGGCCCTTTGCTCCTCTTGAACAGGCTTGGCTTGCACAAGCACTGCCCGCGGAAAAGCGCGGCGAGGTGTTCAGCATGAATGCCGCCATCGGCTTCATCGGGATGGCTCTCGGGGCGCTGCTTGCGGGCGGAGTCCATCTCCTCATAGGCCCTATGGGCACTGTACTTGCCTTCCGGCCTCTGTTCCTTCTTTCTCTGGCTGGTTCAATCGTGGCCTTCTCTCTCATCGCCAGCATGAAGGAGCCTGTCCTTTCGCCAACGGGCGGGCAGCCGGTAAGACAAAAACAAAGACAAAAACAAAAAAACCGGGAACGGCGCAGGGAAAACCGTATGCTGGTGCGTCTGGTGACGGCAAACACCCTTAACGGGCTTGGCATCGGCATGATCGCCCCGCTCATAGCATACTGGTTTGCCCTGCGTTTTCATCACGGACCGGGGTCTATCGGCCCCGCGCTGGCCGTAAGCTTCGTTTTGGGCGGCCTGGGTTCGTTCCTGGTCTCCCGGTTGGCGCGGAGCCATGGGTTGATACGGCCGGTAGTCGCCATGCGCGGCATGGGGCTTCTGTTTCTGATGATGGTGCCGCTTGTTCCAAAATTCTGGGTCTCCGCGGCCCTATATGCGCTCCGGTCGGGGTGCAACCAGGGGACAGCGGGCGTACGCCAGGCTCTCGTCGTGGGCCTGACGCGCGACCGCAGGGGGCTGGCCGCCAGTTTGCAGAACGTATCCATCCAGATCCCGCGCGCAGTGGGTCCGGTAGTCTCCGGGTTCATGCTGCATGCGGGCATGCTGAAAATACCCTTCTTCATAGCCGCCGCCCTCCAGATGGCTTACCTGGTACTTTATGCATTGTTTTTTCGGGGTTATGCAGCAGAGGAATAAAAAAGATTTCTTTTGTAAACTGAGGGAATGCCCGTGATATACTGCTATTAGAAGAAAGATCCAAGGTAATCCTGGCCCAGGCCCGTCAAATATGAGGGGGAAAAAGTCAATAAAACCTCCGGTCCTTGATGAAAGACCCGATACCATCAGGCATGAGATCATGGCCGCCCTCAAAGGCGCTGCGCTAACGGCAAAAGATATCTCTTCGCAGGTAAGGATCACCGAAAAAGAGGCCTATGAGCACCTCGATCATATCAGAAAGAGCTTGGGCGGCGTGCACGGTCTCCTGCTCATTACGCCCGCGGAATGCAAAAAATGCGGCTTCGTCTTCAAAAAGAGAGAGCGCCTCAAAAAACCGGGCAGGTGCCCGGTATGTCACAACGAGGCCATAAAACCGCCGGGATTTTCTATCAGATAAGGATCAGCCACCATGAGGGAAAAAACAATTGACATAAAGGAAATCCGGGAACTCGCAAAGAGGTTCCGCCCTGAGGAAATAGAACACTGTATTGAGATGCACCTTCGGGAAGAGAAGCATGAGTGTCCCCTGAAAGGCACGAGCGAGCACATAATAAATGAGCTTGCCAAAGCCGGATTTGTAAGAAAAATGGTGGACAATGGAGCGCAGCCCATGGACGCGATAAGAGAGCTTGCGGAACGGATACGCCGCTTCCAGATGGGCTCCGATGGGAAATGAAATGGCAAAAAATAATTCCAGATATTCTAACCACCCCAGCCGATGCTTATGATTATGGCATCAGCCTTGCAGACCTCAAGGCATGCCCCGCAGTTAATGCAATAGGCTGAACGATAAGGCTCGCTCTTTTCGCCAGACATCTTGAAACAACCGGCTGGACAGACTTTTATGCAATCGCCGCATCCCGTGCATTTGTCCCAATTCACCAGGGCTACGAACATGGTTTTACCTCACCCAAAATATTTACAGGATCATTCCTTGCTCCGAGTTTACAGATGGCGGCCGGCATTGTCAAAAAAAACCGCGGGATTGAAAGAAGAAATAGGGGTTTAAGTTACCTGTGGAAAAGATTGAGAGGGGCCTCTGACGACGGTCCCCTCTCAATAAAGTGGGGTTAGGAAGAAATTTTCATATTTTTCGATTGGTCCGGAATCAAAACTCCATCATCCAATCCACCTGCACGGTATTTTCCGTGTGGTTGGCAGTGTCGCCGGGCTTGAGGTTCTCAATCGGTTTGAGATTGTAGTATGAAACGACCGCTTGCATCTTCTTTGCCAGACCATAGGTGAAGCCCGCCCTGTTGCCCTCCACGTTGGTTGAGCCAAAGTAAATGTCGGCGTTGGGGAAGATGTCGAGCCAGGCGTTTCTCTCCAGGCGGCGATAGTTGTAGTTGATCTGCCACTTGCCGGCCTTGTTTACAGCGGCATGCCCCAGTTTTATACCCATAATATAGCCCTGGTTGCCGCTAGAGGGGGCCGGGTTGTTGATGTATTCCGCGTAGAGCCCGGCATAAGGCACCACAGTCGAGAGCCCGCCAAAATCCGCCTGGGCGCCGAACCAGAAGTCGTTGTAGTTATACAACAGGTTGCCCTTGGCATCCAGGCTGTCGGAGGTGTTCAGGCCGGTGACGTTGTGGAATATCCCGTTTACGTTGGCAGGAAGCTGGTTGAAATACTGGTAAGTCCTTTTTATATTATCAAAGATGTAATAGGCCGCGGCGAGCCTGATCTTGTCTTTTTGCGCGAACTTCAGGTCCACTCCGGGGTTGATCACGCCCATCAGCGGCATTTCCGCTCCCGAGGGGGGCATCTGTGCGCCAAGCACGAAGAGATCGGTGTTCAGAAAATAATCTAAGGCCCCGGTTGCAGGCGGGGTTATCATCACGGCAAGGCCATCCGGCCTGATGTTGCCGTCCCACGTCAGCATGGTAGGCGTCCATATCGGGTTCGGGAACTTTCCTACAGCTATGTTCACTGTTTTGGAAGGCGTTATCTGGGCATATACCATGTCTATCCTGGGAAGATGCCCCTGGAACCCGTTGCCGAAATTGTCGTTAGTGGACCTGGAAAGCAAAACCCCTTGCCCGCCGCTTGCGATCCCGAAGACAACCTTTACGTGTTTGGTGACCTGGTCGGCCAGTTGGAGTCTGTAGCGGAACCTCCCGCGGTTGATGGCTGGGGTCGACTGGTCCTGGACGTCGAGGTATTCATACCTCAGCCGCAGATCGCCGCTTATGGTGAGTTTTTTTAACCATGCGGGAAGCTTGCCGTTGCCGCCCGAACTCTGGCCGTCCTGCGCCAGAATGGTGTTTGCGTCGTCCTGGCTCAGCACGCCTTTATTCACCAGTTTATTGACAAGCGTGCTCATATCGGTTGCCGCATTCGCATTAACCGCGTCCGCCAGCGGCACAACGATCATAAAAAACGCCAATATTGCCGCGCCCAACAATAACCTGCCCGGCTGCCTTCGCCCTCTCCAAACCTGAAAAGCTTTTTTCCCCGTTGACATCTCTTACTCCTTTCCCTTCTGAAAATATTTTTAATTTAAAAATCTTGGGATATGATAATCGCCTACTGTTACAGGAAAGTTTCGATTACGTGAAACTTTGATTAATCCCGGAAGTTGGTTAAAAAAACAGATGCGGTTTTAAAAAAGAGGGGGGAACAGGATCGGCTTTCGCACTTAATTCGGATTTAACACAAGT
Source organism: Nitrospirota bacterium (assembly GCA_021812785.1). The sequence continues at coordinate 22,165 of JAKAMR010000002.1, forward strand.
GTTAAAGCAGGCATAATTCGGCTTCATTGCGGTCTTGATTTCCTGTATAATCAGAGAAGCGAATTACCTTACCTTAAATCATTAAGGGGTTTTTTCCTCACAAAGCGGGCTGATGCCCAAAAAAATAAAAACAATGAGAATAATCAAAATGAGAATTGACTGTTATGTTTCTCCGGGGTGCGGTTCGGAAGAGGCCCTGCGCGAAAATATCCGGCGGGCGCTTGCCCTTGAGGAGGCCCGGTCGGAGGTGGAATTCCACTCTATAGACAATGAGAAGGCGCTTGCGCTGGGGCTGACCGGCTCTCCCTCCGTGCTCATAAACGGGGAGCAGTTGCAGCCGCAGGAGAGGGCCGGCTTTTCATGAAGGATGTTCAGTGACGAGTCTGGAAGACTCGCAAATGTGCCTTCGGTTGAGACGCTGCGGCGGGCAATTAGAAAAACAACATAAGAAGAATCAAAAGGCGCCTGTATATCAGGTCAAGCTCTCAATGTAAATTCTTGAATCCACGGCGGAAACGCCTTTGCCCTCATCGAATACCAGGAGCGGGTTTATCTCCATCTGCCTTATCTCGGGAAAATCCTCTATAAGCACGGAGAACCGCAGTATCACCTCGACAAGCGCCTTCATGTCCCTGGGCGGCCGCCCCCGCCAGCCTTTAAGCAGCGGCAGGCTCTTGAGCCCCGCCAGCATCTTTTCAGGGTCCAGTCCGGTAAGAGGGTGAAGAGAAAAAGATACATCCTTCATCAGCTCCACCTGTATGCCGCCAAGCCCAACCATAACAAGGGGCCCGAAAGTGGGATCGAACGTCATCCCCAGTATCACCTCCTGGCCGCCGTAGAGCATGGGCTGTAGCACCGCCCCTTCCATGCGGTCACCCAATTTTTCCTTCATGGCATTAAAATTTTGCCTCACTTCTTCTTCCGAGCGCAGGTCCAGGGCCACGCCGTTTACGTCCGTTTTATGGATCACGGTAGAGGAGCGGAGCTTCAGGACAACGGGGAAGCCGGCTTCCGCCGCCTTCCTTGCCGCCTCTTCCGCGGTTAAGGCCACCTCCATCCTGGCCGCGGGTATGCCGTAATGACCAAGCAGGGCGGAGCCCTCCTCCGGCATGAGCCAGCCGCTGGTTGCCCCGGAGGCCTCCAGCCTTTTGGCGGCGCCGGAGATGAGTCTGCCAGCATCTTCATCCTTAATGTCCGGGAACTTGGGCACCCTTCCCTCTTCCGTGCTCAGGAACCTGGAGTAATGGTAGGCCCTCGCCAGCGCCTCTATCGCATCTTCGGGGAATATGTACGAAGGGACATACCTGCCCGAAGCCAATTCAAGGTTTACCATCTCTCCCATCGTCATGAAGCAGGCGATCACGGGCTTTTGCCCCTGGTAGCCGTTCATGGCATCGCGCACCGACTTTGCCACTTCCTCCGGGCGCGTTACGAGCGGGGGGATATAAATGACCACCAGAGCATCGATGGCCGGGTCATCAAGCATCGCCTCCATAGACTTTTTGAAAGATTCGGCCGGAGCGGAAGCTATCATGTCCACAGGGTTTCCAAGGGAGGCCGCCTCGGGCAGGAATTCCCTTAACCGCTCAAGCGTGGGGGCGGACAGCGCGGGGACCTTCAGCCCCCAGTCCTCGCAGGCGTCGGCCGCAAGCACACCCGGGCCTCCGGCGTTTGTCAGAATGCCCACATTGGGCCCCCTGGGCAGCGGCTGGTTCGAAAGCAGCTTCGTAATGTTGAACATCTCCTCTATCTTGTCCACGCGTATGACCCCCGCCTGCCTGAACATGGCCTCCACGGCCACTTCAGCCGCGGCAAGCGCGCCCGTGTGAGAAGTTGCCGCCCTTGCGCCCACTTCCGATTTGCCGCCCTTTACCGCCACTACCGGCTTCTTCCTGGACACCCTGCGAGCGATGCGGCTGAATTTCCTCGGGTTCCCGAAGGACTCCATGTAGAGCGCTATGATGTCCGTGTTCTCATCGTCCTCCCAGAACTCAAGCAGGTCGTTGCTGGATATGTCCATGCGGTTGCCGATGCTCACAAAGGAGCTTATGCCAAGCGACATGCTCTTGGCGTAATCGAGCAGCGCAAGCCCCAGTGCGCCGCTCTGGGAGCCGATGCTTATCCTGCCGCATGGAGGCATGTTCGGGGAGAAGGTCGCGTTAAGGCTAACATCCGGATGGCAGTTGAGTATGCCAAGGCAGTTTGGCCCTATAACCCTCATACCGTAGGAAAGGACTTTTTCCAGCAGCTTTTTTTCCCTCTGTCTGCCCTCGCCCCCCGCCTCGCCAAACCCGGCCGATATGATGACAAGGCCCCATATGCCCCTTTTGCCGCATTCCTCCACAACGTCCAGCACCATGGGCGACGGCACCACTATCACCGCAAGGTCGATGTCTCCCGGCACATCCAGCACCGAGGGGTATGAGAGCACCCCGTCAATGGAGGCGGCATTGGGGTTTACCGGAAACACCGTGCCCTTGAAGGAGCTCCTTAAAAAATTTCTGAAGATGGCCCCCCCTACGTTCCGGGGGTTCCTGGAGGCGCCGATGACCGCAACAGTGCGCGGGTAGAGCAGTTTTTTTACCCCCGCGGAGCGCGCTATGTGCTCCCTGTATGCCTGCCTTTTTGAAAATTCCGCCTGTTCCCTCAGGTCAATCGAATACTCGTAGGTCCCCTCGTCAAAGACCTTCTGGAACTTGAAACCGCTTTCCTCGAACACCTCTATCATGCGGCTGTTTTCCGGTATCACGCGCGCGACAAAACGGTTTATCTTGTAGTGCGCGGCGCTGGCGGCCAGCTGCTCCAGAAGGGCGGTCCCTATGCCCCGCACCTGTATGTTGTCTTCCACGACAAAGGCGACCTCCGCGGTCTTGCCGCCCGCCATCAGGAACCACCGCCCCACGGCCACTATGCGTTCCTTCTCCCCCTCGCCCATGGTCGCCACATAGGCGTATTTCCGGGGAGGGTCCATCTCCGTGTAATAGCCCAGCTCCGCATCGGTTATCTGCTTTTTCGTGTATCCGAAACGCAGGTACCGCGTCCATTCGCTAAGGCGGTAGAAAAGCCCCTCTATCCGGCTTCTGTCATCCGGGCGTATGGGCCTCACCCTTAGCCTCTGCCCCGTCCGCAGCACCACGTCCACGATTTCCGGGTTATGGTTGGCCATGTTTATCATGTTAGAAAAATTCTATCAGGTGGCGCGGGGTTTTCAAGCACAATGCAATGCCATGGCGCACCTGTCCATGGATAGGGACGGCTTCTTTTAATCCGGGGCTGTTTCCTGATAGAATAGCCAATGGATGTAGTTTTAAATTGAGAGCATTGAGCGCCGTCTCGATGATCTCCTGGCCTTTACGGACCATATACTGAATTATGCGCGAGTCCGCTACAATTCATAAACAAGCCTATCCCTTAGTTTTATTTTAAATCCGCCCGGCAATCGGCTATCATTTTAAAATGGAAAGCGAGCAAGCGAGCGAATCTGAATAAATTAATAAAATCCACACATTCGAAACCCACAGGGATTTAAAAAAAAGGTCACTAATAATGAAAGCCATGCTATTGAGAAAGATTTCCGATCTTGGATCCGATCCTCCCCCTCTTGAACCGGCCGATGTCCGGAGACCTATTCCTGAAGGAAACCAGATACTCGTAAGGATTTCCCGCTGCGGGGTCTGCCATACCGATCTGGACGTGATAGAAGGCAGAACGCCGCCGTCGCTGTACCCTCTAATTCCGGGTCATCAGATAGTGGGCAGAGTGGAGGAACTGGGCCCCGGCGCGAAAAAGAAAGAGGAAGAGAAAGAGAAAAAGAAAAAATTCAGAATTGGAGACAGGGTGGGCATAGGGTGGATAAATTCCGCCTGCGGCAAGTGCGGCTTCTGCCTTGAAGGCAGGGAAAACCTGTGCGATGGGTTCAAGGCGACGGGCAGAGACGCAAACGGCGGTTATGCGGAATATACCGTCGTCCCGGAAGACTTTGCCTATCCCATACCCGAGGCGTTTTCGGATTCCCAGGCCGCCCCGCTGCTTTGCGCGGGCACCGTAGGCTACCGCTCGTTCAAGCTTGCTGGCATAAAGGACGGCCAGAGCGTCGGACTGACCGGTTTCGGCGGGGCCGGGCATCTTGTCCTGGCGATGATCCTCCATAAATATCCGGCTTCGAAAGTCTTCGTTTTCGCGCGAAGCAGGGCCGAGCAGGCTTTCGCGATGGAAAGGGGCGCTTACTGGTCAGGCGGAACTGAAGAAAGGTCTCCGGAAAAGCTGAGCGCGATAATAGACACCACCCCTGCCTGGAAACCCGTGGCGGAGGCTTTAAAAAACCTGGAAAAAGGCGGCAGGCTCGTCATCAACGCCATAAGAAAAGTGGACTCGGACAAGGCTTCTCTCCTCTCTATCGATTACACCCGCGACCTCTGGATGGAAAAGGAGATAAAGAGCGTTGCCAATGTGACCAGAAGGGATTTTGAGGAGTTTTTGCCCTTGGCGGCCCAAATGCATTTGGAGCCCGAGATACAGGAATACCCGCTGGAAGAGGCCAACAAGGCGCTGCTGGAGATAAAACAGGGAAAGATCCGGGGAGCAAAGGTTCTAAGGATCAGCTACTAACACGGCTATAAGTATGGCAACATTGCCTTGTTGTCATTCCGGCCGGAATTTTATTTATTAATAAAAATCGGGCGGAATCATTCCCGCTTTTCGGAAGGATTCCCCTTAGCAACACGATCTTTTATTTCCCGTTCGGGCCGCCCTGCAATATTTCACCTGCGGTTGAGCTTCCATCGAACTCCTTTGCACAGACAACAATTAAATAGAACCTTAAGAATAATGCTCCCCTTTTAGATTCTTCTATTTTTTTCCTCCAAACTTAATCGCAACTCCTTGCACATCTGTGCATGTAAAACTCAAAATATTATAGATCGGTAATAACCCATAGAGACTGCTTGAAACCGTAACATTTAGTAATGCGTCGCCGCCTGATTTTTTTAAGGCCTCATCAACTGCCTTTGAGAATGTAGAATTTCCAAATGGAACTACACCAAGGACGAAGAAACGACAGGAGCTGCCTTCAGCCGGACCGATTTCTTTATAAGACTGTGCAGTCTTGAGCAGCGAACCAGGGTTCCCCATCGTTTTTGTAACGAGGCCTAAACTACCGACCGAAGTACACCCAGTCAAAAACAATATACTTACGACAGTAATGGCAACTAAAAACCGTGAGGCGCTTCTTTCTCTCATTTACTCCTCCTCTTTCAATTTCGGTCACTCCATTTTTTTTAAATTACATTTTCATGGCATAGACGATTAAGATAAAAAAACGCAAGGAATAATGCAGCGATTAAAAGTTCGCCAAGACCTTTACGGCTTGATGCACATTTTAAGTGCTCCCGGATCAATAGTTGCAATCGTAATTTGCAAGTATAACAGAATTCGCAAAAAGAGGAATTTAGGGCAATAAGGCAATATTTCTTTCCCGGAAAAAAATCCTGGCGGCGATACGCCCCCGTCCAAGCCGTGCCATGGGTCAACCCCAGCCGCCAATCGGGGAGTATACTTTAAATAGGGAAGACCGATCTTCATTCCCATTATTCATAATTGAAAGCGAGCGTACCCCATCTTCACCTTCCGCAGGGATGCGGGCCCCTTACAGGAAAGGAGGCGTCTTTTAATGGACACTTTGGCCCTGAGCAGGTTGCAGTTTGCGATCACCGCCATGTTTCATTTCATTTTTGTCCCCCTCACCCTCGGCCTCTCCATCCTCGTTGCCTGGATGGAATCCCGCTACCTGGCCACCGGAGAGGAGACCTTTCTGAGGATGGCGAAATTCTGGGGAAAGCTGTTTCTTATCAATTTTGCCCTAGGGGTGGTAACGGGCATTACCATGGAGTTCCAGTTCGGCATGAACTGGTCGGCGTACTCCAGATACGTGGGAGACATTTTTGGCGCCCCCCTTGCCATCGAGGCCACTGTGGCATTTTTCCTGGAGTCGACATTCATTGGTCTCTGGGTCTTCGGATGGGACAAGGTCTCAAAAAAGACGCATGCTTTAGCCATCTGGCTTGTGGCCCTGGCCACCAACCTTTCAGCCCTCTGGATACTGCTTGCCAACGGCTGGATGCAGCACCCGAGCGGATACGTTCTAAGGAACAACAGGGCCGAAATGACCGATTTTCTTGCGGTTGCCACCAACAGTTACGGATGGCTCAAGTTCCTGCACACTGTCCTTTCGGGCTACGTGGTGGCGGCCTTCTTTGTAATGGGAATCTCCGCCTGGCATCTGCTTAAGAAAAACGAGACGGAGTTTTTCAGGCGCTCGTTCAGGATCGGGGCGGCTTTCGGGCTTGCCGCATCCCTGCTTGTGGTGCTTGCAGGGGACTTTCACGCCAAAGAAGTGGCCGAAACACAGCCATCCAAATTTGCCGCCATCGAGGCCAACTGGAAGACAACGAACGATTGCGCCTACAGCCTGGTCTGTATTCCGGATGTAAAGCACGAGAGAAACTACATAGACACCCTGAAGATACCGGGGCTTCTGAGCTTCCTGGCCTTTGGCTCTACAAAGGCCAGCATAACGGGACTGAAGGACATCCCAAAAGACCTGCGTCCGCCGGTGATGAGCACGTTTCTCAGTTTCAGGGCGATGATCGCACTGGGTTTTCTGTTCATAATCCTGGCGGTCTTTGCCTTTGTCTATTCCAGGGGAAAGAGGCTTGAGGCCAGGCGCACTTTTTTGAGGATAATGCTATACGCCATACCCCTGCCCTACATAGCGGGCCAGCTTGGCTGGATCGTTGCGGAAGTGGGCAGACAGCCATGGATCGTTTACGGGGTCCTGAAGACCAAAGACGCCGTCTCCGGCGCCGTAAGCCCCGCGCAGGTCTGGACTTCTCTGACCGCTTTCACCCTGGGTTACGGGGCGCTGGCCGTGGTGGACATATACCTGCTTGGCAGGGCGGCAAAAAAAGGCCCCGATGGGCTTTCCCAGGGATACGGGGCCGCCGGCACAACGGCGAGGGAGGACGTATCATGATATTCCAGGTCATATGGTTCATTTTATGGGCCGTACTTTGGGCGGTCTATTTCATGCTGGACGGGTTCGACCTTGGCGCAGGCATCCTCTATTTTTTTTTCGCCTCTGATGAAAAAATAAAAAAAGACGTTCTTAACACCATAGGCCCTGTCTGGGACGGCAACGAAGTGTGGCTTATTACCGCGGGCGGGGCTACGTTCGCGGCGTTTCCCACCACCTACGCGCTTATGTTCAGTTACCTGTATTCGGCCATGCTCCTTCTGTTGTTTTCCCTGATCCTGAGGGGGGTGGCGCTGGAATTCAGAGGGCATGCGGAAGGCCAAAGGTGGAGGAAAGGCTGGGACAGGGCATTTTTCCTGGGGAGTTTCCTTGCAACCCTGCTTCTGGGTGTGGCCTTCGGCAACATCTTCAAGGGATTGCCGATGGACGTAAGCGGCTACCATGGAAGCCTGCCTGGGCTCTTGAACCCTTACGGACTTCTTACTGGCGTTCTTTTTGTCCTGCTCTTTGCGGTGCATGGCTCCCTATGGCTGTCCATTAAGCTGCCCGGCAGCCCGCATAAAAAAGAAGTCGCAAACAAAAAGGCTTCGGCATTGGCGGGGCGTCTCTGGTATCCGCTTGTGCTTGTTGCAGTGGGCTTTCTCGCATACACGGCCTTTGCCACCCGTCTGTACATCAACTATCTGAACCACCCAATCCTCTGGCTCCTGCCCGCAATAGCGGTAGCGGCCCTGCTTGCGATAAAATACCTGACCCTGACCGGCAGGCAGCTTCGGGCCTTTTTCGCCTCTTGCGTTACCATCCTATTCGTTGTCTTCACTGGGGTGGCGGGACTTTATCCGGACCTGATACCTTCAAGCCTGGATCCGGCATACAGCCTCACACTGTTCAATTCGTCCTCCAGCGTGTACACGTTAAGGATAATGACCGTCGTGGCAGTTGTCTTCGTGCCGGTGGTCATCGCTTACCAGCTCTGGATATACCGCATATTCGGCCGAACAAAAACCGCGTTAAGAGAAGAAAAGAAAAACGGACAATCAGGACTCGCTTAGGGGCAGGGATATCTCGACCACGAGGCCGCCATCGGGGGCGTTCGATGCCTTTACCTCTCCACCGTGCAGATGGACGGCCCTCTCCGTAATGGCAAGGCCCACCCCTGTGCCGCCGCTTGCCCTGTCCCGCGCGTCCTCCACGCGGTAAAAAGGCTGGAATATGTGGGCGAGCGCCTCCTCCGGCACTCCCTGCCCATGGTCCCGGACCCGGATGATCGCGTTTGGCCTGCCGTCTTTGGCGGCGCGCCTTAAGGTAACCTCAACCGCCGAGCCTCCAGCGGTATAACGGACGGCGTTTCGCACCACGTTTTCTATCGCGCGCCTAAGCATCTCCGGCGAGCCGTTCACAGCGGCCTTTTCCATTGACTGCACTCGGAAAAGAACCTGGCGGCCCGTGCCTGATGCCTCGTAACCAGCATCGCCGGCAATGTCCGACACAAGCTGCGCAAGGTCGACATGGACCTTGGTTTTTTCCAGCCTTTCGGTCCCGCTCTCAAGCAGGGTCAGGGTTACGAGCTGGGCTATCAGGTCGTTGAGCCTTTCGGCCTCCTTCTCTATCCTGTCCAGCGGGCCCGCCGCTTTTTCCCCGGAGTTGCGTTTTGCAAGCTCCAACGCCACGTTCAGCCTGGCAAGCGGGGAGCGCAGCTCATGGGATATGTCCCGGATAAGACGCTGCTGGGCATCAAGAAGGGATTCTATCCTTTCCGCCATGCTGTCAAAATCCCTGCCCAGGGCGGCTACCTCACCGCCCCCACTGCCTGCCGCACCCTGCCCCACTCTGGCCTTCAGGTCCCCGGCGGCAAGCCTTTGGGTCGCCTGCCTGAGGCGGCGTATGGGCGCCGTAAGCTGCCAGGCGAGAACATAGCAAATGACCCCTCCAACTATCAGATAGATGAGCTGGCGGAATCCGAAGATCAATGGGAAAAGAGGACCCGGTTTTAATGGACGGAAGGGCACATAAGGCCACTCCCCGGCTATAACATATTCATGTTCATATTCACGCTGCTTGGCATCGGCACCTTTGGATGGCAGGGTAAACGGCAGGGCAACAAGAAGTTTCCTGCCCCAAACGGCGGTCTGCAGGTGTCCTCCCTTTTCCTGGAAGGCCTTTCCTGCTAATTCAGCCACCCGCGCTTCCGGGCCTTTTTGATTCCCTCCCTGCAGAAGCGTACGGTTTTCCGCCTCGAACAGATAGATGCGGATGCCGGACGATGACTTAACCCTTTCGGCCAAGTCGCCCAGGGCCGTCTGTCCGCCGCGGTTATAAGCCTCGGCCGCGGATTCTCCGTATAAAAGGAGTACATTGCTCAAAAGCCTGTCCCGGTGCATGGCTATTTCCTTATGGACCCTGGCTATCGGACCTATCTGGGCGGTGGCGGTAAGAAGGAAGATCACCACGCCGGACAGCACCATGGCCAGCCAGAACCACAGGAATATCCTTATAAAAAGAGTTCTTGCCGCACCCTTGCCAATCGGCGGCCTGGATGAATTAAGGAAGGACAACTTCGGGCTGGACAACTTCAGGCCCCTTCCCTACTTGATGGGCTTTCACTTTTTTCGGCGGGAAGGTCCTGGGGTCGGGTATAGAGATACCCCATTCCGCGAACCGTTTTTATGCGTTCCATTCCATGGGCATCCCGGCCCAGTTTTTTCCTCAGGTTGCTTACGTGCACGTCTATGCTCCGGTCATAGGGGGAAAGGCCATGGCCCAGGACCTTTTTATAGAGGTCCTCGCGGCTGACAAGCTGCCCGGCGCTGAGCAGGAGCTCTTCAAGGAGGTTGAACTCGACTGCGGTCAGTTCAATATTCCCCCCCGATCTGAGCACCCTCCGGCTTGCCCTGTCCAGAAAAATATCTCCAACAGTCATGCTGTCCGTCCCAGCTCTTGCCGCCTCCGGACCCGCTTTGCCCACTTCCGGCCTTGCGCGGCGTTTGACGGCCCGGATGCGCGCCACCAACTCCCTCGGATTGAAGGGTTTTGGCAGATAATCGTCCGCGCCCATCTCCAGTCCCACGATCCGGTCCACGTCATCTCCCCTGGCCGTAAGCATCAAAACAGGTATGCCGGAGCGCTCCCTGATACGGCGCAGCACCTCAAAACCGCTTATGCCGGGCAGCATGACATCAAGCACAACAAGCGCGTGTTCTCCGGAAAGCGCCCTCTGTGCGCCGGCTTCGGCATTGTTTACCGCCTCCACCTCAAAACCCTCAAGCTTCAGATAATCCTTCAGAAGCTCGCAGAGCTCGGTATCGTCATCGATTACCAGTATCCGGTTTTTGTTTTCCTGGGCTGAACTTTCCATCTAAATAAAATTGTTCCAGTTGAAGTAATGTGGCTTTTGAAGCCCTTTTTCATGGCGCCTCATCCATTTAATTTTATCTGAAAGGCCCCGGACGCGTTTGTAAAGAATTGTAAAGAATTCCAGCCCCCCATTTACAAATCTTTTCCCTTTTTAATATCCTCTTAACTCATATTCAGGCGCATTCAATGTATTATAAAAAATGGCTTATAAAATTTTATTCAAAAGGAGCTCCATCATTAATATGGGCCGCAAAAAAAGAAAAAGAATGTCCACCTGGAAAAGATCCATTTGCCTTTTGTTTGCCGCATACCTGGCTGCCGCTGTGGCGCCACAGCCCCTGCATGCCCAGACCCCGGAGCCACGGACTTCGGGGCTTCAGACCCAAAGCCCCCAGGCAGTTAAAGCCATCAAGAAGGGCTCAGTCCTTACGCTTGGGCAATGCATGAGCATTGCACTCTCCACAAACCCGCAGACCGTAGCGGCCCGCAACACCTTTTTCGCTGCTCAAAGCAGGATCGGCGAAGCCCAGTCCGCCTATTATCCTCAGGCCCAATGGCAAACGGACATTAATCATTTTTCCTCCACCACCGTTCAGAACCAGTTGGTCGGCGGCACGCGTACAAACAATTTTGCAAATTTCGCCACAGGGCCGTCCATCACCCAGAACATATATGATTTCGGCCGGACCTCAAGCCAGGTAAACTCGGCCAGGTTCAACAGCGAGGCCTCCTATCAGAGCCTGGAAAACGTGAATCTCCAAATAATCCTTAACGTCAAGACAGCCTATTACGGCGTGCTTCAGGCGCAGAGGAATGTGAGCGCGGCGCAAGAGGTGGTAAAGCAGGCCAATCAGCACCTGGTCCAGGCGGAGGGTTTTTTCAAGGTCGGGACCACTCCTAAAATAGATGTAATAAATGCCGAAGTGACCCTGAGCAATGCCCAGCTGAGCCTTATACAGGCCCGGAACGCGCTCCAGGTTTCCTGGCAGAATCTGAACAATGCGATGGGAATACCTGATGCCCCGGAGTACATAATCGAAGACAACCTGGCTTATAAACCTTATCCAATAACCTTTGAGTACGCCCTTCAAACTGCTTACAAAAACAGGCAGGACCTTAAATCTTCAGTTTCCACGGAAAAGGCCTTCGAGCAGTCCCTGAGGCTTGCGAACGCAGGTTTTTACCCCACGCTTTCAGGAAGCGCCGGATACACCTGGAGCGGCGACAGCCTGCCTCTGGACCATGGCTGGAACGTGGGCGCATCGGTCGTAATACCAATATTCAGCGGATTTCTTACAAAAAAACAGGTCGATGAGGCGACTGCAAACTTAAACGCCTCCGAGGCAAATGTGAAGGTCCTTAAACAACAGATATATCTTCAGAACAGGCAGGCCTACCTGAATTTAAAACAGGCGGAAAGCAGCATCGCCACCGCCGCGGTCGGGCTGAAACAGGCCCAGGAAAACCTTGACCTTGCCAATGGCAGATACGCCGCCGGAGTTGGGAGCAACATAGAGGTCACGGACGCGCTTACAACTTTCAGCAATGCCCAAACGGCATACATAAATGCGCTTTACAGCCATAAGCTGGCCGAAGCGAACCTTGAAAACGCAATGGGGGTCAGATAAATATGAAAAAAGGTAAAAAGCTGGCGGGCCTTCCGGTCATAGTCTTGCTACTGGCCGCTGCCGCCTTCTTCCTTATAGGTAAAAAAGACCACGGACCTCTCTTCAAGACGGCCCCTGTCTCAAAGGGCAGGATAATATCCTCCATTACGGCAACCGGCACAGTAAACCCCGTAACGACCGTGCTTGTAGGCACGCAGGTTTCCGGCACCATAAAGAGCATCTACGCAGATTACAACTCCGTTGTCAGGAAAGGCCAGATGCTCGCCCTCATTGACCCCACCACCTTCGATGCCCAGCTCAGCGAGGCAAAGGCCAACTACTTTTCGGCCAAAGCCGGCCTGGACAAGGCGACCGCAACGGCGGTAGATGCCAAAAGGACAATGGGCAGGAACAAAAAACTGCTTACAGAAAACCTGATCGCCCAAAGCGATTTCGATACCTCGGAGACCAACTACGAAACAGCCAAGGCATCCGTGGAAGCGGCACAAGGGCAAGTTGCCCAAACGCAGGCGGCCATGCAATTCGCGGAGACCAATGTAAAATATACCCGCATCATTTCGCCGGTAAACGGCACCGTTGTGGCCAGGAACGTCGATGTCGGCCAGACAGTAGCGGCGAGTTTCCAGACCCCGACGCTGTTTTCCGTGGCTCAGGACCTCAAAAAAATGCAGATCGACACAAGCGTGGACGAGGCTGATATCGGCAACGTTAAAACCGGACAGGATGTGGAATTCACCGTAGACGCCTATCCGGATATCACATTCAGGGGCAAAGTCACACAGGTAAGGATAAACCCGACCATAGTGCAGAATGTCGTAACATACGACGTCGTGATCGCGGTAGCCAACAAGGATCTATTGTTAAAGCCGGGGATGACCGCCAACGTGCAGGTCATTACAGCCATAAAAAAAGGGGTCCTCAGGGTCCCTAATGCCGCCCTGCGCTTTCGTCTGCCCGGCGCTGCGGCAACAGCCGGAATGAGAAAAGGCGGCCCCGGGGTCTGGGTGCTCGATCAGGGCAAGCCAAAACGCGTAAACGTGAAGACTGGACTTACGGACGGCGACTATACGGAGGTCTCATCGGCAGATCTCGAACAGGGAGATGCGGTAATAGTGGAAACCCTCGGCAAATCAGCGAACCGGCCTGCCTTTGGGCATGGTCCCAGGATTTTTTAGGTTTTTCAGAAATGGCTCTAATAGATGTGGACAGAATAAGCAAGAAGTACACACTGGGAGATGTGGAGGTAAACGCATTGCGCGGCGTAACCCTGACCATCGATAAAGGGGAGTTCGTTTCCATAATGGGCGCCTCCGGGTCCGGCAAATCCACTTTCATGAACATATTGGGCTGCCTGGACAAACCTACGGAAGGAAGATATCTTCTGGAGAGCGTTGATATCTCAAGCCTGGACCGTGACCAACTGGCCGAGATAAGAAACAGCAAAATAGGTTTTGTCTTCCAGGGTTTCAACCTGCTTCCCAGGACGCAGGCCATCGAGAACGTGGAGCTGCCGATGTTTTACAAGGGTGTCTCCGCCCAGGAGAGGACGGAACGCGCCATGTCCGCCATGTCCAAGGTCGGCCTTGAAACGAGGGCGAAGCATTATCCAAATCAGCTCTCGGGAGGACAGCAGCAGCGGGTAGCCATAGCCAGGGCACTGGTAAACGAGGCCCCCATCATCCTCGCCGATGAGCCGACGGGCAATCTGGATACCAAAACCAGCGTGGAGATCATGGAACTTTTTCAGCGTTTGAACCGGGAAAACGGCATTACCATCATCCTTGTCACTCACGAATCGGATATAGCGGCATGGAGCAGACGCACGATACGGTTCATGGACGGACGCCTCATGAGCGATGAAGAGAGGGCTGTAAGCAATGGTTAATATCCCGTGGACGGCAAAGCTTGCCCTGCGCGCCCTGAAGGCAAACAAGATGCGCACTCTTCTTACGATGCTTGGCATCATTATCGGTGTGGCCGCGGTTATCGCCATGCTTGCGGTAGGCACCGGGGTCACTCAGAAAATAACCGAGCAGATATCCAGCATGGGAAGCAACCTGCTGATCGTTTTGCCCGGAAGCACTACTTCCGGGGGCATCAGGATGGGCGCCGGCACCCAGCCCACACTTACCTCCGGGGATGCGCAGGCCATTCAGGAGGGGGCGCCTTCGGTGGATGCCGTGGCCCCGGTGCTTAGCGGCACGGCACAGGTCATCTATGGCCACCAGAACTGGTCCACCGGCGTTGTTGGCACTACACCGTCCATGCTTACCGTAAGGGATTGGCCTATCGCCCAGGGAAGAGGATTTTTGGGCGCTGACGTTCAGAACGCCACAAAGGTCTGCCTGCTGGGACAGACCGTTGTGGACAACCTGTTCGGAGATGAAGACCCCATCGGCAAAAACATAAAAATAAAGGACCTGCCTTTTACCGTTATCGGCGTCCTTGCTGCAAAGGGACAGTCCGTCATGGGCCAGGACCAGGACGACACCATAATGGTCCCGCTCACGACGGCCCAGCGAAAGCTCTTCGGGACCGCCTTTCCCGGCATGATCAGGATAATGATGGTGAAGGCCAGATCAACTGGGGAACTCGACAATGCTCAAAGCCAGATAACGGATATCCTCCGTCAGCGGCACCATATCGGACCCAAAGAGGACGATGACTTCACGGTGAGGAACCTTACACAGATAATGCAGACGGCGGAGCAGTCCACTAAAATAATGACCCTACTGCTCGGGGCCATCGCCTCCATCTCTCTCCTGGTAGGCGGCATAGGGATAATGAACATCATGCTGGTCTCCATTACCGAGCGCACCAGGGAAATAGGAATAAGGATGGCCATAGGCGCAAAGACCTGGGACATACGGTTCCAATTCCTGATGGAGGCGTTCATCATGTCCATGATAGGCGGCATCGTGGGCATTGCGATGGGCGTGACAGCCTCGGCCGTCCTTTCTAAGATCGCGGGATGGCCAGGGATAGTCTCTCCGTTTTCAATCTTCCTGGCCTTCGGGTTTTCCGGGGCCGTAGGCGTCTTCTTTGGTTTCTATCCGGCTTACAAGGCGTCCCTTTTAAACCCTATCGATGCCCTCAGGTATGAATAGGACACGGCCTCTGATATACTAACAATCGCTCATGCAAGCGATGGGGAAAAAAGAAAAAGTAAAAGTAAAAGAACACTGCGAGGCCTGGCGCCGGTGGAGTCCGGGCGGGCTTGAGGTTTTTTACAAGAAATATAATAAACGCCAGTTTGTCCATCCGGATCCTCTTGAATTCCTGTATGAGTACTCCGACCCAAGGGACCTGGAAATTACCGGTCTTATAGCCTCCTCTTTCGCTTATGGGCGGGTCAAACAGATCCTCGCCAAGACCGGCTTTGTGCTGGAAAAGATAGGTCCGCCGCATGATTTTGTTCTGAAAACGGGTAAGGGCACGCTGGAAAAACTCTTTGGCGGGTTCAAGCACAGGCTTGTCACCGGCGAAGAGCTCATCTTTTTCCTGGGCAGGATACGAACGGTCCTCGAAAAATACGGCTCGCTCAATGAATGTTTTTTAGCGGGTTTCAAGAAGGATGATGACACTGTTTTGCCCGCCCTCACGGATTTTGTTTCAGCGCTCTGCCCTGCCGGTATCTGTCCCAGGACAACGCTGCTGTCGCGGCCGGAAA
Source organism: Nitrospirota bacterium (assembly GCA_021812785.1). Next base: position 37,847 of record JAKAMR010000002.1, read on the forward strand.
AGGGGAGCGCATGCAAAAGGCTCAATCTGTTTCTCAGGTGGATGATAAGAAAAGACGAGGTGGACCCTGGGGGCTGGGACGGGATTTCACCCGCGAAGCTTATAGTTCCGCTGGACACCCACCTGCACTCCCTTTCAATAGCACTGGGGCTTACCGGAAGGAAGCAGGCCGGCATGCGCGCGGCATTGGAGATCACCCGGGCCTTTCGTGAGATATCCCCCGATGATCCGGTACGGTATGATTTTACGCTCACGAGACCCGGTATCCAAAACGATAAGCAACTGATGGATTTTCTTTATCAATGCCTGGAAATAAAAACAGGGTCCTCTTCATAAAGTAAAATAAAACAAAATACCCTTTTTGGGTATAAATAAAATAAAAAACTTTTAAATTGACGTGGCAAGGAGGAAGAACATGGCTGATTTTTTTAATGCATTTGAAATTTTTGAAATAGCCGAACAGATCGAAAGAAACGGCGGCGCGTTTTATCGCAAGGCCGCGGAGGCCGCAGAGGACGAAGAGCTTGGAGGGGTGCTCCTCCAGCTGGCCTCAATGGAAGATGACCACATAAAGGTCTTTTCCTCCATGAAAGAGGAGCTCGAAGGACAGCCATGGGCCCAGGGATTCGAGCAGGAAAATGAGGCCGTCCTGTTCCTGAGGGCGATGGCCTCCGGGAAGGTCTTTGGCGACAGGAAAGACCTTGTGGAGCTTGCGGGAGATATGAGCATGACGGACATTCTGGATAAAGCCATCTCGCTTGAGAAAGATTCCATCGCCTTTTACACCGGCATAAAGGAGCTTGTGCCGGCTGAGTTCGGCAAAGGCAGGATAGACGCCATCATAAAGGAGGAAATGAGGCATGTGAGGATCCTTTCGGAAAGGCTAGCCTCCATGCCCGAGTTTTAAAAAATGGGTGGTATTCCCGCAATTTATATTCACAACCGGTCCCCAAAAGGATAAAATACTTCCGGAATGGTGGAAAAAGAAGACGTCCTGTCATATTTCAAGCGAAAACCCAGGCCCCAGGGATTAAGGGAACTCTCTGCCGGTTTCGGCCTTAACCGGCAGGAGGCCCGCGGTTTCAAAAGACTCCTTCGCGGAATGCTTCAAACAGGAGACCTCGTTCTGACGAGGAAGGGCCTTTATGCGCCTTCGGAGGATGTCAACCTGGTGCGCGGATATTTTGAGGCCCACGGGGACGGTTTCGGATTCGTCGTTTCCGACCTGCCCGGGCAAAGGGACCTATTCATCCCGCCTTACGCCACAATGGGGGCAATGGATAACGATAAGGTGATCGCAAGGCCTGAAGGCAGCGAAAGCGGCAGGAAAGGACGGATCATCAGAATCCTCGAACGGGCCCCCCGGAGGGTTGCCGGCAGGCTTGATAAATCAAGAACAGCCTGCTTTATCAAGCCAAAATCAAGGTCTCTCAAAATGGACATCTACATTCCGCCCGGAGAATGTGCCCGATACAGGAACGGCCAGGAAGTTATCGCCGAAATCGTGGATTATCCCTCCGACAAGAGGCCTCCCGTAGGGAGAATCATAAAAGGCATCGAACCGCCTGAAAGACCTATTGACGAGATAGACAGTATTATAGAGGAGTTCTCCCTGCCAACGAGATTCCCCAAACAGGTAGCCGAAGAGGCAAAAAAAATACGGGCCGGAGTGGAAGCACGGGACAGGCTCCAAGTTGAATCTGAAGATGCGCTGCAAAGGAAAGACCTGACCAGGTTGCCTACCGTGACAATAGACGGCGAGCGGGCAAAAGATTTTGACGATGCCGTTTCCATCAGGTTGAGCGGCAGCGGCTACAGGTTATGGGTTCATATCGCCGATGTCAGCCATTATGTCCCCTGGGACAGCCTCATAGACATCGAGGCAAGGAAAAGAGGGACAAGCGTCTATTTCACAGACCGCGTGCTGCCCATGCTGCCAAAGGAGCTCTCGGAGGACCTGTGCAGCCTGGTCCCGGGAGAAAACCGGCATGCCTTTACCATACAGATGGACTTTGACAGAACTGGAAAACGGGAGGCGGCCTCTTTTTACAAAAGCATTATTCGAAGCGATGAGCGAATGACTTACACAGATGTAAGCAAGATACTGGTAGATGGCAATACCGGTTTAAGAACTCGTTACGACAGCCTTGTTAAGGATTTCGAGCTGATGGAGGAGCTTGCCGGAGAGCTGAGGGCACGGCGTCTTGACAGAGGAAGCCTTGATTTCGACCTGCCGGAGCCGGAGGTCCTCATCGACCTGCAAGGCAGGCCTGAGGCCATAGTGAGATCGGAGCGCAACATTGCTCACGTCATTATAGAAGAGTTCATGATAGCCGCCAATGAGGCCGTGGCGGAGTATCTAAGCGGACTCGGTGCGCCCGCAATTTACCGGATACACGAAGAACCCGATCTTGTAAAAATGGAGGAGGTCCTCCGGTTCGCAAAAAACCTGCTGCGCACAAAAAACCAGGATTTCCGTTCCATACTGGAGTCGGCAAGGGGGACGCCTGAAGAGGAAATAATCAACTTTACAGTGCTCAGAAGCCTCAAGCAGGCCCGTTACAGCACGGTCAATGCAGGACATTTCGGCCTGGCCTCGGAATGCTACACGCATTTCACTTCGCCCATAAGGAGATATCCGGACCTGGTGGTCCACCGGATACTCGAAGAGGCGCTTTTCCACCAGAAAAAAAGAGAAAAAACCTTCCCGGCCCAAAGGGCTGAGATGCTGGGCGAACTCCTGCCGGAACTTGCATTCAGCTCCTCCCGCATGGAGAGGAATTCGGATGAGGCGGAACGGGCGGCCCTAAGGGCAATGAAGGCCTGGTTCATAAAAGACAAAGTGGGTGAAGAATTCCCGGTGAAGGTGATAGAGGTCACGAACTACGGTATCCGCGTCAGGTTCGAGGATTTTTATGTGGAGTCCTTCATCCATGTATCGCTCATGGCAGATGATTTCTATGTCTTCAATGAAAAAAATCTAACTCTGGCCGGGAAGCATACAGGCAAAAAATTCCGTATCGGCGACCTCATCAAGGCACGGATAGACAGGGTTGACCTGCAGGAAAGGGAGATAATTCTGGGGCTGGCATAAAATAAAAAAACCAGGGCCAAGGACTCCCTCACCCCAAACCCTCTCCCAATGGAGAGGGAGGAGCGAAGCGGTAGGGGAGGAAATGACAACACAAGGTTACCCTGTAGCAAGCTATAGGGAATTGCAAGTTTAAATTATGAAAATAGCTATCGCCTCAGATATGGAAGGAACCGCCCTGAAAACTGAGCTTGTGCCCTATCTCTTGCAAAGAGGGTATGAGGTAATCGATAAGGGCGAGAATGCGGAGGCTGCCGGGTGCGCCGCCCTTGTGGCTTCGTCCGTTATTTCCGGAGAGGCCCTGGCAGGCATTCTCATAAGCGCCACTGGCGTTGGCGTTTCAGTGGCTGCAAACAGATTTGACGGCATAAGGGCCTCAGTCTGCCCGGATACCTATGCCGCCGGGCACGGCGTACGCGAAGAAGGGCTGAACGTGCTTTGCCTGGGCTCCGGTTCTGTGGGCGTAGAGCTTTCAAAGGAACTCGCTGAGAGTTTTATAAAGGCGATTTCAGCTTGAAAAAGCACCAGATGCAGATAGACGCAAAGCCGGATCCAAGCGCTTAACGCGCACTGGGTGGCAGGCCTTGGCGCATTTCAAAAATCCCTTTATTATATGGCTTTATAAGGTAATTTATCTTGACATTGAACGGCTAATTTTATAAATTAAAAGATAAAAAAAGTTAGATTGGAAGGAGGTGAAAAAATAGGATGAAGAAGATCACTGCTATCATGGTATTCGTAGCAGCTATAGTCTTCGCGGCGAGTTTCGCAATGGCAACCCCTCCCGGCAAGGATGTCACTTTCAATGCTGGCGCTATGGGTAAGGTAACTTTCAGCGGCGCGGTTCACGCCAAGGCGGGGCTTAAGTGCAATGATTGCCACACGAAGATATTCCCGATGAAGGCACCTGGAACTCCTGGCGCAGCCAAGTTCACGATGTCCGACATCAGGGCAGGCAAATATTGCGGTGAGTGCCACAACGGTAAAAAGGCATTCGCACCTAACGGCAATTGCACAAAATGCCACAAAATGTAAATTTTCTGAACTGATTTAAAGAATAAAAACCGGGAAAGGCCTCAGCAATGAGTTTTTCCCGGTTTGATTTTTATGTAGATCCGGCTAATCAATCGCCGTGCGGCGGCCTATGGACTTGCCATTTTGAATTTTTAGTTTCGAATTTTCTAAGGAAGAATTCCCGATGCGTTTAGCTTGCGGGAATGAAAGCAAAGATCACTACAGGAATTGCAGGTTTAGAGCCTTATTTCGACGTATGACTTTTCCCTGAGGCCCTTCAGCCATAATTTGTAATCATGTTCGAACTTGGCCTCGACAAGCTCCTGTTTCGCTCCGTTTTCAAGGTCCGCAGGGCGTCTGGATGAGGATTCATCCTCCAGTTTAAGTATATAAAGTCCGTTTTCTGTCCAGAAGGGCTGGCTCACATTACCCACCTTCAGCTTACTGATCACGTCCAGCATGGAAGAGGAGAGCATATCTTTATTTATCACACCGATATCGGGATCAGATTGGGAATATGCCTTGGCAATGGCCATAAAATCACCGCCTGAACGTATCTTTTGCAATGCCTCATCCGCCCTTTTTTCGATCACTTCTTTTTGCCCCGGGTCCTTCGGCATACGGAAAAATATCTGCGCCAGCTTGTACGAATCCCCTTCGACCGCCGTAAGACCTTTTGATTTGGCGTATTCGGCCACCTGGGCACCGCTAACGTTTATCTTCTCCCGGACTTCCCTGGAGACAACCTCGTTCACCAGTATCTGATCGGAAAGCCTTTTCCTGTAGTCTTTCAGAGTAAGTCCTTCTGATTTCAACGCCGCCTCAAAGGCGCTATCGTCCATTGAATATTTTTTCTTTATGGCGGAGATTGCGTCATCAACCTCCTTGCTGCCCACATCCATTTTAAGTCTTTTTGCCTCCTGGACCTGGAGGGTCATATCTATCATCTTGTCCAGGTATCCAGCTTCATGATCTTCAAGGAACTTTCTTTTCTCATCGCCGGAAAGAGAGCTTATCTGCCTGCTGTAATCAAATTCCATGGCCTGGTAAAGCTGGGACCACGTAATAACCTCATTGTTTACGACCGCAACTACCTTGTCGAGTACAAAAGGCAATTCAGCGTTTGCCGCAACCGGCAAAAAAATGAGGACCGCAATAATGGAAAAAAGGATCTTTATTTTTTTCAATTGTAAATCTTTATGTCTGCCGAGGCCTTTTTCCTGGCGATCAACCCCAGGATGGCCTGCTTTCTTTTCTGATTAAGAAGCATGGCTTTAATCTGTCCCTCCACCTCATTGAACCCCATGGCGGATGCCGGTTTCCTTCCTTTCAAGCCTACAAGAAGATAACCATCATGGGTTTTAAAAGGCCCGCCAAAGGAGCCTTCCTTAACGGAAGAAAGTTCCTTGCCCATTTCCGGTCCGTAGATATTGACTGGCGTCCAGCTATAGTCTCCTACACCTACGGTTTTAGAGTTAAGGTACCTGTCCGCGACCCGGTCAAATCCCCCGGATTTCATCTGGGCCGCGATTTTGTCGGCGTCATCGAGTGTGGAGGCCTGCACGATCCTTACATCCACCTGCGCCGGCGCCATGAACATCTCAGGGCGGCTTTTATAGAAATTCATTGCGTCCCCATCGCTGACCGAACCAGCGGGAACCAGGCTGTCTATAAGCTTTCCCATTAAAATCTGTTCTTTGAGCGCCTGCTTGAACGTCCCCATGTCTATATTCATATTTTTCAACTGTTTTTCCAACACATCCTTGCCGTAAGACTGGCTTATGCGCGCCATCTGGTTGTCCACTTCCCCATCGCTGACAGTAAAACCTCTGGCTTTAGCTTCCTGGAGGGCAAGCTTTTCGCCTATAAGCCCCTGAAGGACCTGGGATCTGGCGGCCTGCTTATCTGGGTCTTTCATGCTGGCCGCTGAAGGACCCATGCTTAACGCTACAGCCCTGTCCAGGTCTTTTTGGGTGATCTTTTCCCCGTTCACCAGGGCAGCCGGTTTCTTTGAGCATCCCACGGTCAATATAAGCATCGCAAATACAATCAATAAAAAAGATATTTTTGAGATTTTGCGGCCCATAAATTCAACTTGTCTCCTTATATTATTATTTCCTGATTTTCTGCATAATTGTTTTCTCGTAGTATTCCAGTAGGTAGTTTGCCATATCAAGGCCGGTAACCGCAACCAGAGGCCTTCCATGCAAGGGCATTGGGCAAAAAAAAGGATAAATTCAGGTAAAATATTTACTCATGAATGGGGATTTAAGGCAAAAATGGAAATTGGATCCTTTTAATTTTACTTAAAACTGGTGAGGATATGATCGTTTTAGGAGTGGAGACGGCCACAATGAATGGCGGAGTCGCCCTGGCGGGTGACGAAGGCTTAATCGCCGAATTAAGGCTGAACGTAAAGACTACGCACTCGGAGAGGCTTTTACCGGGACTGGATTACCTGCTTAAGCAAACAGGCCTTGAGCTGGAGCAAATAGATATCCTCGCCGTCTCGCACGGACCGGGTTCGTTCACCGGGCTCAGGGTCGGGATATCCCTTGTAAAAGGGATTGCGTTCGCGTATGGCACGGGGAAAAAGGTTGTTGCCGTCCCTACCCTTGAAGCCTTTGCATGGCACTTCCCTTTCAGTTGCCTGCCGGTCTGTCCCCTCCTTGATGCGAGAAGGGGCGAGCTGTACGGGGGAATTTTCTTATGGCGGGAAGGTGAGTTCACAAGGGTAGTGCCGGAGGCGGCGCTCCCTCCGGATAAGTGGATAGAACTGGCAAGGGATGCCCTGGACCGGGGTCATGATAAAATTGTTCTCATGGGAGAAGGCTCGGCCATTTACGGGAAAAATTTTAGGGATTCCCTTGGAGGACGCGCACTTTTCGCACCGCCTTCCGCAATGTCACCATCTCCTGCCAACGTCGCCTTGCTAGGAGTGCAAATGGCGGCTAAGGGGCTATTTGCCGATCCTGAAATGCTTGTTCCTTTTTATATCAGGAAATCAGAGGCGGAGCTGAAATTGAAGCAGTCGCATCCCGCAGGGCAAGTGAGCAAAACCGGTTAATAATAATGATAATCCTTAAATTCGATGCCCGGAGGGCATAAAATGGGCAGCGAGCGTTCAGCGAGCGAACTTTGATGGATCAGAAATTCCTTACATTCGATGCCCGGAGGGCATAAAAAAATGGCAGTTGAACAGCTGATCGTGGAGCAGATGGGGAGCCGTCATCTTGATGAAGTGCTCGCGATAGAAAAACGGTCTTACAGTACCCCATGGTCTGCAAACTCTTTTAAAAACGAGATATATAACCCTTATTCTATCGCCCTTGCCGCCATGATGGATGGAACGGTCGTGGGCTATATCCTTGCCAACTACCGGTTTCATGAGGGGCACATCCTTAATGTTACGGTACACCCGGATCATATGCGCAAAGGGATAGGAACCCATCTTATGAAACTGGTAATGGAGATGCTAAGACAAAGACAATGCACAGTTGCATATCTTGAGGTGCGCGCATCCAACCAGGCCGCCCGCCGGATATACGGAAAACTGGGCTTTCATGAAGCAGGAAGAAGAAAAGCTTATTATATAGAGCCTTTCGAAGATGCGGTCCTTATGACCGCGGAACTGTAACTTCAAAAAAGAGAAAAAAGAACGGTTTTTTTGTTCTTTCAGGGCTTCTTGTTCCCTGATATCCTCACAACATCTTCAAGCATCTCTATGAACCCGTGTTTGAGCTTTTTGCTGTGCAATCTTCTGAATAGCATCAGGAGCTTTGCCTCCTCGTTCAAAAGGGCAACATGAACAGCCTTCGCTTCGCCTGCCCGGACAGGCTCTTCATCATCCAAAAAAACGCTCACCGGCACTCCCAGAGCACCCGATATCTGCTTCAGCCGGGATAAGCTCAGTTTGTTTATCCCTTTTTCATATTTCTGGACCTGCTGGTATGAAACGCCGATCTTGTCCGCCAGCCCCATCTGGGACATACCGGACGATTTCCTCATGTGCCTGATAAGCTCGCCTATCGCCTTCTCGCTTTTAAACATCTACTCTCCCCTTAATTTTTTGTTTTTTTATTTTTTATGTTTTTTATGTTTTCCCATTTATATTTTATTATACAAGATTCTATAGATACTGCCGATAATCAGTGGCGGCTGTCTACAAACCGCAGGTTGCATAAGAAGGATACACGTGGATACCCGTTTGGCTGGTTATCTGCCCATTCAAGGAAATATTTCCCATATGCCTTTGATCTCCCGTGAACATGACGGGCACACACCTTTGCCCTGCAGCCTCATATCGAGTATGCGAAAGCCGCTACGCGCAACAACGACCGCCCCGCAGAAAGGGCAGCAGGTATCTTCTCCGCCCTCTCCCGGCACATTGCCCAGGTACACGTGCTTTAGTCCCTCATCGAATCCTATCTCCCTTGCCCTTTTTAGGGTCTCCACTGGCGTGGGAGGGCTGTCAAGGAGACGGTACGCAGGATAAAACTGGCTAATGTGCCATGGGATAAAGGGGTCCACTGATCGTATGAACCTGGCGATATCCCTTAACACTTCCGCAGAGTCGTTATGGCCTGGAATGATGAGCGTGGTGATCTCAACCCAGACCCCTTTTTCCTTCATTAATTTTATTGTCTCTCTCACCGGGGCCGCCCGGGCATGGCAAATCTCGCGATAAAACCTTTCATCGCCTTTTAGATCAATGTTGTTTGCGTCCAGGTAGGGGGCAATGGCGCCCGCGCTCTCGGCGGTCATGAAGCCGTTGCTCACAAATACGTTCCTGATTCCGCTCTGCCTGGCAAGCATGGCGCAGTCAAGGGCGAATTCCAAAAAAATGGTAGGCTCCGTATAGGTATAGGAAATGCTCCTGCATCCGGCCTGAATTGCGGCAGAGACAACGGCCTCCGGGGTCATTTCCTTGCCCGGGATGCCGACATCGGGCCTTTCCCTGGGGAATTGTGATATCTCATAGTTCTGGCAGTGCTCGCATCTGAAATTGCAGCCAACCGTCGCTATGGAATATGAGAGAGATCCGGGCAGGAAATGGTAGAGCGGCTTTTTTTCTATGGGGTCCACGTTAATGGCGGCAATCCTGCCGTAGACGAGGGAATAGAGCGTGCCCCCACGGTTTTCCCTGACCGCGCAAATCCCCCTTTTGCCCTCCCCGATTACGCAGCGATGGGCGCATAGAAAGCAGCGCACAGTGGCCCCGTCCGTCTTTTCATAAAACATCGCCTCTCTCATAATGAATATTTTAGCACCCTGCGGCAATAGCATAAAAAAATAGCTAATAAAAAATAGCTAATAAATTGAATTTGTCTGGTCACCGGATTATAATTGCTTATGGAAAAAGTTGAAAAAATAAAAATATGCCCTCTTTGCGGTGAGCCTGAAAACAGATGCGCCTGCGAGGGCGGGTGAGCGCATACCTGCCCCTTGGATCTGGGGGAACCATTCTGCCCCATCTGCAAACCGGCACCCGGCTCTTTATTTGAAGAAAAGCCCGGCGCTTCCTTTTGAAGGCCCGCCGCTCTCTTTGGAAATATAGTCCCCTGATCTTCATCCAGCAAGGGATTTCCCTTTATTTTCCCTTTTGTTGCGCCGGAAGTCAGGATAGAATATGAGTATGTTCAGGGCTCGCTATTTTTATTTTTTCCTACTTTCGCCCGCGTTCCTGTTATTTCTGACCGGTATGCCTTTGGCCCACGCGGGGAAAAGCAGGCCCCGGATCATGGTCATAGATTATGAGGGGGTAATAAACCCTGTTGCCAGCCAGTACATGGAGGACAACATCAGGCTGGCAAACAGGTCAGACGCACAGGCGCTTGTCATAGAGCTGGACACCCCAGGCGGCCTGGACAGCTCCATGCGCTCCATAATCAAAACGATAAACGGAAGCGCTGTGCCTGTAGTTGTCTATGTTGCCCCCAACGGAGCCAGGGCGGCCTCTGCTGGGGTCTTTATTACGCTGGCAGCCAATGTGGCGGCAATGGCCCCACAGACAAACATAGGAGCGGCACACCCGGTGGAGATCGGAGGAAAGCTGGGCAAGACAATGGAGGAAAAGGTGACAAACGACGCCGTTGCTTATATAAAATCCATTGCCCAGCTGCGGGGAAGAAACGAACAATGGGCTGAAAAGTCGGTAAGGGAAAGCATCTCCTCCACGGCCGGCGAAGCCCTGAATGCAGGAGTAATAAACCTTATCGCCAATAATCTGGGCGATCTCATTAAAAAACTGGACGGCATAAAGGTGGTTACCGCGGCCGGGCCCAGGGTTATAAACACAACAGGGGCGGAAATCACAATAAACCAGATGGGGTTCCGGCTGAAAGCGCTTTCCGCCCTGAGTGACCCGAACGTGGCCTATATTCTGATGCTTCTGGGTTTCTATGGCATCTTTTTTGAGATAATCAGCCCCGGGGCCATATTGCCGGGGGTCATCGGAGCCATTTCACTTATAACGGCCTTTTACGCGTTCCAGATGCTTCCTGTAAACTACGCAGGGGTCCTCCTGATCCTGCTTGCCATTGTCCTGTTTGTCCTTGACGTAAAGCTGGCCTCTCATGGCGCGCTCACCGCAGGGGGGATAATTTCCATGGTAATAGGCTCGCTGATGCTCTTCAGGAGCGGAGGGCCGCTGATGCAGCTTTCGATTGCGGTCATCATCCCCGCGGTATCTGTAACGGTCCTTTTTTTCTTCTTTACAGTAAGGCTTGTAGTAGAGGCGAGACGAAGAACGCCGGTTACCGGCGTCGAGGGGCTTAAAGGGGAGGCGGGCCTTGCAGCCACCGCAATAAACGGACAGGGCACGGCAAGGGTGCATGGGGAGCTGTGGTCGGCCTGGTCTGAGGAGCCCATAGAGGCCGGCGAAAGGATCGAGGTCGTATCTATGGAAGGACTGAAACTGAAGGTGAAAAAGGCTCAAAAAAATAAAAATACAGAATCCAAGGAGGCAGGCAAGTGAACATGGTGGCATCGTCGGCCATAGGCTTTATTGCGATCATCATCTTCGTCATCTATTTTTTATCTGCGGCGATCAAGGTACTCAAGGAATATGAACGCGGTGTCGTGTTCAGGCTGGGACGGGTCATCCCGGTCAAGGGCCCCGGCCTGGTAATAATATGGCCCATCATAGATAAGCTGGTCCGGGTTGGTTTAAGAACGGTCACCATGGATGTGCCCTCCCAGGACATCATAACGAAGGACAACATAACCGTGAAGGTCACCGCCGTGATCTATTTTCGGGTAGTTGACCCCATAAAAGCGATAACTGACGTGGAGGACTTTTATTACGCGACCAGCCAGATATCGCAGACCAGCCTGAGGAGCATACTGGGGCAAAGCCAGCTGGATGACCTGTTGTCCAATCGTGAGGAACTGAACGCCGCGCTCCAGAAGGTAATAGACACCCAGACGGAACCGTGGGGCATCAAGGTAACGGCAGTCGAGGTGAAAAATGTTGATATCCCACAGGAGATGCTCCGGGCCATAGCCAGGCAGGCGGAGGCTGAAAGGGAAAGAAGGGCAAAGGTGATCAACGCGGAAGGCGAATTCCAGGCCTCGCAGAGACTCCTGGAGGCTGCTGACATAATGGCCCGTAACCCGATGACCTTGCAGCTCAGGTTCCTTCAGACCCTCGCCGAGATCGCCACAGAAAAGAACTCCACCACCTTATTCCCCATACCCATAGACATATTGAAACCGTTCTATGACATGGCCGCCAAAAAGGGATGATATGGCCTTATATCTGTGCGTATTATTTTTATTTCCATTAGCCCTGCTTATGCCTGCCCCCGATGCATGGGGCATAATAGAGCAAGGATATGCGGGGCTTTATCCCCATCAGATGGCACACGCCTTTTTCCTGATCTCACTGGTCATATTCATCTGTTACATCCGGCAGAAAGAACTTACAAAAGAGCGGGGATGGCTCTACATATCCATTTCAGCTGCCCTCCTTGTCCTGTGGAATGCATTTGCGTTCATAGGGCACGAGGAACTCCTTAATTTAGACCGGAGTTTATTCATAAACACCGGTGATTTCTTGAAAAGCGCTGTAAAGGCTGGTCCCGCCGGGCTGCATTACATGATCTACAAGATGGACAACCTTATCCTTGTGGTATCGTTTTTTTTCCTTTACCTTGGGATAAGGCGGCAGTACAAGACATATGGAGGGCGGCAGTGACAGGTTTTTTCCCGCTTTATCCCATATACGTCATCGACATCGCGGGCACCTTCATCAACCTGCTGTTTGCGGCCTCCAGCCTGATCATGTCCATAAAACTCCTTCGCAGGCAGAGGGAAAACATCTTTTGGGTTTACCTTGTCTGGCTTACCTCCTCGCTTATGGTCTTCGCCTTTTCAAGAAGTGTGGGACATATCATACGCTATGCCCTGGTCTTTGGCGGATACCGGCGTTTATGGAACGCGCTGGCTCCTTACAGCGGCGGTTTAAATACCCTCAGTTTCGTCCTTGCGGGCGGAGCAAGTCTTTTTTTCATCATGGTGAACAACCTTTACCAGAAGGTCGCGGCGGACAAAAAGAGGCTTTCGGAACTTAATGCGGAGCTTTCAAGGCTGAATGAGGAACTGGAAAGTGTGGCTTCCGAACGTTCCCTTAACCTCATGGCCCTGCGTGTGGCGGACAGAGTCAGAAACCCGGCGACCATTATAGGGGCGATAGTACTGAGACTGTTCCATACCCAGGACCTTTCCGAGCCTGTAAGGAAAAAACTTATGGACGTGAGAGAGGCCTCAGGAAGGCTCGACCTGATAGTCAAGGAATACGAGGACATACTTAAAAACAAGGAAAAATTCTTCAAGGTCGAGGACTTGAACGAGATAGCAAGGGAGACGCTCCTTACGTTTGACACCCGCGTCAAGGAAAAAAAGGCCGACGTAAATCTGGAGCTTGCGGGCATACCGCTGTACTTCTACGCCGTAAAACACCTCATACGCATCGCTCTTGTTCACATGATCAGAAATGCCTTGGACGCCTCGCCGAAAGGAGGCAAGATCGCCATCCGGTCTGGCTTTTCCGATAAACGCATTTTTCTTTCCATAAGCGATCAGGGCCCCGGCATAGACCGGCAGGACATCGGCAAGATATTCGACCTTTTCTACAGCACCAAGGGGCGAATGGGAACGGGACTTCCGATGGTCAAGCAGATAGTGGACGAGCATGGGGGAGAGATAGACGTGGAGAGTTCCGAAGGCGGGTCCGTATTTACGCTGTATTTCCCTGCGGGATGGATAGAGTTTGCCGGCTCGCTACCACTTAAGAAGGGCCGAGGCCCAGGTGAGCCCACCGCCGAAGGCCTCCAGTAATACGTAATCCCCTCGTTGCAGCCTTCCTGCCTTGGCGGCTTCATCCAGCGCGATGGGGATCGAGGCGGCAGAGGTATTGCCGAACCTGTCTATATTCACGGCCACCCTGTCCATCGGGATCCCAAGTCTTTCAGCGGTCGCCTTTATTATCCTCAGGTTTGCCTGGTGCGGTATGAGAAGCGCGATCTGGGACGACTGCAGACCGTTTGATTTAAGGGTATTGAGGACAAGGGTTTCGAGCGTCTTAACGGCCACCTTGAAGGTCTCATTGCCGCTCATATGGAGGTAATGAAGCCCTTTTTCCAATGTCTCCGCGGAGGCGGGCATCTTTGACCCTCCCGCGGGTATCATAAGCAGGTCACCTTTGCTTCCGTCGGCGTGGATGTTCACGGAGACTATCCGCCCTTCCCTGGCCTGTGCAGGTTCCACCAAAACCGCTCCGGCGCCATCACCAAACAATATGCAGGTAGAGCGGTCCTGCCAGTTGGTTATCTTCGAGAGTACCTCGGAGCCCACAACAAGCACTTTGCTGTATTGTCCGCTGCGCACAAACGAATCGGCAACGGAGAGGGCATAAATAAAACCGGAACAGGCCGCGTTTACATCAAAGGCCGCTGCATTCGAGGCGCCCAGTTTTTCCTGCAGCATGCAGGCCGCCGAAGGCACGAAGGTGTCGGGGGTGACTGTCGCAACTATGATCAATTCCAGTTCGGCGGGTTTCATCCCCCTTTGATTAAGGGCATTCTCCGCGGCCTTGACCGCGAGGTCCGAGCACGCCTGATTTTTGGAGGCTATCCTTCTTTCCTTTATGCCCGTGCGAGCGGTGATCCATTCATCGCTGGTATCGACCATTTTTTCAAGGTCCTGGTTTGTCAGCTTTTTAACAGGCACGTAGGAGCCTGTAGCGCTAATTCTAGCCTGCCGCAACGGGGTTCCCTTTCAAAGGCAGTGCTGTCTTGTTCTTATTTATCTCTTCTCTTATTATCTCGTACATTTTCTTCCTTGAGAATTCAGACGCCACTTTAAGGGCGTTCTTGATGGCCTTCGAAGTGGACCGGCCGTGTCCTATTATGCACGTTCCGTTTATGCCCAGCAGGGGTGCGCCACCGTATTCAGCATAATCGGTCTTCTTTTTAAAACCCCTGAGGGCGCCCTTTATGAAGAGATAGCCAAGCCTTCCCGTAGGCAGACCGCCGATCTCCTGCTTAAGCATCTTTATGACCGTCTCGGCCAATCCTTCGCTGGTCTTAAGCACTATGTTACCGATAAAACCATCGCAGACGACGACGTCCGCTTCGCCTGAAAAAAGGTCCTTGCCCTCGATATTGCCCATAAAATTAAGACCGGAGGGCTGAATGAGCTTGAAGGACTCCTTCGTAAGCTCGTTGCCCTTGCTCTCCTCTTCCCCTATAGATAAGATAGCCACCCTAGGAGAAGGCCTGCCCAGTATATGTTTTGCGAAGGCGTTGCCCATCAGGGCAAACTGGAACAGATTGACGGGACTTGAGTCCACGTTGGCCCCAGCGTCTATAAGTACGAAAGGTTTTTTAAAGGTCGGCATCATGGCTGCAATGGCGGGACGGTCCACTCCTGTGGATGCGCCGAGCACTATAAGCGCAAGCGCCATGACAACTCCCGAATGCCCCGCGCTTACGACCGCATGGGCCTCACCGGCCTTCACCAGGTCCACGGCCATGCGGATAGAGGATTTTCTTTTCTTCCTTATGGCTGCCATGGGAGATTCTCCCATGCCTATAACCTCCGGGGCATGCGTTATCCTCACTCTCAGAGCGGGGAACCGCTTACCCATAAGCTCTTTTCTTATAGATGGCTCATCCCCCACGAGTATGATCTCAAGATCATCATACTCGTTCAGGGCCTCGACAGCGCCCTCCACTATGGCCGAAGGAGCATGGTCTCCGCCCATTGCGTCCAGGGCGATTATCATCCTTCTTTTTCTACTACATTGAGGATCTTGCGTCCGTCATAAGTCCCGCACGCCGGACAGACCCTGTGCGGCACCTTGGGCTCGCTGCACTCCGGGCATGCTACCAGGGCCGGCTGCTCGCCTTTCCAGTTTGCTCTCCTTTTATCTCTCCGGGACCTGGTATGTCTGTGTGTTGGGTTAGCCATTTTCCGCTCCTTTCCATGAACAAAAATTTAAAATTTCTTAAAAGTCAGTTGCTTTTGTTTTTATTTCCCTTGAAATATTTTTTAAGCTCATCGAATGCCGATGGGGTCTTCTCTCCCGCGGGACATATGCAACCCTCCACGTTCAGATCCCGCCCACACCCGGGACATATTCCCTTGCAGGTCTCGCTACAAAGAACTTTTATAGGCACATTGAGGAAGATCTGCTCGGACGCAATGACGCCCGTATCGATCTCATCTTCTTTGTAAAAACCCATATCCAGCTCTTTCTTCCCGATCCCGCCGTGCTCTTCTTCCATCTCTTCCACAGGGTTATACACGAGGTCAACCGGCATGGAGACATCCTGGGCAAACTCCCGCAGACACCTGCTGCACATGAGCTTCATTTCGGCCTCTATAGTCCCATTTACCAGGACCTGGGGGCCTCTCTTGTCAATATGGAGCTTTACGCTGGCCAGCGTTTCATGCTCGTTGATCCCCACGGCAATCTGCTCATCCACATCCATTCCCTCTTCGGGTATTTCAGAAACTTTTATTTTCATTACGGTTTATTCCAGTTTTTTATGGGATACCTTTGCAATCCTACATGATATAGATTCACGGCGGATTATGTCAACCGGAAAAGCCAATTCCCCCGCTAACATCCTGTGCCGCTCCCTTGACCAGATTTACCGGTTGAACCGAAGCGGGATAATAGTTCCCTGGGGATGCCCAGCGGATTTTTGCCTGTTGGCGGAATCAGGGCTGCAAGCGCCGGGCACTCCGCAATCGATGACGTTAAAGGCAAGCAGTATCCGGCGCTCCTTCTCAAGCCTCTCCGGAGAAAGTGCGGCACAGCCCGGGCCTGCGGCAATCAGCATGGCGGCGGACCTGTCTGGAATAGCTGAAAGATCCTCCGAAATGAGGTCTCCGCTTTCCGTCCTTAAGACCCTCGAATAGTCAGAGCGTGTAACGACGGCTACGGGTATCAATCCGTCTTCCATCGCACGGCTGAATGCAAGCACATGCCTTTCTATAGACTCAAGAGCGGAAACGGCGCATTTTATCGCGATGATCCTTTTCCCGCCTGCCCGCACGATAAAATCCACGGAGCACCGCTCCTTCTGCCTGCTTGTTTCGATCTCAAAGGGGGCATCTATTTCTATGTCCTCATCCAGATAGCCTTTTTCCTTTATCAGGAAATCATAGACCCGCTCCCTGATAAGCCCAGTCATCATGACAACGCCCCGCTCCTGTTCCCTGAGTTTCTCAAGGATCATTTTTTCTTTTTCGCTGTCCATAGAAAAATTATACAATCCCCGGCTTTTTTATTCCAACGCCCGCCTTTTTTATTTCACCAGTAAAAAATATCTGTTTCATACTGGCGATACGCCCTTCCAAACTACCTCCCGTTCCAGCCAGCCTCTCTAAAAGCCTTGAAAATGTAAGAAAAAAAGTTTTATTCTAATGATATTCCTATGGGCAAAATAGAAGATCTGAGAAAGAACATTGACGCGATAGACCTTGACATCCTAAAGCTCCTGAACGAACGGGCTTCTCTCGCCGTTGAGGTAGGCAAGGAAAAAAAGGAAAAGAAGATATCATGCTATGCCCCAGAGAGGGAAAAAGAGGTCATATCAAACCTCGTGGAGCATAACGCAGGACCCCTTTCCAACGAGACGGTAAAGGGCCTTTACAGGGAAATAATATCGGCTTCCCGGTCCCTGGAAGAGCCTCTCAAGGTGGCCTATTTCGGTCCGATCGCTACATTTACGCACATGGCCGCGCTAAGACATTTCGGGTCCTCCAACGATTTCATACCGGCTGACAGCATAAGGGCGGTCTTTGGAGAGGTGGAATCCGGCCGCGCCGTTTACGGTGTGGTGCCTATAGAGAACTCTAACGAGGGGGTCGTAAATTACACCCTCGATATGTTCACCGATTCCGACCTGCTCGTGTCCGGCGAGATCATGCTTGAGATATCGCAGAACCTTCTTTCCCTGAGCGGAGAGCTCTCCAAGGTAAAACGCATATACTCCTTTCTGCCCGCCACGGCCCAGTGCAAGGGATGGCTTGAAAAGAACATGTCCGGGGTCCCCATTGTAGAGGCATCGAGTACGGCAAATGCGGCCGAGATCGCTTCCGGCGACGCAGAGGCCGCGGCGATTGCCGGCGAGGCTGCGGCAAGGATCTACAACCTTAAATTCGCAGCCGGGGACATCCAGGACGGAAAACACAATTTTACCCGCTTCCTCGTAATAAGCAAGGTGCAGCCCGGCAGGACGGGAAGGGACAAGACATCTATAATGTTCTCTGTGAAGGACCGTCCCGGAGCGCTCTATGATATCCTTGCTCCGCTTAAAAAGGGGGGCATAAACCTTACAAAAATTGAGTCGCGCCCTTCCAAGAGAAAGGCATGGGAATATATTTTCTTTGTGGACATGCGGGGGCACATCCAGGACAAGCCGCTCCGCAAGGCCATACAGGCGATCAAAAAAGACTGCCTTTATCTGAAGATACTAGGTTCATATCCGATGGTGGACGATGATAAAAGCCCCTGACCACGTGCTCAAAGTGAAGGCTTATGTCCCGGGCAAACCCATGGAGGAGCTTGAGCGCGAGCTTGGCATCAAGGACCCTGTAAAACTGGCCTCGAACGAAAACCCCCTTGGCCCCTCCCCGCTTGCCCTGGAAGCGGTGATTTCCGAGCTTTCAAAAAAGGGGATAAACCGGTATCCGGATGGAAGCGGCTTTTATCTTAAAAAGAAACTCTCAAAAACCCTTGGCACAGATCCCGGATGCCTGATCCTTGGCAACGGCTCGAACGAGATCATCGATATTGCCGCGAGGACCTTTTTGAGGCCGGGAGATGAGGCCGTAATGGCGGCCCCCTCTTTCGTGGTCTATTCCATGTCTGTCACGCTTCAGGGCGCAACCGCTGTCGAGGTACCGCTTGATGGTCTTTTGAGACATGACCTGACGAGCATGGCTCAGGCCATAACACCCAAGACAAAAATGGTCTTCATAGCGAACCCGAACAACCCGACAGGAACGATAAATTACACGCTGGAATATGACAGTTTTTTCGCCGGAATACCGGACGATGTACTGGTCGTAATCGATGAGGCATATATAGAATACGTCACCAGCCGGGATTACCCTGACAGCATGAAATATCTTTCGGAAGGCAAGAACGTGCTTATACTGAGGACGTTCTCCAAGATATACGGGCTGGCCGGCCTCAGGACCGGATACGGCATAAGCCACTGCGAGATACTGGCACAGATGGAGCGGGTACGGGCACCGTTCAATGCCAACTCATTGGGCCAGGCGGCGGCATTGCGGGCCCTCGATGACGCGGCCCACGTCAGCCGCTCCAGGGAGATCAATGAGCAGGGAAAGGAATTTCTGTACAGGGAACTCTCCGCGCTCGGCTATGAGTATGTGACGACGGAGGCCAATTTCATTTATATACGCGTAAGTGACGCGCAGGGCCTTTTTGACGCATTGCTGAAGGAAGGGGTTATAATCAGGCCCGCCGGGCAGGAAGCCGTCCGCGTCACCATAGGGCTGCCGGAGGAAAACAGAAGGTTTATTAATTCGATGAAAAAAACAAAAAGCAAAAATATCCGCGGAGCCAAAAAATAAAAAAACGTCTGAAAATAAATTTCAAAAAACCTGGGAGGATAAATTGGATATAATCGTACTTAAGCGCGACGCCTCTGAAGAGGAGCTCAAACACATCACGAAAAAACTTGAAGGTCTTGGTCTTACGTCTAAGATATCGAAGGGCACGGAGAGGACCGTTATCGGGGTCATCGGCGACACGTCGAAAGTAACCGAGGAAACGGACGACTCTTTTCGCGCCATACCGGGCGTCGAGAGCGTGATGCGCATACTGAAACCATACAAGCTGGCCAGCAGGGAATTCAAAAAAACATCCACCGTTGTCAAGTGCAAGGGCATGTCCATTGGCGGAAAGAGGATATGCGTTATCGCTGGTCCCTGTTCTGTCGAGAACAAGACGATGATGCTTGAAATCGCAAAACAGGTAAAGTCCGCGGGGGCCAATTTCATCAGGGGCGGGGCCTTCAAACCAAGGACTTCACCCTACTCCTTCCAGGGACTTGGCGAGGAAGGGCTCAAGCATCTTCAGGCCGCCAGGGAGAAAACGGGGCTTCCGATCGTAACTGAGCTCATGGACCCCAGGGACATAGAGGCCGTGGAAAAATATTCGGACATAATACAGATAGGCGCAAGGAACATGCAGAATTTCAGGCTCCTGCTGGAAGTGGGCCAGAGCAGGAAGCCGATTCTCCTTAAAAGAGGGCTTGCCGCCACCGTAAAGGAATGGCTCATGTCCGCCGAGTACATAATGAGCAGGGGCAACCATAACGTGATAATGTGCGAGAGGGGCATAAGGACATTTGAGACCGCAACAAGAAACACCCTGGACCTAAGCGCGGTGCCCGTGCTGAAGAAGCTTACCCATTTACCCGTCGTCGTGGACCCCAGCCACGGGGTCGGAGTGCTGGAGCATATACCGGCAATGGCCAAGGCCGCGGTGGCGGCCGGAGCGGACGGTCTGCTGATAGAGGTCCACACTAACCCGGAAGAGGCGCTTTCTGACGGCGAGCAGTCCCTGAGACCCGATGCCTTCAAAAAATTAATGAAGGAACTCAAGCCGGTGGCGAAAGCCGTTGGCAGAGATATTTAATAAAAAAAAGCAAAAAAATGTTTTTTGAAAAGACGGCAATTCTGGGGGTCGGGCTCCTGGGGGCCTCCCTGGCCCTTGCCCTGAAAAAAAAAGGCATTTCAGCAACGATATCCGGTTACGGGCGGACGGAGGAAAACCTCCGGAGGGCCCTGGAAAAAGGGATAATAGATTCCTATTGCCTTGACCCCAGCGAGGCCGTAAGAGGGGCTGATCTCGTCGTGCTGGCAACGCCTGTTGGGACCTTCCTTGAGGTCGCAAATATCATAAAGGACGCCGTCGATAAGGACTCTATCCAGACTGATGTGGGCAGCGTAAAGGGCAGCCTCGTTCATGAACTCGAGTCAATACTGCCCCGGTTTGTAGGCGCCCACCCCATTTCCGGCGGGGAAAGGTCCGGCGCGGATAACGCTGATGACGGGCTCTTCGACGGGGTGAGATGCATAATAACCGGCACCGGGCAGACAGACCCCATGGCGCTTGGCAGGATAGAGGAACTATGGCGGGCCCTGGGCGCAAAAGTGGAGCGAATGGACCCCGCCCTGCATGACAGAATATACGCGCTCGTCAGCCATCTGCCGCATATCCTGGCATACTCTCTTGTCAATACTCTGGACACCATTGACGGGGATTACATAAAGTTTGCGGGCCAGGGCTTCAAGGACACCACCCGCATTGCCTTGAGCTCCCCTGAGCTGTGGAGGGACGTTTGCGGACTGAACCGCCTGAACCTGCTGGACTCCATCAAGGCGTTCAAAAAAGAGTTGGAGAGGGTCGAGACCCTCATACGCGAAAGCGATCTGGAGGGACTGGAATCCGAATTCGCTAGGGCAAGGGGCCTGAGGAAAAGCATTGATCAAAAGGATTGAAAGCAAAGGCTGCCTGAAAGGAACGGTCATCACGCCACCCGACAAGTCCATCTCCCACAGGGCGGTCATGTTCGCATCCATTGCCAAGGGGAAAAGCCGGATAGAAAACCTTTTGCTGGCGGCCGACACCATTTCCACTTTAAAAGCGATGGAACAGTTGGGCGCGAAAATAGAGGGTGACGGGCAGAAGATAGCTGTTGCTGGTTTTGGCGCTTTGCATGAAAATTATGAGATAACCGGAAATGGGCTCCACGGCCTCTCGGAGCCGGTCTCGTTCATAAACTGCGGAAATTCCGGGACAACAACAAGGCTGCTTTGCGGCTTGCTGTCCGGCAACCCTTTTTTTTCTGTCCTCTCCGGGGACGAGTCGCTTAACTCCAGGCCCATGAAAAGGGTTATCAAACCGCTTGCGCGAATGGGTGCGGAGATCATGGCCAGGGCATCGGATTCCTATCCGCCCATTGCCATCCGTGGAGGCAAACTGCGCGGGATCAATTACGAGATGCCCGTTGCCTCGGCGCAGGTAAAATCCGCGTTAATACTGGCCGCTCTATATGCGGACGGAGAGTCCGTAATAAAAGAGCCCTACCCTTCAAGGGACCATACGGAATGGATGCTACAGTCGATGGGCGCGGAGCTGGATAACGAAATACCTACCGAAATACACGTAAAAGGCCCCTCCAAAGAGCTGTCGCCTTTAGATATAACCGTGCCCGGGGATTTCTCCTCCGCAGCCTTCTTTTTGGTTGGCGCGCTAATTAAGCAAAATTCCGATGTCCTCATAAAAAACGTTTGCCTGAATCCTACAAGGACCGGGCTTCTCACCGCGCTTGCATCAATGGGAGCAAAAATAGCCCAGGAAAACAAGAGGGTGGTCTCCGGCGAGATCGTGGGCGATCTCCATGTGGAAGGCGTACAGAAATTAGAGGCCGCGACCATAGACCCGGCCCGCATCCCGTGGATGATAGACGAGATCCCCATCCTGTGTATCGCCGCCGCCTGCGCCGAAGGTCGAATGGAAATAAGGGGCGCGGGGGAACTCAGGGTAAAGGAATCCGATCGTATAACGGCGATGGCGACGGGGTTAAAAAAGATGGGCGTAGAGGTTGAGGAGTTCGAGGACGGGCTGGCCATAACCGGGGTCGCGATGAAAGGGGCCAGGGTCGATTCGTTCGGAGACCACAGGATAGCCATGTCCTTTGCCGTAGCCGGACTGGCCGCCTCGGGCGTCACGGAAATAGAAAACGGGGACGAAGCCGTAAAAATATCCTATCCCGGATTTTTTCACACGTTAGATAAACTTCGTGGAATCACTGGGAAAGGTTCCAATGAGTAAGACAGTCGCCGTGCATCCCTATAAAGAGGCTTTGATTTGGGTAAAGTAGTGGCCATAGACGGCCCCTCGGGCGCGGGCAAAAGCACATTGGCCAAGGCATTGGCCGGCGCGCTCGGTTTTGAATACTTGGATACCGGGGCACTTTACAGGGCCGCCGCGCTTTGCCTGAAATTAAAGGGCGCCACGCCTGAGGATGATGACGAAAAGATAGCCGCCGTACTGAAGGAGGCAAGAATCGACTTTATGGGCGGAAAGGTATACCTGAACGGCACGGACGTCTCGGAGGAGATAAGGACAAAGGAAGCGGGCCACTACTCATCTGTTTTTTCAGCCCGCAAGCCTGTAAGAGATTTCCTGCTGCCTCTGCAAAGGAGTTTTTCCTCCTCTTCCTCCAGGGATCTGGTGGTGGAAGGACGGGACATGACCACCGTGGTATTCCCCGGCGCATGGAAAAAATTCTATCTTGACGCATCTCTGAAAGAGAGGGCCCGCAGGAGATTTGAGCAGATGGCTGCCGCAGGCCGGCATATCTCCATGGAAGACGCGATGGAAGATGTGGCTTTACGTGATAACCGGGACTCTTCAAGAGAGATCGCGCCCCTGAAAAGAAGCGAAGATGCGTTCTACCTTGACACCACGGACGTTCCTGCCTCAAAGGTGCTCGAGGAAATGCTGAAGGTCATAAACGTTTGCGGAAAAACCGGAAAATAAAATGGATAGCGAGCGTACCCCGAAGGGTAAGACATCGAATGTGATGAATAGAAAATTCCTCACATTCGATGTCCGCAGGGCATAAAATGAAAGACTGCTACTTCTTTTTCAAGAACCTGTTCCATATTTATTTCAGGGCATATAACCGCCTGGAGATCAAGGGCAGGGAGTTCATACCGCGTGAGGGCGGCCTTATAGTGATCTCGAACCATTCTAGCTATCTGGACCCGCTGATCATAGGGGCGGCCGTGAACCGCAGGATGACATTTCTTGCGAAAAAAGAGCTTTTCTCCATACCCCTCGTAGGCACTTTCGTAAGCAGTTTTTCTCTTCCCGTGAGCCGGGAAGGCTCCTCGCATGCGATGATCAAGGAGACCGTTAATAGGCTCCGGAATGGAGAGGCCATCGCGATGTTCCCGGCAGGAGAGAGAGACAAGGGAGGAGACGGGTCGGAGGCAGGTTTTAAACGCGGGCTAGAGCTCCTGGCCAGGCTCTCCAAAGTGCCCGTGCTGCCTGCTTATATCAAGGGGGCTGACGGGTCGCTTCCCGTGGGAGGAAAATTTCCGAGACCGTCCAGGATATCGGTCCGGTTCGCTCCGTGCCTACCGCCTGACAATAACGCTGGCGGGAATACCGGAGGGGTTGCGGAGGAAAATGAAACTAAAAGCACAATCTCCCGTGCTATTGAGAGCATAGGGAGGCTGAAGACAGCGTGAAACTCGTCATCGCCAAA
>JAKAMR010000135.1 GCA_021812785.1 Nitrospirota bacterium
AGGACGAGTTGAACAAACTCGCGAACCAGGTCCAGAACGGCATCCGCCTCGTGGAGGAAGAACAGATGCGGCGCGTGCCGCTCCCCACCAAGGAAACTGCGAAATAAAAACATCAGCCCTCGTCCACAAGACGGGGGCTGAAAATTTAACCGCAGATACTCTACCGTACCAATATGAGTAGATTCAATCGCTGTGAGGAGGGCGCTCGCCTGTCCCGCTGCTCTTTCGGGACCCCCGATGAAGCGGCCCCCATGCGAGCAGGGAGCGCTTCAGGAAGAGCGCCCTCGCAAAGACAGATGTGCGGCAGAGACACCACAGATAAAAGGGATGAACAGGAGACCACGAAAACGCTGCGGACCTTGCGCTCGCTGGCGCAATTTCGGCGGTTCGTGAAGCATTGATCAAGGTTAGCCGATGGAGGCCGGCTTTGTAGGCGTAGCGGCGGCTTGAGTCGCCTTTTCCTCCGCCGCAAACCCAAACCACGGACGCAGGACCGGGTTGCGTCGAATCGCCAGTTCGTAGATCAGCGCCGGGACGAGCACACCGCTCACGAACGCCAGCCAGATGGTTGGCTCCTGTGGAATGCCGGCCTGAAGATATTTCCCGGCCAGAGTTTCCTGAATGGGGACGTGGAAGATCAGAATGACCAGCGAGATGCGCCCAAAGTAACGGAACATATTCGCAAGTTTCTCCGACCACGTTTCGAGGTTGCGCGCCAGCGACAATACCATGGTGATGCCGAGCATGGCCTCGATGGTGTTGATCCATAGCGAGGGGTATGTGCGCGTGTTGAAGTCCAGCTCGGGGGGCAGGAAAAGGATGGAGGCGAGAAGCAGGCCAAACGTCCCGATGAGAACGAAAGGCGAGGCGAAAAATTTCTCCAGTGGTTTCTGGTTCACTTCATAGCCGAGCAGGAAGAAGAATCCGCTCGCGAAAACCAGGTCGAGGCTGAAGGGCAGGCCGTAGAGTTCCATCTCAACGACCGGCGCGGTGAACGGCCAGAAGCGCGGCATGATGAGCACGCCCGCCGCCAGCATGGCAAAGAGAAACACCCAGCGCAGCCAGTCCATTTTCACGCGGCCAAACAACACGCGCCATGCCACCCACGTGAAGAGACTCGCCGCGAAGAGGTGCGGGATGAACCACAACTGCACCCAGTCAATGTACCTCCCTGTCGCGTACAACGACTTGAGGATGCGCCCCGCGATATTTTCAAACGACATGTTGCCGAACGCCGCCTCGCTCAGATAGATGATGAACAGCGCGAAGAAATACGGCTTCATCAGCGTGTTGAAGCGCCGCTTCACCGTTTCGCCAAACTCGCGCTCGGGGCGGAAGAACATGCCCGAAAGGAAAAAAAACAACGGGATGTGGAACGCGTAAATGAATTTGTGCAGGGTCGGGTGGTATTGCGCCAGGTCGTTGTGCGCCAGCACAATGACGAGAATGCCAAGCCCTTTGGCGATGTCAATGTAACCGATGCGTTTGTCCATGGGGCGATTGTAACGGTAGAGACGTTGCAACGCAACGTCTCTACGCGGCAAATTCAAACGTGGGCATGCCCTCGGTCTGCGTTTGGATTTGGAACACGCCTCCCGATAGCGGATATTCCGCCAGCGCGGTCTCGTCCATGCCAACCCTCGCCGAGGTGACGTAGAGCACGTCCCGCCGCGGACCGCCGAACACGCACGAGGACGTGTGCAACGCGGGCACGTCCACCTCCGCTTCCAACCGACCGTTGAGCGGATTCCACCTCGCGACTTTTGCCCCCCCCCACAGCGCCACCCACAACTTCCCCTCCATGTCGCTGGTCATCCCGTCTGGCCAGCCCATGGACGCGCGCACTTCCACGGCGATGCGCGGGTTCGAGATGTCGCCCGTGTCGAGGTCATAATCGAACGCGCGGACTTGCCGCGTGGGCGTATCAATGTAGTAGAAAGTTTTGTGATCGGGACTCCACGCGAGGCCGTTCGAGATTCGAATCCCGTCGAGCAATTTGCGCGGGGGCTTTCCCGCTTCGAGCGAATACAAATTCCCGCTGGCGGACTTTTCGTTCATGTCCATCGTCCCCGCAAGGAGACGCCCCGCCGGGTCGCATTTGCCGTCGTTGAAGCGATTGGAGGCGGGTTCGGCCACCGTGTAGAGATGTTGCAAAGCAACATCCCTGCGGGAAACGTCCAATGCCACAAAAGAGGCCTGCAAGGCCGCGACCAGCCCCCCGTCCCGCCGCGGCGCGACACAACCGACAAACTCGTCCAGTTGGAGGAAATCGTCGCGGCCATCCTTCCACGCGTGAATGCGCCTGCCGCGGATGTCCACCCAGTAGAGGGTCTGGGTCTTCGCATCCCAGGCGGGGCCTTCGCCGAGAATCGCTTTTGAGTCGAGGAGGAGCTCAGCCCGCATTAGAACCAATCCCGTTTGTAGAAGATATAGGTGGCGACCGCCGTGAGGCTGATGGCCAGGCCGATGACGCTGAGGAAGGCCAGCGGATGCTCCTCGCCCGGCAGTTTCACGTTCATGCCATAGAAGGCGGCCACGATGGCGGGAAGGTTGAGGATGATGGTGAGAGCGGCCAGCACCTTCATCACGCCGTTCAGGTTGTTCGAGATGATCGAGGCGAAGGCGTCCATCATGCCGGAGAGGATCTCGGTGGCGATGCTGGTCATCTGGATGGCCTGCTGGTTTTCGGTGAGCACGTCTTCGAGCAGGTCGGCGTCCTCTTCGTATTGATTGAAGAGTTTCATGCGCTGCACGCGCTCCATCATCACTTCGTTGGAACGCAGCGCGGTGGCGAAATACGTGAGGGACTTCTGGTATTTGACCAGTTCGAGCACCTCGCGGTTGCGCGTGGATTTTTGCAACTGGTCTTCGAGCGCCTCGGTGGCTTTGTTGATGTCGCGCAGGTGGGCCAGGTAGCGCGAGGCGGCTTCGAGGAAAACGTAGAGGGCGAAGCGATAGCGTTTGCCCGTCCGCAGGTGGCGGTATTTGCCGTTGAGCAGGGGCTTGATGATGTCGGTCTCGTAGCGGCAGATGGTGATGATGACGCCGTCCACGATGATGATTCCGAGAGGGATGGTGGAATAGGGGATGTCCACGTTTTGGCCCTGAAAGAAGGGGATGCGCAGGAGGATAAAGGTGTAGCCCTCATCATCGTCGCGTTCGATGCGCGCCATTTCGTCGAGGTCAGATC
>JAKAMR010000136.1 GCA_021812785.1 Nitrospirota bacterium
TCTACCGACATCTTGGGCGGAGACGTCGACCCGATAGGGACGGCCACCGGCAGCGTGGACCTGCTGACCCTGCTTGGCGGCACGCCGACACACAACCTCTCTTTTTCTGCCTCCGCCGAGGATCTTGCGGGCAGGGTGCTCGTGGTGGAATACTGGATAATAGTTACGCAGGCTCCGCTGCTGGCCGCTACTGTCACTTTTCACACCGTGAGCAGCGTCACTTCGGTTACGGTACCGACATCCCCCTCAACTACCACGCACTATCTTGCGGCGGCGCAACTGCATTCGGTAGGGATTGCGGAAACGATGGCAGCCGCCGACAGCACGGGCCGGCTCTACCCTACATCGAGGGTCGCAGCTTCCAGCCTGAGCTTTGCAGAGCAGATGAACTTGCACGTGACGCGTTCTCTGGCAGGTGAGCTGGCAGTCACGGAACGGATCACCACCCGGACATCAAGATCCCTGTTCGACTCGGCCACAATCACCGACGACCCCGCAAGCGACTTTGTTCCCGCAATATCGAGCGCGATAGCGGCGGCCGATTCCGTCGCCAGGACATATTCTGCGTACCGTCGGCCTGCCGACAATGTCGCCATCGGAGACTCGATTGCCGTCGCAGTGACCCGCACAGTGTCTGAAGCAATCACAGTATCTGACGTTTTGTCAGGCAAGGTTACGCGCCGCGCCCTTCAGGACGGTGTCGCAGTTGCGGACGCGCCGTCGACCAACTTTTCCCCGGTAATATCGGACGCGATAGGGGCATCGGACTCGATTTTCAAGTCTGTCACGCGCCCACTATCAGACTCGCTTGGAGCGGCCGACGCCGTGACGGCAAGGATTGCCCTGAACAAATCTATTTCAGACACGCTGACCATTGCCGACTCTGTCACGGCCACCGCCTCTGCGTCGCGCTCTATGGCCGACAGCATCACGACGACTGATGGTGCCATCAAGGCTGTGTCGTTTGCCGGAGCAATTGCAGACTCTATCATAACTACGGACGGGGCATCTCGCGCCACTGCTTTTGCAAGAGCCATGTCTGACGCCGCTGGCGTGGCAGATGCCCTTTCGGTGGGGCTGGCACGGCATCTAGCCGACGCACTGCAAATCGCAGCCCAGCCGGCGCCCAGCTGCCGCAGGGGAGCATGACGCCGATGTACCTGGACATAAGGTGGGTCGGGATCTTTGCGGGGCCGCAGGACCCCGGCAAGTCGGCCTTTTACGGCAGCCCGCCCGTTCACATTCGCGCTCACCGAGGCGTGGGCGGTGCAGCAGAACGTCCAGAGGGACCACAACGGCGTGCCCCTTGTGTCGCTCAACCTGCCCGACGAGGCGACAGGAACATGGGCGCGGGTGAGCTCCATCGACAGGCCGGCAGTCGCGGTGAACGGCCAGTACACGTTCGTGGCGCACCTGGAGCACTTTTCCACCTATGCCGTCACCGCCAACAGCAGCGTCGCCGGCAGCTGCTCGTCCGGCGCAAAGAGCGCGCCGGCCGCCCCCTCGCTCCCGGCAGCCGCGCGCCTGTCGATCCACCTCGCAGACTCGCTCTTGCTCTCTGATGTGCAGGGAAAGGCCACCAGGGCCCAACATGCAGTGGCGCTGGCAGTCGAGCTAGGCGAGGAGCTGCGCCTTGCCGCCCGGCCCGACTCGTACTCTGTCCTTGAGATTGGCGACGTCGACATAGTCGTAAAGGTTCTCAACATTGCGCCGTCAAGCGCGTTCCCGCCCGCGGCAAAGGCCACGGTCGTGGCAGAGATTGCCAACGCCGGCCGTTCTCCTGAAGAGTTTGTGCTGTCGTTCAGCGACGGCCGGGGCTACAGGTCCTCGACATCCGTGAGCGTGGGCGCCGGCCTGTACGTCCTGGTCAAGCTCCGCCGGGCGTGGCTGTGAAGCTTTTTACCATAATTTTCCTACGCTGCACGCGCGCCTCAACAACTTGGCGCGATAGCTAACCTGCTAGTTTACCGGATTATACACCCGAAATTAAAAGCGAATAACAGCATGCCTTTCCATGACTGGCTTCGACAAGAACTGGAGCAACCAGAGCAGAGCCACGGCCAGCGACAAGCTAAAGGAGTCAATTAGACCCCAGGGCCCGCTAAAGCCGAGGATCGAGACTGCGGTCAACAAGCTGCAGTTGCAGACATCAAAATTAGACACAATGATCGCCAAGCTGAACGAGAGGGACGCATCGCTGTTTCGGCGCGTCGTCGACGCAATGCAGAAACACGACGCCGACACGGCAAAGGTGCTCTCTAACGAGCTTGCAGAGGTCCGCAAGATCTCAAAGACGCTCTCTCAGGCCAAGATGGCCATCGAGCAGGTGTCAATGAGGCTAGGGACAATACACGACCTTGGAGACGCGATGGTGGCGCTGGGCCCAGCAATGACCTCGATAAAGGGGCTAAAGTCGACGCTAGGCCGCTTTGTCCCGGGCGCGGACGCCGAGATCGGCAACATGCAGAACCTGCTGAGCGGCATAATGATGGACTCGCTGCAGGGCGGAAGCATGGGCGTAGAGGTGAACACAGGCTATGGCAGCGACATCGACCAGATAATGATGGAAGCTTCAGCAGTCGCCGAGCAGAAGGTGAACGACAGGTTCCCCTCAATCCCGGCGTCGAGCTACCGCGTGTCGGAGGGCAACCAGCAATAGGTGATCATGATGGCATCGAGAACAGCAATAGTAGGAATATTTGCGGCAATCGGGTTTGCAATAGGCTTCTTTGCATTCCTCGCGTCGCCAGTGGTCGGGCAGGCACTCGCCGAATGGATACCGAGCCTGATGGTGGACCCAAGCATCGTCTTTGCTTCCATCACGGGCATAGTCGGCGCGGCAGTCAGCACGATAACGGTGACCGCGTGGGCAAGAAGGGCCTAAAACCCCTCCTTCCTTTTTCTCTTTTTTTCTCTTTTTTTCTCACCCTATCTTTATTGAAAACACGTCTGCGATTATCGCCAGCACCCTGCCAATCACCGCGTGCGCGTCCGCGCCAGCCTCAAGCGACACAAGAAGGTAGAACTTGGCGCCGTCTTGCCCGAGCGGGACCGTCGCCCTGGTGAGGTTCTCGTAGACAGAGACCGAGTACCGCAGCCTGCCGTTTGTCAACAGGAAGTTCTCGCGCATCATCGCCCTTATCACGGACTGGAGCGAGTACGCCTCTGCCTCGTCGTCG
>JAKAMR010000137.1 GCA_021812785.1 Nitrospirota bacterium
GCCCAGCTGTCCCAAAATCGTCTTGAGTTTCTCGGGGATGGGCAGCCCCACGCGCACGGCGTTCTCTAGGATGGAAATGCCTTCATTGCTCAAATAAAAGAAAATTACCGCCGTCCGGATCGCGCCGCCGTCGCCAATCACCTGACTGTCGACGATATGCCCCACGCCCACCAGCACAAAGATGAGCACCTTCTTAAAGATGCCCCTTGCGCCGATCTCGCTGGATAGTTTCTTCTCCATGATGGCACGCATCACGCCGGTCAGATAGTCAATTACTACAAAGGCGATTAAGGCGTAGAGAAATCCGTCCAGTCCGCCTAAAAACCAGCCGAGAAAACCGCCGATAGCGGTAAAGGCCGCCTGTACCCAGTTCCAGAATGCTTTCATTGAAAAATTGCCCCCTTCCCCCGTATCCGGGTTTTAGCTTCGTAAGAGCGCCTAAACGACTCCTGAACGCAATCGAAATACAAGCGGGTCCTGGTGCCCGAGCGCCCACAACCCGACCCCTTTTAACCTCCATCTGTGCTTCGCCAGGTTAGCCAGCATATCAAAGTGCTCGGCGTCGGAGTAGTGGGCGATGGAGAAGCCCCTCGCGTCCCCCAGGAAAAGCTGGGTAAGCCACAGGCCCCGGTCGCGCAGCCGGAAGGTAACAGCCCTGTCGCTGTCAAAAGCCGCGAAAGAATCGGTGTGCAGATAGTCGAAATCTGTCGAGATGCTTTCCTGCCTGGTCGCCGGTTCTTCCCCGGGGCCTTCAAAGCGGAAGTAGTCCCACGGTTCAAGCCACGTCACGCCGCTGCGCAAAATGCGCCCCAGTGTCTGGATTTGGCCATCTGGCAGAGCCACGTCAAGGGCCTCCTGCGGCACATAAACATAAGGGTCTCCCGCATCCAGCAGGCTACACTCACAGGCCGCGCCGTTGGTGCGCAACCCAAAGCCGCCGGAGACGGGGAGAGCCGCCGTCAAATTAAACACCCTGGTTGTCCCTATCCAGCAGTGCAATTCACTCCCGCGTGTTCTTATCCGCAGCGTATACCAAGTGTTTAAACTCACGCTCTGCGCCACGTCTGGCTGCAGCCTTGTCCATGTCCCGCCTTGCCTTTGCCAAAGCTCCGCCGTCTGCGTGCCGCGCCGCAGCAAAAACAGATACAGATCGTTTACTCCCTGGGCTTTGAAAACCACGCCCATGGTGCCGCTCCCCGCCGTCATGCGCAGCCTGGCCCGGATGTTCAGGTCGCCAAACCCATCGTGGGAGAGGTGCGCCTGGGCGTCTGCGCTTGCCTGGTCGGACTGGATTAACACCCGCCTTGCCGGGTCCGTATCCATGCTCCAAGCCCCGCCGCTGCGGTTGTAGAAGGCGAGGGTGTTATCCCTAAAGTCGTCATACCAGACCCAGGCGTGCTCCGGAGCGCTTCGCAGCACTTCGGGGGTAAGGATAAACTGTTCCGGCAGCACCCAGTTTCCGGCGATGTCTTTTAGCCTCCTTGGGGTGAGGGTAAATTCCGCCTCGCCGCCGGTCATGCTAAAATTAAACTGCGAGCAGACCCTAAAGCCCCAGAACTGGGTACCGTACTGGCTGCCCGCGCCGTGCACCTCCAGGGTGTGGCTTCCGGCGGACAAGTGGAACCGCCCGGCCTTCAACCAGTGGGTGCGGCGGTGGAGGGGGTACCAGTCGGGAAACGGCCCGATTTGCACCGGTGTCCCATTTAGCCGCAGCTGTAAAACCTGACGGTTCCACCAGGGGCAATTCACCCTTACCGCCAGGTCATATTCCCCCGAGTGGGGGACGGAAAAAGAAAAAAGGGCCAGGCCCTCTTCCTCCAGCACCGGTTGAGTACCGGGCGGCGAACCCGGCGGGACGGGGAGAAGCTTGGGCGCCCTGGGGGAAATCCAGCCGCTGCCCACCGTCATAGCGCCGGAAACCTCGTCAAAGCTGCTGCCTGTCCTGTCCGCGACCTGCCCGGCAAACTCATAGCGCGGCTCCTTTTCATAGGCGACCAGGTAGTTCCGCCTGACCCGGCCCGCCTGGCCGGAAACCTTAAAGATAGGGCTTGTGGCCCGCGCCGCGTCCATGCCTTCCTGGCAATCGTAGATATGCGGGAGAAGGTAGGGGCTTTGGCTCTCCTCGTCCAGAAAACCGGCAAAGGGGACGCGCGGCTGCAGCTCGTGAAATGTAAAATCCCCCTGCTGCCAGCCAAGCCAGGCGAGGAAGGTGCCGCCGCTGCCCCGGTAAGCGCCCGGGACAGGCCGCCTATCAATGCGCCAGTTGAAGCCGAAGCCGGGGATGCCGAGAAAGATTTTCTCCTTCGGTATCCGCGTTACCGCGTAGTCATAGATCTCCTCCATCCACCAGACCGGGCTGATGGGACCGGGAGCGCTGCCCGCCCAGGCAAAGGCGTAGCTCATAATCACGCAGGTATCAAAATATGGCTCCATCCGGCGGTAATCGCACCAGCGCTCCCAGGATGGTACGCCGTCCCCGGTCATGGGAGGCAAGTCCCAATGCACGTAGCGTTGTGTCGGGCGGCTCTTAATGCTTTCGTAGATCCTCTTCGCCAGGGCCACTACGCCGTCCGGGTTGTCGTTCGGCCCTTTTTCCAGGTCGATATCCACCCCGGCGGCAAAAGGGTACATATCCAGAATGCGGTGCAGCTCGCTGATAAACATGTCCTGCGCCCCGCCTGTGTTCTCCACGATGGCCCTGAATCTGGACAGTATCCCGTCGTTTCTGACCGTCAGCAGGTGGGTGATATGCGGCCAGCGCGCTACCCTTTCCAAATCGGCGGCGGGGATAGCGCCGGTAATCCGCCCGGTGTTGTCGGGCACCAGAAAATCAAACAGCCCCATATGGGTTATCCTGTCGCCGTAATCCCACCATTCCTGCCTGGCCCGGGTGGTCTTTAAAAAAGACCATGTCATAAACTCCCGGCCTTCCTGCCGCATACCGCTCATATCCTTTTCCCCCCTTCCGCCAGCTGCCATTCCTGCAGTGTGACGAGCACCCTGGCCGAAGGCTCCGGCCGCAAAGCCGCCTGTCCCGCGTCCAGCCCCAGCAGAGTGACGGGGAAGCGGGGATTCCCCCAAGCGGCATAGAGGAACCGCCCTTTAAACTGAACGGGGCTGCCGTTTTGCAGTACTTGCCGCTCAGTGCCGATA
>JAKAMR010000138.1 GCA_021812785.1 Nitrospirota bacterium
GCCGACGCTAGGGTTGGGCTTGCAGAGGGCCTTGACGGGACGACGGAATTGCCCATCGTGGAGAGGTTTTTCCTGGGGGGGCGCGACAGCGTCCGGGGTTATACGCAGGACGCGCTGGGGCCAAAGGCGCCTGACGGCACGCCGGTGGGCGGCAACGCCTTTTTTGTCGCCAACCTGGAATTCAGGCAGGCCATAACCAAGGACCTGGGCATTGTGCCATTCCTGGACGCGGGAAATGTTTGGCCCACGATTGGACAGATACGCGCTCTCGATATAAGATTTTCAACAGGGCTGGGTTTGAGGTTCAAGACGCCCGTGGGGCCGCTCAGGCTGGATTACGGCATAAAGCTCAGCCGGAGGGAAGGGGAGAGCAGAAGCAAGATAGACTTCAGCATAGGACAGGCATTCTGAGCGTAAACGGAAAAAAAGGAAAAAATTCACATGCCGGGAATAAAACACATAAGGACCATAATAGCGGCCGCCATGATAGTGCTGGCGGCCGCAGGCCCGCTCCTGGCTGCCGGAAAAGAAAAAACAAGAATTCTGGACCGGATAGTGGCGTTCGTAAACGACGATGCCATTTTGCTTAGCGAGCTCAATGACAGGTATGAACTGGCCAGGAAGCTCGCCCCGGACATCACCCGCCGGCAGGTGCTCCAGACCATGATAAACCGGAAACTCCTCCTGTTTGAGGCAAGAAAGATATTTCCGGAGCCGGTGAGCAGGGACCAGGCGCTCCAGGAGTTCACAGACCTGAAGATAAGGGCCTTTATCAGGATACCTGAAGAGGCGGCCAGGAACTTCTATAATGAAAATAAAAAGGAGCTGGGCGGCGTGCCCTTTGATTCCGTAAAAGACAGGATCGAGCGCCTGCTGAAGGAAAAGGAGATAAACCGGAGGCTTCAGGCCTACCTTGAGACCCTGAGGGGGAAGGCTGACATAAAAATATTTCTGGAGAACACGCCGGCCATTTTTCATTAATGCACCGTTGCCCTCTTTTTTCCGTGTTTTTTATAATACACCTATGAAGGACGCCTTTGAAAAAAAGAGGTTTTCGGAAAATACCGGCAAGCTCCACATCCACTGCCCGCACCGGGAGAAGACCGGGGTGGAGGTTCATGTGGTGATAAAGGGAGGGTATTGTTACCGCTCCGGGCAATGCATGGTGCTGGACTGCAAGTATCACCGCCTGCAGTCGGACATTGAAAGCCTGCTTTCGATCATGTGGTAGTTTTTTTGTTTTTTGGTTTTTATTTTTTGGAGGGAAGATAAAAAAAGAATGAAATACCAGGCTGGCAGTATTGGGCGGGCCATTGTGGCACGGTTTGAGGACGGGGAGGACTTTTTGCAGGAGTTGACCGGCCTGGCAAGGAAAGAGGATATACGTTCCGCCGTTTTTTTCCTTGTGGGCGGGGCCAAAGAAGGAAGGATAGTGGTTGGACCCAAGGGGTCGGAGATGCCGCCCGAGCCTGTGTGGGACGAGATACAGGGCAATAGCGAGATACTTGCAACCGGCACGATCTTCTGGGACGGCGAGGGGCCAAAGGCTCATGTGCACATGGCCGCAGGAAGGGGCGGCAGCGTAAAGGTCGGATGCCTGCGGCAGGGGTCCCGGACTTTCCTCGTGCTCGAGGCCGTGATACTTGAGGTCAAAGGCATCGATGCAAAAAGGCAAAAAGATGCCGCTTCAGGGCTTTCCCTCCTGAGGCTGTAAAAGAAAAAAACGGGCTCCGGAGGTCCGCGCGGCGCGCAGCCCTAAGGAGCTAAAAAAATCGCCCGGCACACCTGACGGTAATCGGAGTGACGGACGTTATGGTTTTGCCCTCCGCCTGTATGTTAAAATTACACAGCCTGGTTGTGTTGTCAGTTTTTTATGGCGGCAGAAGCAGGCCGGGAGAGGGGGCGTGATTCTATTTTTATTTTTCAGTCTGTCCTGGTCCTGCGGGCTTGAGGCTGCATGAACCGGTAAAATAAAAATGATCACGAAAGAAGCCGGGCGTATTGCGTTTTTTTTCCCGCGCTCAAGCATATTGACTTTGAAGCGCGGAGGGGAGCCGTTTGCCGGGAGATGTCAGATAAACTGCTTATCCTGAACCTTGAAGACAGCGCGATAGATTCAGAGCTTATCGCGGCGAAACTGGACGAGGACGGTCTGGATTTCGAGCTTGTCCGGGTTGAAAACGAGAGGGATTTCGTTTCCGCCCTCGAGAAAACCGCGCTCGACATGGTCTTGGCGGATTATTCTCTTCCTGCATTTGACGGGCTCACAGCACTTAAGATCACACTTGAAAGGCGGCCGGAAATCCCGTTCATCTTTGTATCCGGGGCGATCGGGGAAGACCTGGCGGCAGAGGTGCTTAAATGCGGCGCAACCGACTTCGTCCTTAAACACAGGATGTCCAGGCTTGTGCCGGCCGTAAGGAGGGCCTTGCAGGTTGCCAGGGAACGCGCCGAGCGGAAGCGCCTGGAAGCCGAAAAGGAGCGGCTGATCGCGGACCTTCAGGTTGCGCTTTCCAATGTAAGGCGGCTCACTGGACTTCTGCCCATCTGCATGCACTGCAAAAAGATCAGGGACGACAAAGGGTACTGGAACCAACTTGAAGCCTATATAAGCGAGCATTCGGAGGTCGCGTTCAGTCATGGGCTGTGTCCGGAATGCAAGAAAAAATATTATCCCTGAAGCGGCCTGCCGCCCGGACCTGTGCCAAAAATAAAAAAGGCAATATATAGATAAACGCAGTGCAAGGAGCGACCGTGCATCCCATTTATCCAATGCTTACATCTTTTTTGTATGGACTGGCCTTCTTCAGCCTGGGAATCGGAATCCTTCTTTATCCCAGAGGGGAAAGCCGGTACAGACTGGCAAAGGACCTGGGGCTTGTTGCGCTTTTTGGCCTGTTCCATGGCGCAAACGAATGGATGGAGATGTTCAAGATAGTCCATCCCGATGAGCCCCTGCCGGTAAAAATCCTGAAACTTGCCTTCCTGGCATTTTCATTCCTGTTTTTACTGCTGTTCGGGACAAGGGCAATTGCGGAGATGAAAAAAAAGGCCTTCATCAGGTTTTTACCCGCCGGCCTGCTTGCGGTCTGGGCGCTCCTGATCTTTATGGGACGGCGCACGTTTCTGGACGGGGA
>JAKAMR010000139.1 GCA_021812785.1 Nitrospirota bacterium
GCCTATCTGTTTGAAGATGTCTGTTTCAGCGGCGACGTGGGCGGGGTGCGCATCCCCGGCTATCCGTATCTGCGCGTGCCCATGCCTCCGCCGGAGTTGCACATCGAGAAATGGCGCGCCACGTTGCAGCGCTTGCGTGAGCAAAAATTTTCGCGCATCGCGCCGACGCATTTTGGAATCTACGAAGACCCCGCCTGGCACTTGCGCGAAGTGGAAAAGGGGCTCGACGCCGCCGAGCGCTGGCTCGAACAGACCCTGCCCTCCGACCCGCCCGTGGAGGAACTGCGCGCCCGCTTCGCCGCGTGGGTGGAGGAGGAAGGCCGCCAGCAGGGCCTCGATGCTGACACGGTGAAAATCTACGAACTCGCCAACCCGCTGGGAATGTCTGCGGATGGTTTGCAGAGGTATTGGAAGAAAGTGCGCATGGCGGGGTGAAGCGTATGAACAATGGCTCCGCCGCGCATGAGCGAATGACGCAACAGAATCCAGGCGTCCACCATTAACTCGCATAGCGGACCTGCCACGGTAGGGGGTAGGTTTGTCATGCCAGCCCCATGCTTTCATCACTATGGGGCATTTTGCCCGCATGATATACTTTCGGCGAAAAAACCATATTTAACCGCAAAGAACGCGGAAATCGCCAAGAGATTTCGTTGCGCGCTGCGCGGTAAAAATAATCAGGAGAACACATGAAAGACTTTCTCGCCATTTCCGATTACTCCTCCGCCGAGATTCAGGACTTGCTCGACCTCGCCATTAAACTCAAACAGGAATATTTCAAAAAAGGCAACCCGCCGCTTTTCAAAGGCAGGGTGTTGGGGATGATCTTCCAGAAGCCCAGTCTGCGCACGCGCGTTTCGTTCGACATGGCCATGCGTCACTGCGGCGGCGACGCGCTCTACCTCTCCCCCAACGAGATCGGCCTCGGCAAGCGCGAATCCATCGCGGACGTGGCCCGCGTCCTTTCGGGATACGTGCAGGCGCTGATGGCGCGCGTCTTCGAGCATGAGCATGTGCTGGAGTTGGCGAAATGGTCGAGCATCCCGGTGGTCAACGGCTTGAGCGATTACAACCATCCCTGTCAGGGCATGGCCGACGCGCTGACCATCCAGGAAAAATTCGGTCAGGCAAAGGGACTGAACGTCACTTTCGTGGGCGACGGCAACAACGTGGCGGTTTCGCTCATGCACGTCAGCGCGAAACTGGGCTGGAACTTTACGCTGGCCTCCCCGGAAGGATACGACCTGACCCCGCAATCCGTGGACATCGCCCGGGCCATCGCCAAAGAGAGCGGCTCCCGGTTGACCTTCCTCCGCGACCCGCACGAGGCGGTCAAGGGCGCGCATGTCATCTACACCGACACCTGGACCTCGATGGGGCAGGAGGAGGAGGCCGCCAAGCGCGAGAAGGTCTTCCCGCCCTATCAGGTCAACGCCAAACTGGTCCAGGAGGCGGATAAGGATGTGATCGTGATGCACTGCCTGCCTGCCCATCGCAACCACGAGTTGACCGACGAGGTTGCCGACGGTCCGCACTCGGTCATTTTCCCGCAGGCGCACAACCGTCTCCACGCGCAAAAGGCCATCCTCGCGCGATTGTTTGGCGTGGCGTAGGCACGATACGCGATATTCAAAATTCGACCGGCGACCATCGAATATCGAACGCCGAATCCCGAATCTCGAATCCCGAATGACAAACAACGGAGTTCCATGAAAACCCAGGATTACATCGCTCTAGAAGAACAGTACGGCGCGCACAACTACCATCCGCTCGACGTGGTGATCGAAAAGGCCGAGGGTGTGTGGGTCTATGACGTGGACGGCAAAAAATATCTCGATTGCCTCAGCGCATATTCCGCCGTCAATCAAGGTCACGTCCATCCAGAGATTCTCAACGCCATGCTCGAACAGGCGAAGAAGGTCACGCTCACCTCGCGCGCCTTCCGCAACGATCAACTGCCGCTCTTCTACAAGGAATTTTCCGACATGACCGGCTACGACATGTCCCTGCCGATGAACAGCGGGGCGGAGGCGGTCGAGACGGCGGTGAAACTCGCGCGCAAGTGGGCCTATCGAGTCAAGGGCGTGCCGCGCCACCGGGCCGAGATCATCGTCGCCTCGGGCAACTTCCACGGGCGCACCACCACCATCGTTTCATTTTCCACCGAGCCGCTCTACCGTGACGACTTCGGTCCCTTCACGCCGGGCTTTGTCGTCGTCCCCTACGGCGACGCGGACGCGGTCCAGAAAGCCGTCAACCCCAACACCGCCGCGGTGATGGTCGAGCCGATCCAGGGCGAGGCTGGCGTCATCATCCCGCCGAAGGGATATTTGAAGAAAGTCTCCGAGATTTGCAAACAGAACAACGTGCTAATGATCGCGGACGAAATCCAAACGGGTCTGGGCCGGACGGGCAAACTGTTCGCCAGCCAGCATGAGGATGTCCGCCCGGACGTGGTCATCGTGGGCAAGGCGCTTTCGGGCGGCTTCTACCCGATCTCCGCCGTCCTCGCCGACAAACCCATCCTCGGTCTCTTCCAGCCGGGCGAGCACGGCTCGACGTTTGGCGGGAATCCGCTCGCGGCGGCGATTGCCCGCGCGTCCCTGCGTGTGATCCGCGAGGAGAAACTGTCCGAGCGCGCGCATGAACTGGGCGCGTATTTTGTGGAGCAACTGGCCGAGATCCCCAGCCCGCACGTCAAGGAAGTGCGCGGGCGCGGGCTGATGATCGGCGTGGAGTTGAAACCCGAGGCGGGCGGGGCGCGGCGTTTCTGCGAGGCGCTGCAAACGAAAGGCATCCTCGCCAAAGAGACGCACGACAACGTCATCCGTTTCGCCCCGCCATTGGTGATTGACAAAGCCACGATTGACGGAGCGCTTCCGTCCATTCGTGATGTGCTGAATATGGCGTAGTTATTTCAGGCTTCCGAAGTCTTCGAGATTTCGGAAGCCTTTTGTGGAGGCGCAATGAACATTTGTATCCCAAAAGAACGACGGCCATTCGAGTACCGTGTCGGCCTGTCCCCGGCGGGGGTGGAAATCCTCACCCATCTTGGGCACCAAGTGTACGTCGAGCATGACGCGGGAGTGGGAGGCGGATTCAGCGACAATGAATATGAGAAGGCGGGGGCGCGTC
>JAKAMR010000140.1 GCA_021812785.1 Nitrospirota bacterium
AATCACCACATCAATTCGGAATGGCGCGAGGGGAAGCCACGGCCACCACGATGGACTCATCTGAATTTGCGGCGGGGAGGAGAATTGGAAGGTATTGTTCCATTGCGCCAGGGCGGCGTCCACGCGGCGGCCCACCGCCAGGGAAAGCACACGGCGCGCATCCACGGCGCGAAAAATGCGACGCTCCACCTGCAGTTGAAAACTTGTCCTGCCGCCCGCGTCGGTGACGGGGATTCCAACCGCGCGGAAGGTCGGCGCTTCGGGCGCGGCGGAGAAACCGTCCTCCAGCGAAGCCGTCAAGGCGAGCGCGGCCAGTTGCGACAGGTCCTCCCCCGAGGCATAGCGCGCCGCGAATTGCACGCGCAGGGTCAACGAAAGCGTCGCGCCCGCCTCGCCCGCAGGCGGATTGTAGGTCTCCTCCAGCACGGCCAGTTCGCGCAACGAACCAGAAAAAATCACACTGCCCGAAGGCAGATCGGCCAGCCAATCTTGCTGAACCTGCGCACGCAAATTTTCCAGCAACAGAACGCGCAGACGTTCGCGGTCGGCGGCGCTGGGCGCGGGCACGCGGCTTTCCGTTCCGCCCGAGGTGGGCGCAGGGTTGGTCACCGCCATCGAAAGCCCCAGCGGGCCTTCGATGGCCTGGATCAAATCCATTTGCAAATTTCCGTCCGCCCCCGCGCGAACCGCTTCGATGGGCACGTCCACAGTTTTGCCTGCGCCCGCGGCAATCAACGCCTCCTGCGTCGTCTTGAATCGGATGGGCGACGCGCCAAGGGTTTGAACAACCGTCCCCAGCGGGATTTGGATTTTGGAGGCAGTCAAATTGCGGAAACGGGCAACGCCCTTCGCCCCCGCCACAGGGACGGCGGCCTCCCCTGTGGACGGGATCTGCAAACTTCCCGCCGCTTCGCGCGTCCCCTGGCGGGCGGGAATGTTCCCCGCGATGAAAACTGCATCCAGCGCAGGGTCGGCCACCACGGGAATCGTCAGGCTCTGGATTTTGGATTCAGGCGCGAGCGTGATTTTTGCATGAGGCAGAAAAAGCAGAACCAGCGTCAAAACAGCCAGCACCCCCAGCACGAAGAAACCCCCGCGAACGACGGGATACGACTGCCAGCGTCCGCGCGCGGGATAGGCGGCGTCGCGCAGAGCGCGCAGTTCAGAGGGAGACTTCCGATGTTTTGAAAACTTTGGAGGCCTGGCGTCAGGCCAAAGGTCGGCCTGAGCCGCACGCGGGGAATCGAAGACAGGCAGTCCAAGAGCCGCGGCTTCGCGTCGGATGCGCGGGTCGCGCGCCACCAGTCCGAGCGTCGCGCCGAGCGAACGTGCGTGCCGCTGGAGCATCTTCAAATCCAACGGGCGGAGGGCGATGCGCTCGCCTTTCGGCCAGATGAGCAGGATGCGCGGCGTCTTGGCCCAGGACATTTGGTCCTTGACCGAGATGAGGTCATCGTGCGATTCGAGCGCGAGCAGATGAGTCTTCATGCAGGGACATTATAAACACGAACCAGGTTTCGTTGAGAAACCTGGTCATGCGGATCACTGCCAGGTGAGCATGACGATCACGTCCCCGCCGTCCGTCAAAATGACGGAGACGGTCAGGGTTTGATTTTGTTTGGTGAACACCTGAATGGACGAACCCTGCACAGGCATGGAGAAAGCCTCCTCCCAGCCGAGAGACGACAATTGGGCGGTGTAGAAATCCTTCACATCCTGCGCGCTTACGGCGATTTTGTAAACATACATGCCATCGGATTCCTGGCCTGCAATGGCCTGCGGCATGACAGGAATGCCCTTCCATTCAGACAGCGGCGGGGATTGCGGGTTGAACACATCGCCTGGCACATCGGGGATAGCCGACTGGATGGGCGCGACCTGGGTGACAAGATCGCCTGCCTGCGTGGCGAACGCGGCGGCGGTTCCAGCAGTCTCCTGCACTTGTTGAACAGGGCGCGCGACCGCCTGGCAAGCAAGGATAAAAACCAGGACGGGAATAACGATAAGTGATTTACGAAGCATGGACATGTCAACTCCTTTTCTGTGGCGAAGATTATACATAAAAAAGGGCGACCTGCTGGGCCGCCCATCGTACCTATTTCAATTTTTCTCCGACAACTTTTGCAACCTTTCCCAACGCATCCTTGACCTGACCTTCGGGCAGACTTCCCTGCGCCAGGTTGGGACGGCCGCCGCCCTTGCCGCCGATGCCGACGATCAAATCCCCCGCCTTGACTCCGCGCTTGACGAGATCCTCGGTCACCGCCGCGATGACGGTCGATCCCGTTGCGAGAACCGCCGCGCCGCTGACAGGATATTTCTCGCGGAACTTGTCGGCCAGCAGGCGCAGGGTATCCACGTTCGAGTCGGAAATTTCAAGCGCCAGAACATGAACTTCCTTGACGGTCTGCACCGTCGAAAGTTGAAGGTCAAAAGTCGCCAGCGCTTGTTGCGTGCGGAGATTGGCGAGTTCCTTCTTGAGGTCGGAAACATCATCCTGCAAGGATTCAACCTTGACAGGAACCTCCTCGATGGAAGATTTGAGCGAGGCGGCCGTTTGCTTCAACATCTTGAAACGCTTGGCGGTCAACTCATACGCCCCGCGGCCTGTCACCGCTTCGATGCGGCGGATGCCCGCCGCGGCCGATCCCTCGC
Organism: Nitrospirota bacterium; assembly: GCA_021812785.1. The sequence continues at coordinate 2,656 of JAKAMR010000140.1, forward strand.
TGACGATGAGAAACGCGCCGACGTCCGAGGTGCGGTCGAGGTGTGTGCCGCCGCAGAGTTCGTAGGAATACTTTTCGACAGTAGAACTGTCAGACTCCATGATCGAAATCGTGCGGACGGTCTCGCCGTATTTCTCACCAAAGAGCGCCATCGCGCCGCCCGCCCTGGCCTCGTCCAGCGATTTAATTTCCTTGCGGACAGGCATATCCGCCGCAATTGCGTCGTTGACCATCTTCTCGACGCGCTCGATCTGTTCGGGGGTCATCGCCTCGGGCTGGGTAAAATCGAAGCGGAGGTGGGTCGGCGCGACGAGCGAACCCGCCTGCCGCGCGTGGCCGCCGAGGACTTCGTGCAAGGCTTTGTGAAGCAGATGGGTCGCAGTGTGATTGCGCATGATGTCGTGGCGGCGGGTCGTGTCCACTTCAGCGACACACTTATCACCCACTTTAGGCTGGCCTG
>JAKAMR010000141.1 GCA_021812785.1 Nitrospirota bacterium
CTTCTGGTATGGCACTCAGATCCAGGACCACCGGCGCATGGCGATGAAAATCGGCCGCTGCTGGGTGGTGGCGATGCTCTTCGGCGATGCGCCGGGCGAGTTGCTGTGGATCATTGCTTTCCAGATGGAGGATGGAGAGGGTGAACACGCCCCCGGCCACGTGTAGGGGTGCGTTGGATTCCGTGCCTGGGGAGCGGGAATTAGCCATGTTTCACGTGAAACATCGGCGCGCACCGCTTCATGAGCGTCGCAGCAAAGAGCGTTTGCCGCTCTTGCCATTCCAGGTTTCCGCATCCGGTAAGGCGGCTTTTTTACGGAGGATGACCGGCCAGTCTCGGGCAAGCTCCGCATTGATGGCGGTAAAGTCCTGCTGGTCGGCTGGCACCTCGTCGTCTGCGAAGATCGCGTCGGCCGGGCACTCGGGCACGCAGGCAGCACAGTCGATGCACTCCACGGGATCAATGACGAGGAAGTTCGGCCCTTCGTGGAAGCACTCCACCGGGCAGACTTCCGCGCAATCGGTATATTTACACTGGATACAGTTTTCGGTAACGACGTAGGTCATGAATCGCTGGCACTTTTCGCGGCACGTTTACGAGATGGGGGCGTCTTGCCTTCGCCGGTCGACGATGCCATGCGTCTGGATGCGGCGGGCTTTTTTGCTGCGGCGCTCGTCGTTTTGGCTTTCGCCGGTTTTTTGGCCGCCTTCGCTGTCGTTTTGCGGACGGGCGCGGCCTTCTTGGCCGGGTTCGCGCGCTTTTCGCGGGGCGGCGGCGGGGTGTATCCGGGCAGCAGGGCGGCGATTTCCGCGTCGCTGGCGTTCACTGGGAAATGGAAAGCACATTCGCTCTGAGGGCAGGCCAGTTGTTCACCGAGACGTTTGCCGCTTTTCTCGATCATGATTGGCCAGCCGCAACGCGGGCAAGGCCGTGCCACCGGTGGTCCCCAGACGGCGTAGGTGCATTTGGGGTAGGTGCTGCAGGAATAAAAAACCTTGCCGTAGCGGCTGCGTTTTTCCACCAGGTCGCCCTCACCGCACTGGGGACAGGTGACGCCCGACGATTTTGGCTGAGTCAGCGGTTCGATATGTTTACATTCCGGATAGCCGCTGCAGGAGATGAAACGGCCATAACGCCCGGTTTTGTACACCAACGGCTTGCCACAATCGGGGCAGTCGCGCCCTACGGGCTCATCGGGTTCGCGAGGGCCCTCCACCGGGCGGGTATAATTACATTCGGGATAGCCGGAGCAGGCCACGAAACGCCCATGGCGCCCGAGGCGCAGAAATAAGGGCTTGCCACATTGCGGGCAGGTTTCCTCCAGCGCCTCACTGGTCGCTTCGGCGCGGCTGACGTTGGCTTTTTCGTCGAGCAGCGCGCGGAAAGGGCTCCAGAACGCACTGAGGACGGGCTGCCATTGCTTTTCGCCGCGGGAGATGGCGTCGAGCTCATCTTCCATGCTGGCGGTGAAGCCGTAGTCTACGTATCGTTCAAAGTGATTGGTCAGAAACCGGCCGACTACCCGGCCGAGGTCGGTGGGCCGGAATCGGCGCTGCTCGACGGCGACATATTCGCGGTTCTGCAGGGTCTGAATGATGCTGGCGTAGGTGGAAGGCCGGCCGATGCCGTAGGCTTCCAGGGTTTTGACCAGGGTGGCGTCGCTGTAACGGGGGGGCGGCTCGGTAAAGTGCTGTTCGGGATCGACGCCAAGCACCTGAGGTTCGTCGCCGGCATCGAGGGGTGGCAGGATACGGTTGCTCTCATCTTCGTCGCCGTCGTCTTTACCTTCCTGATAGACGGCCATGAAGCCGGGAAAGGTCACCGTGGAGCCGTTGGCGCGCAGGGTCCAGTGTGTCCCGGCATCCATATCCACGGCGACGAGATCGAGGCGGGCAGGCGCCATCTGGCAGGCGATGCTGCGCTTCCAGACTAGCTCGTACAGTCGCCAGAGATCGCGTTCCAGCACTCCCTGGAGGGATTCCGGGGTGCGGGTGATATCCGTAGGACGGATGGCTTCGTGTGCTTCCTGGGCGTTCTTGGTTTTGGTCTTGTAGCGGCGCGGCGTCTGGGGGACAAATTCGCTGCCGTAGTAGCCATCGATAAAAGTACGGATAGAGGCGATGGCCTCTTCGGCGAGATTTACGGCATCGGTACGCATATAGCTGATGAGACCCACCGTCTCATTGCCGATATTGATGCCCTCATAAAGCTGTTGGGCAACACGCATGGTCCGGCTGGCGTTGAAGCCAAGCTTGCGCGACGCTTCCTGCTGCAGGGTGGAGGTGGTGAAGGGCGCTGCCGGCTGGCGCTGCCGGCTCTTGCGCTCCACTTCCCGGACCCGTAGTGACTGGCGACCGAGATCGTCTTCCATGCCGCTACGGATGGCCTCGGCCTGGCCACTGTCGGTGATGTCGAATTGTTCGAGTTTTTTATTCTGCCAGTGGGTCAGACGGCCGGTGAACGTGCTGCCCGCGTGTTGCAGGCGGCTGGTGATGGTCCAGTATTCGCGACTGACGAAGGCTTCGATTTCAGCTTCGCGCTCACAGATCAGGCGTAGCGCAGCACTTTGTACCCGCCCCGCGGAGAGCCCCGGACGCACCTTGCGCCAGAGCAGCGGCGACAGGTTGAAGCCCACCAGGTAATCGAGGGCGCGGCGCGCCTGCTGGGCGTTGACCAGATCCATGGCGATTTCACGGGGATGGGCGATGGCTTCCTGCACGGCTTTTTTGGTAATTTCGTGGAAGACCACGCGTCGCGCGGGCTTGCTGCCGAGAAGATGACGTTCGCGCAGCAGCTCCACCAGATGCCAGGAGATGGCCTCGCCTTCACGATCCGGATCGGTAGCGAGCCAGAGCTTGTCGGCGCCACGCAGGGCCTTGGCGATGGCGTCCACATGGCGCTCGTTGCGCTCGATGGCGGCGTAGCGCATGGCGAAGTCATGCTCCGTGTCCACGGCGCCCTCTTTGGGCTGCAGGTCACGGACATGGCCGTAGGACGCAAGCACCTGAAAATCATCCCCTAGGTATTTCTGGATGGTCTTGGCTTTTGCCGGTGATTCTACGATAACGAGCTGGTGTGCCATAGGTCAGTGGAGAATCCGTGCGCCATTG
>JAKAMR010000142.1 GCA_021812785.1 Nitrospirota bacterium
TCCCGTCGGGTCTCAAGACCCGAGGCTTGCGAACGCGCATAATAGCACGATCGCCCGGCATTGCAATCGAGGTTCCCCCGAACAGCCCTGGCCTGTGCCGTGCCGCGCCCGTGCGATACGAGTCTGCGCCGTGCGAGGACCAGTCGTGCTTGGGACGAAGGGCGTACGACTTGGTTTTCTCGTCCCACTCGCGGCAGTACGACTCCAGGGCAAATACCCCTGCCTCGCACTCCTTCCCGTCGAATGACGTCAGGGGAAGCAGGTTCCGCACGCCGTTGATCTGCTCGGCCAGGGCCTCGTTGTTCTTCGGCCTGGGCGAAACCTCTGACCCGCAGCCCAGCCCGTCTTCGTACATCTCGCGTTTCGTCCGACCCGTGCCCTGCTCGTGGGCCTCGCCGTCGTGGGGCAGCCTGAGCAGGTCCACTTTCGCGCCCTTCAGCTCCTCTTTCAGCTTCTCGCAGATGCGCGGGATGCTCATCGAGCGGTATTCCCGGTACTTGATCGCGTGCAGCGCCATCCCTTTCGGCTGCATGAACCAGACCGCGGTCGCGTCGTCGTAGCCGAGGTCCATCCACAGCTCGAGGCCGTAGCCCGGGTCGTACGGGATTACCGTGATGCGACCCTGCGCCCTCGCTTCTTCCATCAGCTTGCCGTAGTAGGACCCGGCCGCGCCTGCCGTGAAGGAGCAATAGAACTCCTGCTGAATCATGTCCTCCGGCATCCCTGCCCGGCGCTCCGCCTCGATGTCCTCTCTCGAGATGTGGCCGGTATCCTCGGCCGTGAGCAGCTCGCAGAACCAGTCGGGGTTGCTCGCCGCCATGTTGTACAGGCTGTATCCGTGGTTCCTGCCTCGCGGCGTGTAGAGGAACATCGCCCACCCGCCGTTCTCTGCCAGGATGGGCCTGATGTAGTCCCATGCAGCCGGGTTGCAGAGCGCCCACTCCGAGAACACCACGCCGAACGGGTCTGAGCCGACCAGGCGGTCGTAGTTGTCCGACCCGACCGCGTACCACCGACTCGAGCCTTTCAGCTCGATGCCCATCTCCGATTCGTTCTTGCCCGCCTGTATCGCCGGCGGGAAGACTTCGTCGATCAGCCGGCCTCCGTTCCGCGACACGGCGTCCCAGATCACGCGCCGGGCCTGCACGTTGGTGGGCAACATATGCCAGTAGGTGGCCGGTTTACGCATGGCCTTGACCGAAGTGATGGCCAGGGCCGACCTGTCCTTGCCGCCGCGTCTGGGCCAGACGATCGCAGCCCTCTTCTTCGGCGATTTTTCGTCCATCATGGCCCGCCAGAGCGCAGCCTGGTACTGCCTGGCGTTCCACTGATTCGGCAGTATTACCGATTTCGCGGACCGGCCGAGGTTCTGGCCGGCCAGGGCCGACGCGCTCGCACGTGCGCCTGCCTTCATTTTGTCTTTCCTTTGGGAGTGACGTCTTTTTCCAGGCTTTTTCGGGCAACCGCAGCCAGCGGGTCCACGAACGTGACTTCGACCGGGCCTCCGTCCTTGCCGGCCAGCTCCAGCGGCAGCGTACGCGCTGCGAGCGTGTAGAAGTGGCCGGGATTGTGCCTGGCCCAGTGCGCCAGGCCCTCTTTGCCGCCCAGCCGGCCCATTGCATGAGCGATAGACTCCCCGAAAGTGACAGGCTCCTTTACGGGATGCAGTGTCATCACGCCCGTTTTGGGGTCATAGTACGAGTCCCGCGGCGCGGCGGGCAGCTTCTTGGAGAGAAGCTTCTTCTTCAAGGGTTTCGGCATCGGCGCAATATAACACACGGCCGTGCCACTGGGGAAATACGGCCGTTTCCCTGGAGATTCACGCCGCTCGGCCACAGGAAACTAGAGAATAGACGGTAACGTCTAGAGAACTAGAGAACATTGAGAAATACCGGCGGCTGTAGCGCAGTAACAAAATCGGCAAGGGCGACGGTGCTCGCCTCCCCACCCTCTCGACCAGGGACCATACGCGCGTGACGCCCTGGCGCGGTAGATCGCGCTCGCCTCACGCGCGTATGTCGAGGCCAGTTTCGAGGCTCTGGTATCCGCGCATGACGCATGACGCGCGGAAGAGGCCAGGAACCAGGCGCGAGTCCTATCCGCGCGTGACGCATGACGCGCGAATGGACCTCGAGACCCGGAAGGAGCGTGCGCGGGTCACGCGCGTATGGACAAACCAAGCAAAGCGAATGTAAAGGAATCGCAAACCCTTGCGCGTGCCTGCGCGTGCGACCGTATAGCTAAAAAGCTAGTACGTAAGTACCTAAGCCTTTGATACTTATGTACTTAAATACTAGCTTTTTGAAATATGACGTATGCCATGCGGGCCATATGGCGCGCACGCGCATACGCGCGCGTACTGGCGCAATCCCTTGCGACGCGCCCCAAAGATATTCGCGCCCAGGCGCGCGTGCGTCACGCGTCAAACATTGTCCGCACGCGCGTAGCAGGCTCTATGCCAGCTCAAGTCAAATTTGTTTCGCTATGTCGTCCAAAAGTGCTTGCACTGCTCCAATTCTCATGCTCTAATGCAGCCATGTCATGCACTGCATGGCATCGCGTAAGACGCCTGATAGCAGCACGCAGCGCAGCGCTCGTTCCTTAACAATTCGGCAGACTCTCTCCAAAGGCGGTAGTGCCGCGCAGTGCGGCGCTGCTGAGTGCGGATTGCGTGCGACGCAATCGCAGTCCGCAGTCAGCAGCGGAATTTCCCGCTGCATTCCAAGGAGAGTCAAAATGACCAGCGCCATGAAGTCCCTTCTCTCGCAAGTGCAGGCGGACACCGCGAACGCGGCCAAACCCGCGCCGAAAGTCAAGGGCAAGAAGGCAAAAGTCAAGGAAGTCAAGCAGGCGGTGAAAAAAGGCGGCACGATTGCCGCTTCGATCATCGCGGGTCTGCGGGCAGGCAGGACGCCGCAGAAAGTCCTGGAAGCGGTGCAGAAAAAGCACAAGGACTGCAAGACCACCATCGCGTGCGTGTACTGGTACTCGAGCCGTATCAAGCGCGGCTTGATTCCCGAGTAAGACGTAGCGGGCAGCGCTCTCGGATTCTCGCGAGCGCTGCACGATGCGCCT
>JAKAMR010000070.1 GCA_021812785.1 Nitrospirota bacterium
TTTGAGCTGGCTGAGATAAACCTGAACGCCCTGCTTGAGGCCACCGTGGCGATGATAAGGCACCAGGCACGTTTTTACAATATCAACTTCACCCTCGAGTTTGCGCCGGGGTTGCCCTCGGTGCTTGCGGATCCAAACCAGATACAGCAGGTCTTTCTGAACATGCTCCTGAACGCCTCGGACGCCATGAACGAAAAAGGGGCCATAAACATAACCACAAGGCCGCTTACCGTGGACGGAAAGGACATCATAGAGACCGAGTTCAGCGACACAGGCCCCGGCATCCCGGAGGCCAATATAGGGAAGATATTCGAGCCCTTCTTTACCACCAAGCCAGTTGGCAAGGGGACGGGGCTTGGGCTTTCAGTCAGCTACGGCATCATCAAAAAGCATGGCGGAGACATCCTGGTAAAAAGCGGGCCCGGCAAGGGCGCCAGCTTCTTCATAAGGCTCCCGGTACAGAGAAAAGGAGAGTGGAGAAATGCACAAAGCGGCGAGGCAAAAAATCCTGGCAATTGATGACGAGGAGATCGTGAGAATGAGCTGCGAGCGCATACTCAGGCCAGCCGGCTACGACATAGACACATCCGCCGACGGACCGAGCGCCCTCAGGATGATAAGCGCCAAGAAATACGACCTCGTGCTGACCGACCTGAAGATGCCCAACATGGACGGCCTGGAGGTGATGGGGGAGATAAAAAAAAGGCTCCCCGATGCCAAGGTTATCATAGTGACCGGCTACAGCACCCTGGACAACGCCGTCAGGGCCACGATGACCGGCGCCTACAACTACATAGAGAAGCCCTTCAGCCCGGAGTCCCTTCTGGCCGTTGTAAAGGACGCTCTGAAGGAGAGAAAAACGGTTGATTAAAAAGGACGCGTTCCGCCCGCTTTGGGGGCGCTATCGGGGCTAATGTCAAAAAAAATGATGTGCTTGTCCGGTTTATGCACGTCATTCCCGCAAGCGAAGCGCGCCTGGAATCTTTTACTTGCAAAAGCGCGATTCCGCCCTTTTTTATTCGCAACCTCAATAAATCTGGCCGGAATGATGGCGATTAACCGGATAAGCGGAAAAAATGATCAAGATGCTGCCCTTGGCTGGGCCCGTTTGTCTCTCTTTCAAGGCACAGGCGGGTGCCTGCCAAAAAACAAAAACACTTATGACACGGCCCTTAACTAAAATCCTTGTCCTTGACGACGAGGAGATAATAAGAAAGAGCGCCCAACGCGTCCTGGAGCCCGCGGGCTATTGGGTGAAGACCACCGCGAGCCCAGGGGAGGCCCTTTCTTTTGCGGGCACTTTCTCTGTCGACCTTGTCCTTTCAGACCTCAAGATGCCGGAGATGGACGGCCTGGAGTTTTTGAAGCGGGTAAAGGAAATATCCCCGGGGACCGAGGTCATAATAATAACGGGCTACGGCACGGTGTCTGGCGCCGTGGCCGCTCTGCGCTACGGGGCCTACGATTACATAGAAAAGCCCATCAACCCGGAAGACCTGCTTCATGCTGTGAGGCGCTGTATGGAGAGGAAGAGGCTTATCTCCGAGAACAGCAGGCTCAAGCGCGAGGTCAGGTCGCTTTACAGTCTGGAAAACATGGTAGGCGGCTCCGCGCCCATGCAAAGGGTGTTCGAGCTGGTCTCCACCGTGGCCGGGGTGGACAGCACTGTATTGATAACCGGGGAGTCCGGCACAGGCAAAGAGCTTGTAGCCAGGGCCATCCACTATAACAGCCCGAGAAAAGAAGGACCGTTCATGGTCATAGACTGCGTGACCATACCCGAATCCGTCATGGAAAGCGAGCTTTTCGGCCATATGAAGGGCTCCTTCACCGGTGCGGACACGACTGAAAAAGGGCTCATAGAGCTTGCCGTCGGGGGCACGCTTTTTTTTGACGAGATCGGCAACCTGCCGCTTCAGTTGCAGGCGAAGCTTCTGCGGGTCCTGCAGGAAAAGGAGTACCGGCCTGTTGGGGGAAGGCAGACGCTTTCGGCAGATGTGAGGTTCATCGCGGCAACCAACAGGGACCTTCTTGATATGGTCAGAAGCGGGGAGTTCAGGGAAGACTTTTACTACCGCCTGAACGTCTTCCCGCTCAGGATACCGCCCCTCAGGGAGCGCCTGGACGACATACCCGCACTTGTCCACCATTTCCTTAAAAAATATTCCGGGCAGGCCGGAAAAGACGTGGAGTTCATATCGGCCCAGGCCATGAGGCTGCTCATGCGCCACAACTGGCCGGGAAACGTCCGCGAGCTTGAAAACGCGGTGCACCGGGCGGTCATACTTGCCCGCTCAAAAACGGTTGGTGAAAAAGAGATTCTGCTTGAAGGCAGGGATGCTCTCCCCCCCACCCCGGCTCCTGCTCCTATCCCGGTGGGAGGGGGGGCAGCGAAGCGGCGGGTGAGGCAAAAGGAAGGTCAAGCAACTGATGCCCCGCCAGACAGTCCCGGAAAAATGACGCTGAAGGAACTCCGGCAGATGAAAAAAAAGGCAAAAGACGAGGCGGCGGGCCGCCTGGAGCGCACGTTCGTCCTTGGGGCCCTTCAGAGAAACGGCTGGAACGTTACCCGCGCCGCCCGCGAGGTGGGCATGGAGAGGCCCAATCTGCATGCGCTTATGAAGAAATACGGAATAAAGAAAAAAGAGTAGGCGAGACCTTTTAAAACCTCTTCACAGTGGACGCCCTATCAAGTCATTCGGGCATGCGTATCCCTGTCACGCTTTTAATTCATTTGACGTCATTCCCGCTAAGGCGGGAATCCAGAGTCTTTTAACAGGTCGTCATATAAATCTTTCCATTCAGGATTATGCTCCTCTATAATTCACATTTTCCATGCAGAATAACCCTGGTGCCCGCCGGAACGGCGGCATAAAAAAGGCCGGGCAGATGCCCGGCCTTTTTGTGTTAAACCTTGGTGCGGCTTTTTTTAGAACGCCATCTCCAGGCCGTGCATAACGACCATGGGGGTCGTGTCGCCCGTCGTGCCATAGGTGTTCTTGTAGAAATCACCCTCGGACATAACGCCGGCGTTGAAGAAGTAAAGCAGGTTCTTCGTAAGCTTGTAGCTTGCGCCGAAGTCAACTTCGGTGCCGAGATCCTTGCTTATGCCAGCCTTGGTGGAGTTTGCCCTGAGGTAGTAACCATCGAGGGAGAGCTTGAGCGCCGCCAGCGGCGAGTAATCAACGCCGACGTTATACACCTGGGTATTGGCTATGCCGGTGTGCTCTGCGCCATTTGCGGTGACGAGAGTATATTCATATACCAGGGTGTAGCGCCTGTCGCTTGAGAGGAAGTTGATGAAATTATGGTCGTTTGCCCCCGGAGCCGCATCGCCGCTGCCGTCAGCGAACGTCGCCCTTATGTTGATGGGAGCAAGCTTGTAGCCAAGGTTAAGCCAGAGACCGTAGCCCGAGGCATCCAGGTTGTCAGCCAGCTTGCCGAACTGGAAGTCTCCCTCGGCCGTGTAGCTTACGCCGTAGACATTGCCGCTCGCAAAGAGGCCCAGATCCTGCAGGGACAGAGACTGGCCGGTGTGCAGGAACTCACCACTTGGGTCATTAACATAGGTGTAATCTACGCCAAGCTCCTGGCCGGCAAACTCGCCGTTGGCCACGGCAACATAGGCGTCGATATCCTTGTTATCACTGCCCGCTGTCGCACCCGTGGTCTGAGAGTTGTCAGCAGCCTTGACGGTAAGAGCGGTCAGGTGCGTGTTAGGAGTCGGGTTGGTGTAAGCAACGATCGCATCGTCGCCAAACTTCCTGTGGTCAAAGAAAAGCGGGGCCGGGCCCAGGGCCAAAGGCATGTGGCCCACCTTGATGCCGCTTGGCACGCCCAGAAGGCCGCTGCCAGCGTAGTTGATCCATGCCTCAAGAATGCCGATGCCATTGGACTGTTTGCCGTCAAAATTTGCGCCAGCACCCGCGGCCGGAGCTGCGGCAGAAGCACCGCCCCACTCGGTGACGTCGTTGCTGCCGAGATTGGACTCCAGGTGTATCCTGCCGGAAACGGGGCCCGAGGAAGCATCAACCGCAAGCCTTACCCTCTCGTCATAATAAGCATCATTTGAATGATCAATCGGGGTGCCGCTCTGATTCAGATTGTCCTTGAGCCATCCCCTTACCCTTAAATCTCCGCTCATCGTGATGTGAGTGGTGCCAGCCGCGACTATAGCAGTCTCAGAAGGAATCTCTGCGTGTATCGCGAAGGCCGTAGCCGCAAAACCTAAGACAAAAAGCAAGCCGATTATTAATGCTATGGACTTCTTCAAATTCCTAACCTCCTGTTTGTTAGGCGGGCTTATCGTTGCCCCCTCCGTCCGCCAAAGGCGGATTTTTTTGTTTTTATTTCCCTTTGCTTGGGCTCTCCCCTTTACACTCTTTCTTCCCGCATCACCTCCCCCGGGTTTAATCTTTAAAAATCATCGTTATTAAAAAATTATTTTCTTTCACCCGGCTCTAAATAGTGCATTTTTATATCAATTCCCGGTCTTTTTTGTCAAGATTTTTTTGGCTTTCCGCCTCCATTCAAATTTTATCTCCAATGCATGGCCGAGTCATCACAAGCAAAAAAAAGGCCAAAGGGGCAGAAAAATGAATTTATCCTTGTTTTAAAAGGGCTTATGGCGGAAAAACAATTTCTGCCGCCTGCGAGGCAGTGTGTGTTTTTTGCTGCGGTTTGTTGTAAAAAAGGGCCGGAGAGCTCCGGCCGGACCCCAGTGTAGTGCGTCTAACGCTTCTTTACATTTGGTTCAGGAATTTTTTGCCGTCATTCCCGGGGTAGTAATCGGGAATCCAGGGACTTTTGTTTTTAAAATCAAAGGCAAAGCCACTGGATTCCCGCTTAAGACATGCGGGAATGACGAACGGGAGGAATACAGCAAAAAGGAAATGGCAAAGAACTGAATTCCTTTAGCAAAGGAAACTATTTAAAACTCCGCTTCCCGAAAAGCTCCCGTTCCTTCCACAGCATGTATATGGACGGATAGATTATGAGCTCAAGCAGGGTGGAGGTCACAACGCCGCCCACCATCGGCGCGGCTATCCTCTTCATAACGTCTGAGCCCGCGCCATGGGAGAACATTACCGGGATGAGACCTGCCAGTATGACGCTCACCGTCATTATCTTTGGCCTTATCCTCTTGACCGCCCCTTCCATGACCGCGTCCTTGAGGTCGCCGCGTCCGTGCAGCCGGCCCTCCCGCCGCCACCTCTCGAAGGCCAGGTCCAGATAAAGGAGCATGACCACCCCGGTCTCGGCGTCGAGCCCGGCCAGGGCGATAAGGCCCACCCAGACAGCGGTGCTCATGTTGTAATGCAGCAGATACAGGAACCAGAACGAGCCCACAAGGGAAAAGGGCACCGCCAGAAGGACGATAACCGATTTCGCGGCCGACCTTGTGTTCAGGTATATGAGCACGAAGATCAAGAGCACCGTAAGCGGGATGACCATCTTAAGCCTCTTTGCGGTCTGCTCCATATACCGGTACTCGCCGCTCCACTCTATGTGATAGCCGGGCGGGATGCTCAGGGTCTTTAGCCTTCCCTTGAGCTCCCTGACGAACCCGCCCATGTCCGAGCCGGAATAGTCTATGTAAACGTAGGAGGCCGGGAAGCCCTCCTCGCTTTTTATCATCGAGGGGCCTTTTACGAACCTGATGCTGGCTAGCTCCCCAAGCGGCACCTGGGCCACTGCGGGCTTTGCCTCGGGATAGCCATCCGGCACGGGGACCATTCCGGGGGCGGCATAGGAAGGTGCGCCTGCCGCACCCGGCATCGAGAAGCCGGGTATGCCGGTGGCAGAAAAAGATGCCTGCGCAGGCCCGGCCTCCAAGGGCATGGCGACCGGCACCAGCACATGTTTTATGTCGTATACGCTGTCCCTGAGCTCGCGCTTGTACCTTACGTTTACCGGATAGCGCTCGATCCCTTCCACCGTGGTCGTCAGGTCCGCCCCGCCTATGGCGGACTGTATTATGTCCTGCACGTCCTCGACCGAAAGCCCGTACCTGGCGGCCTCCGCCCGGTTTACTTTTATATCCAGGAAATACCCCTGCGCCGCCCGTTCGGCATAGACGCTCCTTAAGCCGGGGGCCCCTTTCAGCCGGTCCTGTATCCGCTGTCCGATCGAGTCAATCACGTTCAGGTCCGGCCCAAGTATCTTTATCCCGAGGGGCGTCCTTATGCCTGTGGCCAGCATGTCTATGCGCGCCTTTATGGGCATGGTAAAGTCGTTTGAAACCCCGGGTATCTGGAGCTTCTCGTTCATCTGGTCCTCAAGCCTCCGGACCGTCATCCCCTTTGGCCACTGGTCCTCAGGCTTCAGGTTCACAACCGTCTCGAACATCTCAAGCGGGGCAGGGTCCGTGGCGGTGTCCGCCCTGCCCGCCTTCCCGAACACGCTTGCCACCTCCGGGAACTCCTTTAGCATCCTGTCCTCAAGCTGAAGAAGCCTTGAGGAGGTGCCCACTGATGCCCCGGGGAGGGTGACGGGCATATAGAGTATGGTGCCCTCGTAAAGCGGAGGCATGAACTCCGAGCCAAGCCTTTCATAAGGAATTACCGTAAGCCCAAGGATAACCACGGCAGCCAGTATGACCAGTTTTTTGTGCCGCAGGGCGGCATCCGCCACCGGATGATAGACCTTGTGCAGAAAGCGGCTCACCGGATTTGCATGCTCCGGCCTCACCTTCCCTCTTATGAAAAGGCCCATCAGCACAGGTGTGAGCGTTATGGCTATGAAGGAGGAAAATAGCATGGCGAAGGTCTTCGTGTAGGCCAGGGGCTTGAACAGCCTTCCCGCCTGCTGCCTGAGGGCAAAAACGGGCAGAAAGCCCGCCGTTATGACAAGCAGGGAGAAGAAAAGCGAGGGCCCCACCTCCTTGGCCGCCTCTATTATGACCTCAGCCCTGCCGCCAGGGCGACCTTGCAAATCCCACTCCTCAAGCTTCTTGTGGGCGTTCTCCACCATTATTATGGATGCGTCCACCATCGCGCCTATGGCTATGGCTATTCCGCTTAAGCTCATTATGTTGGAGGTTACGCCAAGGTAATACATGCAGATGAAGGCCATCAGTATGGCTATGGGTAGCGTAAGTATCACCACCAGGGCGCTTGGCAGGTGGAACAGGAACACCAGGCAGACAACGCTTACGGCAATTGAAAGCTTTATTATCTCGTCCTTCAGTGTGCCCACCGAGCGCCTGATGAGGTCCGACCTGTCGTATGTGGTTACTATCCTCACGCCTTTTGGCAGGCTTGGGGCTATGTCGGTTTTTATCTTCTGCTTTACCCGGTTTATTACGTTTGCCACGTTTTCCCCGAACCTTACGACGACTATGCCTCCCGCCACCTCGCCCTCTCCGTTAAGGTCGGCCAGGCCGCGCCTCATCTCCGGGCCAAGCTCCACTGTGGCCACGTCCTTCAGGTATATCGGGGTGCCGTCGCCGTTTGTACCCACTGGAATGTAGCGGAGGTCGTCAAGGTTTTTTATATATCCCCTGCCGCGCACCATGTATTCCCGTCCGGACATGTCAAGCACCCTGCCCTCCACATCCAGGTTGCTCCGCCTCACTGCCGAAAGCACGCTTGTCATCGGGATGTTATAGGCAAGGAGCTTGACGGGGTCCACGTTTACCTGGTATTGCTTCACGAACCCGCCGACGCTTGCCACCTCCGCCACCCCCGGGACGCTCTCCAGGGCAAGCTTTATGTTCCAGTCCTGTATCGTGCGCAACTGGGCCAGGTCGTGCTGTCCGGTGTCGTCCACCAGCGCGTACTCGAACCCCCAGCCCACCCCGGTTGCGTCTGGGCCAAGCTGCGGGCTGACCCCTGGCGGCAGTTTTGATTTCACGGACTGCAGATATTCAAGGACGCGGCTTCTGGCCCAGTAGATGTCCGTGCCGCCCTTGAATATCACGTAGACGAAAGAGGTCCCCAGGAAGGAAAACCCTCTTACCGCCTTCACATCGGGGGCGGCAAGGAGCGTTGAGGTTATGGGATAGGTGATCTGGTCTTCCACCAGGTCGGGGCTCCTGCCCGTCCATTTCGTATATACGATTACCTGGGTGTCGCTCAAGTCTGGCAGGGCATCCAGAGGGGTCCTCATCAGCGAGAGCGTTCCCCATACAATAAGGAAAATAAACAGGATGAAGACCATCAGCCTGTTTCTGGCGCTAAGCTCTATTATCTTGCGGATCACTCTGTCCAGGTTCCCCTATTCCATTTATTAAGACTCTTCAGGAATTTTTTTCCTGTGGGCAGATCAGGTTTCCGGGTAGCATAGGGTTTTTTGATATCTGCCCGGTCCTTGAGAAAGGGAGTAAGCGGCGGACAGATGCCAAATTGCCGCATCTTGACCATCGCTTGTCTCTTCGCCCTGAAGACACCCTGACGGGACCGTCTGCATACGCCCGTGAAAAAACCGCCCGGCCGAACGAAAGGGCCGGGCAGATACAACCATGACAAAAAAGTGCACCCGCACAAAAAAATTCCGAAGAGGCTTTATTAAAGGTCTCATAATAGATATTTTTCCGTGGTGCAGGGGCAAAGCCTCCGCGGTAGAAAGGAGTGGGAGGGCGGGAATCCATCTTCATTTTGTCACGCCCTCAAGCCTGGACTCAGAGTCTATCAGGAAAGTGCCCGCCGTGGCCACCCGGTCTCCAGGCTTAAGCCCGCTCAGCACCTCCACCATGGTATCGGTCTTGACACCCGTAGTGATCTGCCGCGGCTCGAAGTTGCCGCCGCCCCTGTCCACGTAAACTATCTGCCTTAAGCCCGTGTCTATGACCGCGCTTGCGGGGACGGCCAGCCTCTTGCCCAGGTCGCATTTGATCAGCACATCGGAATACATCTGCGGCTTTAATCTCATCCTTGGGTTGGGTATGGAAAATCTTACCTTTGCAGTCCTTGTCTGCCCTGACAAAGCCGGGTAGACGTAATCTATTCTGGCCCTGAACACGCGCCCCGGAAACGCCCCCAGGGTTATGTCCGCCCACCGCCCGGTCCCTACCAGGGAAAGGTCGTCCTCATAGACGTCGGCCAGTATCCAGACCCTGGAGAGGTCCGCCACGTTAAAAAGCGTCTGCCCCGGCTCTGCCTTAAGTCCGGCCACGGCATCTTTCTGGACTACATATCCGCTGACCGGGCTGTATATGGTCAGGTCCCGGATGGGCCTGCCGGTGGCCTCTATACGCTTTATCTCTCTCTCCGGGATGTCATAGAGCTTCAGCCTCTGCCTGGCGGCGGCGACCATCGAATCCGCATCGCCGGCCAGCATCCGGTTTATCCCCAAGGAACCAGCCGTATCGCCCTTATTCCCCCCGCCGTTTCCGGCCCACTTAAGCACGTTCAGGTATTCCTGCTGAGTGGCATAGAGCTCCGGGCTGTATATCTTTGCAAGCGGCTGCCCTTTCCTGACATACATCCCCGTGTAGTCCACGTATAGTTTATCTATCCAGCCTGCGACCTTGGTGTTCACCGTGGCAAGCCTGTCCTCGTCATATGTAACCACCCCCACCGTGCGGACCGTCTTTACCAGGGGCACTACTTTCACCGCGGTGGTGCTTACATTTATAAGCTGCCGCTTCGCGCGGGATATATGCACCGTGGGGGCCTCGGCGTTCTCATTGCCCCACCCGGAATCATCACCCCACCCCCCGCCGGAGCCCGAGTTTGAGTTTGCCGCAGCAGAGCTGTTTTGCAAGGCCGCAGTCTGCGCCTTTTGCGAAGCCGACCGTGTTTTTCCATGCCCTGCAGATCTAAAAAGAACGTAAGCGGCTGCGGCTATAGCCAGGATGAGTACGGTAAAAAAGATTTTTTTGATTTTGATTTTTTTACTTTCTTGCATGTTGCCCGCCCCTCATTGCGGGACCCTCCGTTATGTAAGCGGTCTTACCCGTCAGGGCCTCTATCCCTGCGATGGCCTTTTGCCTGCCGGTATACTGCTGCCAATAAGCAAACTCGTAATCAAGCAGCGACTTAAGCCTGTTTATGGCGGTAAGCGCAGTCACGTTGCCCGCAACGTAGCCTGATAGCGCCGCCTCGAAATCCTGATAGGTCTTCGGTATGAGCCCCTTTCTGTACAGGTCCATGAGGTTGCCGGCCGACTGCGCAACGGAAAAAAAGCCCTCCACATCGGACGCAATAGACAGCTTGCCGGCCTCAAGGTCCGCTTTGGCCTTTCTGAGAAGTGCCTGTGCCTCCAGGACCCCTTCCCGCTGCTTTGTCCTGTAATAAAGGGGGACGTTCACGGCAGTCACCAGGCTCCAGTCGTCCTTGTAAGGGCCGCCCTTCTTGTCAACGCCGCCCGTTACGGTGAAGTCCGGATAATACTGCTTCCTGGCAAGCGCGACCCCGGCCCTGGCCCCTTCCACCAGCTTCTGCTGCGCCTTTATCCGGGGGCTGCCGCTTATCGCAGCTCCCACCAGAGGGGCCGCGGAAGAGGCATCAAGCATGTAGCCCGTTTCTGCCGGCCTGCCAAGCGGGCTTCCGGCCGGCCTGCCAAGCACGGAATCCAGGCCGGCATCCGTGGCGGTTATTTTCTGCTCTATCTTCTCTTTTTTTTCAAGGAGGGTGTATTTTTCGGTCTGGGCCAGGATCACTTCCTCCTGGGGGGCAAGCCCGGCGGAGTAGCGGGCAAGCGCCGCTTTCTCAAGCTGGGTATAAAGACCGGCCCTCTGCCTTATGATGTCCAGGTCCTTGTAGTAAAGAAGCAGGTCGAAATACAGGTCTTTGACCTGCCGCGCTATCTTAAGCCTCAGGTCCTCGTAGGACTCCCCCGCATATTGGGCCTCCTTTCCGGCTATCTGACCCTTCAGGCCAAGCTTTCCGGGATAGGGAAAGGTCTGTGAAGCGGAAAACATCCACTGGGACATGATGGTATCTCCATAAGAATACCTGTCCCACCCCTCGTTCTGATAGCCCACGGCGACCATCGGATCGGGCAGGCTTTTCACCTGCGGGACCCTGTGCCTCTGCGCGGATACCAGGAATCCGTAGGCCGCAAGCTGCGGATTTTTTGCCATGGCCTCATTTATAAGATCGTTAAGCTCAAGCGGCTGGGGCGCTCCGGCCTCCGCATGCCCTTTTTGCCCCCCGGCCGGATTTTGAACCAATCCGGGGCTTTGCCCAGGCGGTGCGGCGCTCCGCGCCTTGGGCAAAAAGGACAAAAACAGAAACAAAAAAACCGGCAGCGCAACCCGGAAGATCGTTTTATCCGTGCCCCTGCCCGGCATTAATATCTGTCTTTATTCCGCATTGATATCAAATCTCATCGGCGGAAGGAGCCTGCCTGCCCGCTTCACCTTTACCATGATATGCCAACCGCCCGAGTTCTCCAGGTTCATCACCGCGCGGTACCCGGTGTCTGAACGCTTCGCGTCGGCATATCCCTTCATAAGAGGCATGGTCCCCATGGGCGGCATCATCCAGTAGACCCTTACCAGGGCGTCGGTAACGGGCCTGCCCGCCCGGTCAAATAAGCGGACCGTGACCACATTCCTGCCTGAGGCGGGGGTCCTGTCTGTCGTAACCTGCACCTTCAGGTCCCCCGCGTGCCCCGTCACGTTAATGCCGCTTGCGTAGGCAAGCCCGGCCATAAGCAATATGGCTGAAATGGCAAGCGCCGCTTTAAAGAGAATTTTCTTCATGCTATGCGCCCCCCTTTGTTTGTTAAATTGTCTGATAAATCAGCTTCACACACGCACGACAACAGCATACTGCGCAAGACAGGAAATTTTATCATTTCGCCTCCTCTAAAAGCTGTCTTTTTTAAAGGATACATCCACGATATTAAGAAGTTATGAAAGCCGCTTAAAGAAAAGAAAACTCATGTTTTCCTCGAAGCCACGTCCCGCGGGAGAAATGCTCCTTTTGTTTTTTATTTATAATAAATTATTGTATGGCCAGCAATTTTGTGCTCATCGTTGAAGATGACGTCAAGATCGCCAGGGTCCTCAAGGTATATCTTGAGCAGGCCGGCTACAGCGTGAGGGTCGCTTCAAACGGCCAGGAGGCCCTGGATGCCGCCATGGCGGAACGCCCGGCGGTTGTGATGCTGGACCTCATGCTGCCAGGCATGCAGGGAGAAGAGCTAATAGGGGAGATCAAGAAGCTTGGAGACATCCCCGTGATAATGGTGACAGCCAGGTCCGCGCCCGAAGAGCGGATTAAAGGGTTTGTTCTCGGGGCCGATGACTACATTGTGAAGCCCTTCAATCCCAGGGAGATGGTCTACAGAGTAAGGGCTGTGCTAAAGAGGGCCTGGGCAGCACAGGAAGCCCCGGAGGCCAAAAACGGGCCGGAAATGAGTTTCAACGGTGGGGCACTACGCATCGACGGGCCCAAATTCGAAGTAAAAAAACGAGACACCAGCGTAAACTTCACGCCCAGCGAATTCAGGATCCTGCTTGCGTTCGCACAGGCGCCGCATCTGGTCTTAACAAGAGAGAAGCTCATAGAAAAGGCCTTCGGCCACACGTTCGAGGGGTTCGACCGGACCATAGACGTACATATCAAGAACATAAGGCAGAAGATAGAGGACGACCCAAGGAACCCTTCGCTGATAATAACCGTGCACAGGTTGGGATACAAGTTCGTTGCGGAGCGGGATGTTCTTTAGGGGCCTCTGGTTTAAATTTTTCGTCCTCCTCATGTCGGTGGTCACGATCGCGCTGACCTCCTCTTTTGTGATAAGGCATCTCATGCTGCAGGACTTCAGACAGTATGAGGAAGGGCAGCTTGAGGACAGGGTCTACTGGGTAATGGCGGACCTGGAATCCTCATACGAAAAAAATTCCGCATGGAGCCGGCAGGACGCCGAGGGCGACGCAGTGCTTGCGCTGATGATGGGCCTCAGGGTCAGGCTTTTTGACAGCCATCGTGTCCTTGTCACCGATACGGACCAGGCACTTGAAAACCTTCACCCGGTTATAAAGAAAAAAGTGCTTGCGGTCTCCGGCATGATGACAAAAAGGCGGTCCGGACGGCTTTTGCCTTATCCGCTTTTCTTAAACGGCAGGGAGATAGGCAGCCTGGAGGTCAGATTCCTCCGGCCCGAAAGAGAGGCCGTGTTTGTCAGGCGCTCGGACCTGTTCCGGCTGTTTTCGGTCATCGCCCTCGGCGGCATCGCATTCGTGCTCAGCATACTTTTTTCAAAGAGGCTGACAGACCCGCTGGAGAGGCTTGCCGCCGCAGCCCAGGGGATCATCGAAGGGGATCTGAGCGGCAGGGTAAAGGTCAAGGGTCATGACGAGGTGGCCAGGCTATCGGATACTTTCAACAGGGTGGCAAAGTTTCTCGAGACCCAGGAGGCTCTGAGGAAGAAGCTTCTGGGTAACATAAGCCATGAGATAAGGACGCCGCTTACCGCCATAAGAGGAGAGCTTGCTGGCATGATCGACGGGCTCCTTCCCGCCGACAAACAGCAGTTTCAGTCCCTCTATGATGAGACCTGCCGCCTCGAAAACCTGCTATACGTGATAGAGGAGCTTTCAAGGGCCCAGGCGGGAGCGGTCTTTTTGCACAGGGACACCTTGAATGCATGGCAGATGCTTGAAAATGTTAAAAATATGTTCTCCGGGGTCTGCCTGGACAAGGGGGCCTC
>JAKAMR010000071.1 GCA_021812785.1 Nitrospirota bacterium
GAGTTCCCTCGGCGCGGATGGAAAAGAAGGCGGTGAGGGCTATGACGCGGATATCAACAACTGGGAAATGCAGTAAAGGCTTCACGTTCCTCGAACTTGTAGTCGTACTCTTCATCATTTCCCTCTTCTTCACGCTGGCGGTGCCCGCGTTCAGGCGCAATTACGCCCAAACGGACGCGCTTAAAGTTGCCTCCGTCCTCCGGGAGCTGAACGATTCCTCGGTCGCGATGAAGAAGAATTTCGACATCACCTTCGACATGGACGCGGGGAAGATATCCTGGACAGGTCCCGAAGGCAAGAAGTCCATGGACGTTAAAGGGTTGACCCAGGTGGCTATTCCCTCCAGGGGGGCCGTGAAGGAAGGTTCCCTTAAGGTGCTGTTTGGCCCCATGGGCGCACCCGAGAACATTGACGTCTACATGAAGGGCAAAGGGGCGCTCTGGAGGGTGTCCCTGAATGAGCTGAGCGGAAGGGTAAAGGTAAGCAGTATTGAGAAGAAGTGAAGGTTTTTCCCTCCTTGAAGTGCTGATAGCGATTGCGATCGTGGGCACCCTGCTCGTTGCCATCATAGATATGGTGAACTACCATTTATCCGTTATAGACAGGTATCAGACGCTCTCCGTTGCAACCATGCTGGGCAGAGAGAAACTGCACGAACTGCAGGCGGCGCCCAAAGAGGAGAAAGGGAGCTTTCCGGAGCCCTACCAGGACTATTCATACAAAACCAGTATAGTGAACGGCCCGCTGCCGTTCCTGAATGAGCTGGATATGCAGGTAAGCAAGGGCCGGGATGAGGTTAACCTGAAGATGTTCATAAGCAAGTAATAATGATGAATATGGCAGGCATATACCAAAGGGCAATAAGGGAACTGGCGAATGAGTTTTTTCTTTTTCTTTTTTAAAAGGCCGCCTGACAAAAAAAGAAAAGACGGGGGCTTTACGCTCATTGAGGTGCTGCTGGCAACCGCGCTTACAGTGGTGGTGCTTGCGGCTGTTTATGGCACCTTCTTCCTGGTTGAAAAAGCTCGGGAAGGGGCCAACGGTTCTCTTGTCAGGATGTACGAGGCCCAGAAGATCATGGACGTCCTCAGGCGTGAGATAGAGGCGATGAACGGCCCGGTAACGCTTGTGGACAAAGAGTACTTCGGCAAAAGGGGGGCCAGCTTGTCCTTCTCCGCCTTTTCGCCCAAAAACGGCGTCCTCTCGAAGATCAGCTACTTTGCGCAGGAGGGGGACAAAAAAGATAAAGACACCATAGACCTGATCAAGGAACTCCAGGCGCCGGGCGGGGCCATCGAGAACGCCCCACTGATAGAAAACATCGAGGAGTTTTCAGTCCAGATCTACTCCGGGGGAAAATGGGTGCGCACACTCCAGGCAAGCAGCCCCCCTGGCGACGTGCACGTCACGCTAAAGATCCTCTTTAAGGGTACTCCCTTGATCATGGAGGAAACGGTAACGCCCAGAATAGGGAAACAGCTTTGATCGGGAAAAGGAGTGAAAAAAACGGAGGGTTCGTACTTGTGCTCGTTCTCCTGGTGCTGGCCGTGCTTCTAGCCATGGCGGTGGACTTTGCCTACGGAGTGTACGTAAATGTGAGCGGCCTTCACAACCTGGATACCCTTCAGACCCTCTCCACTGAGGGTTCTTCCCTGATAGACAGCTCCGCCAATGTCTTTCTCCAGGCGCTTGCACAGGGCGGCATCCCTTTAGACGGGGAGGACATGACACTGCCGGTGGATGACGGCACGACGGTCCATTTCGTGGCGGTCGATGAGAACGGAAAGTTCAATCTGAATACCCTTGTCCAGCCCAACGGAGACTTGAACAAGGACGCTTACCAGTCTTTCAAGCGGCTTTTGAAAGCCCTCAACATGGATGAGACCATAGCTGACAAGGTGGTATACTGGATCAACCCCGCCGCCGTCCCGGACGCCCAGGTCAAAGAAAATTCAAAAAGAGGCTACCTGGACAGCACGGAGGAGTTGGGATTGTTCATCGACAAGGCGTCTTATGATACACTAAAAAATTACGTGACCGTATACGGCGATGGCTTGATAAACATCAATAGCGCACAAGCCCCGGTTCTTATGAGCCTGTCGGACAGTATTAGCCAGGACCTGGCGGAAAGAATCATTGAGAGAAGAAAGCTTGAGCCCTTCAAGAACGTTGGTGAGCTTTCGCAGGTCGCGGGGTTTGAAAACCTGGGCCTGCAGCTTGTCCAGTATATAACGGCCACAAGCTCCGCCATCCGTGTAACTGCGAGCGCTGAGAGAGATGGGCTGGACAGGACCGTGGAGGGCGTGATGGACCCAACTGGAAAGATACTTTTCTGGAGGGAAAACTAAAAAACCGATGAAGGCTTTTTTCGATCTTAAAGACGCCAAAGGCGGCACCGTTTTTGTCTTCGACGGCAAAAAAGGGCAATTCTCCTCCATGCCCTTCACCATTGACGCGGAGGGTAAAAAACTCTCGATAGAGGAACAGCTCCCCGCCGTGGAAGACGTACGTCTGGCCCTGCCTCTTTTCATGCTTGGCTTCAGGCTTCTTGAATTTCCGTTCCCGGGGATGGAAAAGATACGCCACGCCCTTCCCTTCGAGCTGGAAGGCATGGTGCTAAAGGGGCTTGATGAGATAGTCTGGGACGTGATCCCGGTGGGCCATGCGGAAGGGACCCAGAGGGTGCTTGCGGTCTATACGGAAAAAAAGGCCTTAAGGGGCATTTTAAATTCCTTTAAGCAGGTGTCGCTGGAACCCTCTGTTGTCACATCGATAGAGCTTACACACGTTCTGGATGCCCAGGTTTTGAACGATAATGAGACGGGCGCCGATATCTCGGAGGCACTTCTTTCCCCTCCCCCTTCGGGACTGGAAGAAAGGGCGGCGCTGGCCCAGGCCGAACTGGCGAGGCAGAAACCCACCATTAACTTGAGGGCCGGTGAACTGCAATATACAAAACCCCGGGAGGAATTCGGGCGGCGGATGAAGACCGCCTTCGTGCTTGTCTCGCTCCTGCTCCTGATATTCTCTATAAAATCAGCCATGGGTTTGTACTTTCTGAACAAGGAGGCCGGGGCCATGGAAAGACAAATGAAAAGGTCCCTTTCAAACATGATGCCCGGCCGGGGGGAGGGCAACATGGAGGTCTCTCTAATGGAACTCGAAGGAGGCCTTACGGAACTCCGCAGGGAGCAAGCTGGGTTTGGCGGGGTGTCGCCCCTTGAGGCCCTGAAGAAGCTTTCCCTGCATAAAGCCGGAGGGGTAGTGATAAGCGGCATCTCGATGAACGCCCAGGGGATGACCCTGAAAGGAGAGGCCCGCACGCTTTCGGACGTAGAGGCCGAAAAAAACGCCATCAGCCAGGACTTTGACCAAGTGAATGTGCTTGAAACCAACCAGTCCGGCAACACGGTGCTTTTCACCCTGAGAATAAAGTGAAAAAGTAAAAAGATAAAAAAATAAAAAATGAACATAAGGGCATATATAGACGATCTGAACGAAAAACTTCGGGCCCTGCCGGAAGCCGCCAGGAAGTTTTATGAGGACCGGAGGCAAAAAAAGGAATTTCTCATCCCGGCGGCCGTTATCGGCGTGCTTGCCGTTTTGGCGTTGTCACTCTGGCTTGCCAGAGGGGCGGCAGCCAGGCGGCTTGCCTATGACAAACAGATAGCGGCCCGGTTCGAGGCCGTGAGCGGGCAATACGCCACTCTCAAAGACCAGGTAGACGAATTCAAAAGGCGTGCCGCCCTGAGCCCGCGCCAGGGGATAATCAATGCTCTGGACGGCCTTTTCACGAGCACTGGACTAAAGAGCAAGGTGGCGGCCATAAACCCGCTGGAAACGAAGACCATGGACGGATTCACATCGGAGCAGGCCGAAGTCACCCTTAAAAAGCTGGATTTGAATGAGACCGTGAACCTGCTGTACAGGATCAGGAAGGCCCCGATGCTTCTGACTGTTAAAGAGGCTGATTTCAGGAACTCCTTTTCGGCGCCCGCGCTGGACGTAAGGCTTGTGCTGGCCCTTACAAGAGCCAAGTGAAAAAAATCCCAAAAAGTCGAAAAAAGGAAACGCAAAAAGATCTTTCTTAATTTTTAATTCGTGAAAAAAATAAGAACAAAAAAAATTATCATAATCCTTGCGGTTATCATTGCACTGCCCATGTTCCTGTGGTACGCCGCCGTGCCGGATTCATCAATAGGGTATCTGCTTGCCTCCCGCCCCGTGGGACCCGGGCTTTCCATAGAGGCAACCAATTTCCACAAAGGGCTTTTTTTCAGCTTCGGGGCGGACGCCGTGAGCGCAAAGAACGGCGGGAAAGTAGCCCTGATCTTAAAAGATGTTCACGGGCGGATAAACCCGCTGGCCCTCCTGTTATTCCGGCTTAACGTCCCTTTCCGGGCCTCGCTGGCGGGGGGCACGGCCAGGGGCTTTTTCGATTACAGCTTCTTTTCAGGACAAAAAAAACTGCGGGTCAGGTTTGACAGCGTCCAGATAGGGGAACTGCCACCGCTGAAAAGGTCTGTCTCCGGGGTGCTTAATGCAAACCTTGCATTCAGCGGAGACAAGGGGAATTTTCTATTCACCCTGGACAGCCTGGGCAATTTCCCTTACGGGTTCAGATCGGCAAACGGGGTGGCGAGGTTAACGGGAACGGAGATCAACATCGGATCGGTCTCGCTTGATTCCCCTGACACTTACGCCAAGTTGAAAGGCCAGGCAAATCTTGAAAACGGCTCATACAATCTAAGGCTTGAGATCACGAAGCAGGGGGCGCCGGACCCGTTGTTAACTCCCTATCAGCAGTCTCCCGGATATTACGTCATCCCCCTTTCAGGCGATTTCCGCCAACTCCTTTAAAGTGAGAAGCGAGCGCACCCCGAAGGGCCAGCGCGCGATTCAGGCTAATGGAAACTCCTTACATTCGATACCCGGAAGGGCATAAAATTAAAAAAAATAGCCTTTTAAGAACTTCTTCAATAATTCCGTACCGGTGATAGAATACAAATATGGATGTAGTTTATTCGCATTGTTCAATAGGGGAAACAAAAACCCCTGGAACCCATGTGAAAATTCAGGGGAGAAGCCCGTAAGGGGCCGGGGAAACCCGGGGGAGGCTGCCCGATGACGTGCAAAGCCCGCAAGTCTTTCATCCCGTACCTGGTGTTTTTGTTTTTTTCGCCGGCCTTTTTCCCGGCCCTTTTCCCGGCCGATTCCCTTGCGTTCGGCCCCCACGGCAAACTGGAATGCGCTGCTTGCCATGCTGTCCATCCCTTGAAAAACGGGATCAGACTGGCCGCAGCCCTGCACGAAAGGGTTGCCGGTGGGGCGGCAGGCTATGTTTTTGCAGGTGTGAGGGGCTCATGTATGGAATGCCACAAGGCGGGGGACAAGACAAAACTGGGGATAGGGTCCGTTTGCGCCATTCATGAGAACCATACGGGAATCAAGATTTTTCCGGGTATCAGAGTGCCCCTATCACTTTTACAGGAAGGGAAGATAGGATGCGGCAGCTGCCATGACCCTCACCGCACGAACTCAAATTATAAATATCTGATCATCAAAACGAAAAACGGCAAGAAGATCCGAGACCTCTGCGCCATCTGCCACGGCAAAAAAACAAAAAAAACAAAAATAAATGCAGACCAGCAGATACTTAAGTGTGTTTAGAAAGACAAAAAAACCTGACCGGGTCAGGTTTTTTAGATAGGTAAGATCAAATCAAAAACCTTTTCCGGCCACGGCTCCGGCGATCTCCATGAAAAGCGCCTCTCTCAAACCCCGCATGTTCCCTTTCCATGCGGTAGTCCTGAAGCCTGCCGCCTTCTTGTGTCCTCCACCCCCGAACTTCTGGGCCACTCTGCGTACATCGATGTCCCCTTTGGATCTGAGGCTTGCCCTTAAAGTCCCGTCCTCCATCTCGCTGATGAGTACGGCGACCTTTGCGTCCCTTAGCATCCTGGGATAGGCGGTGAAGTTGTCCACGTCCTCGGCGGCCGCGCCGGACGACCTGAACATCTCCTGCGAAACGCTCATTATCGCGGTCCCATCCTTCAATTCAATTGTCTCCAGGGCAAGGCATAGAAGCCTCATTCTGCCTGCCGACCACGTCTCGTAGACATTCCGGGCCACTACCGCGGGTTCCGCCCCTGCCCGGACCAGCTCCGCCGCGGCCTCAAGCGAACCGGCCGTCGTATTGTCGTACCTGAAGGAGCCTGTGTCCGTTGAAATGGCCGCATAAAGGTTTTCCGCCATTTCCCGGTCAATAGGAAGACCCAGGGCCTTTATGACACTATAAACCAGAAGACCCGCGGCAGGACATCCGGGGACGACCCACATCGGGGACGGTCTTTCGTCCGGGCCGTACGACTCCATTTCATGATGGTCTATGACCGCGGTATGCCTGAAACGGACACCCTCAAGCGCCGCGCGAAAAGGCTTTGAGCAGTCCACAAGGATAAGCGAATAATCCTGCGTATCGGGTGGAAGGACATGGGAGATATCTTGAGCGCCGGGCAGAAAACGGAAAAACTCGGGGATAATGTCATTATTGTAAGTGATCACATCCTTGCCAATGGCGCGGAGCGCGGCCGCCAGGGCCAAGGTCGAACCGATGGCGTCTCCCTCGGGGCTGATGTGGCCTGCAACTACGAACTTTTTCTTTTTTTTCTTGTCCCCGTTCGGTTCATCCCTCAGGAAATCAAGAAGCTCGTCAGGGGGAAGATACTCCAAAAAATTGCGTTTG
Organism: Nitrospirota bacterium; assembly: GCA_021812785.1. The sequence continues at coordinate 6,746 of JAKAMR010000071.1, forward strand.
ACCGGGTTGTCATGACAGCTCTCAGGCGCGCCCATCTCCAAAGATCAGTCCCCCTTTATCTCTTTAAGAAGCTGGTCTATACGGTTCCCGTACTGCAGACTCGTGTCTAGCCGGAACTCCAGGTCCGGGGTGGATTTCATCTTCACCCTCCTGCCCAACTCCTGCCTGATAAAGCTTTTTGCGGCGTTCAGGATCTCGATCATCTGCTCCCGCTCATCTTCCTTAAGCGAGCTGACGTAGACCCTTGCCAGCTTGAGATCGTCGGTAATGGAGACATCCACGACCGTAACGAAACCCATCCTGGGGTCCTTGAGTCTCCTTAAGATAATATCGGAGATTTCCTGTCTGAGGAGGTCGGCAACCCTCTTTGCGCGCTTGTAGGGCAGCATTTTCCTGGTCCTGTCCTATTCTGAGATCTTTAGATTTTTTCTTTTCTATTACGAGAGTTTGGCGGCTATCTTTTCTATGACGAAGTTTTCGAGGATATCGCCTATCTTGAAATCATTGAAGTTTTCCATCATGATGCCGCACTCGTAGCCGGTCTGGACTTCCTTTGTGTCCTCTTTGAACCGTTTAAGGGAAGATATCCTCCCCTGGTATACAACTATGTTGTCCCTTATGACGCGGATGCCGTCGCTTGACCTGCTCATTAAACCGTTTATCACGTGGCAGCCCGCTATGGTGCCCAGCCTCGAGACGGTAAAGAGCTGCCTTACCTCCGCCCGTCCAAGCACCTTTTCCTTAATGGTGGGTTCGAGCATCCCTTCAAGGGCCTTTTTTACGTCGTCAACGGCCTCATATATTATGTTATAGAGGCGTAAGTCCACCCCTTCTTTCTCAGCGATCTGCTGAGCCTTGGTCTCGGGCCTCACGTTGAACCCCACTATGACCGCGTTGGAGGCGGCGGCAAGCATCACGTCGGATTCATTGATGCCGCCGATGGATGCGTGTATGACCTTCACCTTCACCTCAGGGTGTGTAATTGAGCTGAAAGAGCCCTTGAGGGCTTCTATGGACCCCTGCGCATCGGCCTTGATCACGATGTTCAGGTCCTTGAGCTTGCCTTCTTTCATCTTGCTGTAGAGCTCATCCAGGGTTATCTTCTTTGCGACAGTGGCCTCGACCTGCTTCTGCTTCTGGAGCCTGGCAAGGGCTATCTGCCTGGCCTTTCTTTCATCGTCCATGACGACGAAAGAATCTCCGGCGTTCGGCATGGTATTGAAGCCTACGACCTCAACGGGCGTGGACGGGCCGGCAATATCGATCTTGCGCCCGTGCTCATCGCTCATGGCCCTGACCCTTCCCGCATTGGAGCCGCACAAAAAGACATCTCCGGTCCGGAGTGTGCCGTTTTGGACAAGGATGGTGGCCACAGGGCCCTTACCCTTGTCCAGCCTGGCCTCTATGATTACCCCTTTTGCCATCTTTTCGGGGTTGGACGTGAGTTCGAGCATTTCCGCCTGAAGGAGGACCAATTCCAGCAGGCTGTCGATACCGATCCTTTTTTTTGCCGAAATCTCGGCGAAGATGTTCTGGCCGCCCCAGTCCTCGGAGACTATGCCGTATTCGGCAAGCTCCTGTCTTACGCGCTGGGTATTGGCCTCCGGTTTGTCTATCTTGTTTACGGCAACGATTATCGGAACACCGGCCGCCTTGGCATGGTCTATCGCCTCTATCGTCTGCGGTTTCACTCCGTCATCGGCCGCCACAACCAGTATGACTATATCGGTCACCTTGGCGCCCCGGGCCCTGAGCGTGGTAAACGCTTCATGCCCAGGAGTATCCAGAAAAGCGATCTCCTTGTCGCCAAGCCTGACCTTGTAAGCGCCTATGTGCTGGGTGATGCCGCCCGCTTCACCCTCCGTGATATGGCTTTCCCTGATGCTGTCCAGCAGCGTTGTCTTGCCATGGTCCACGTGTCCCATTATGGTGACCACAGGCGGCCTGGCGGTGTGGTTGGAAGATACCTCCTCATGCACGGCTTGCTCCTCCGGGGTGGCAATTTCCTCCTCGGCGGTCGCTATCTCAAGCTTCACACCCATGGAATCGGCTAACAGCATGGCGGCATCCACATCCACCGGCTGGTTGATGGTGGGCATATAGCCAAGCTCCATGAATTTCTTTATTATCTCTGGTACCTTGACGCCTATGAGCTCCGCAAATTCCTTTACGGTAGCGCCTTCTGTGAGCCTGAGGTGCTTTTTCCTGGGCGCGGTGACCTGCTGCTGAGGCTGTTGCGGCTTATCGCTTTTTGCCCCGAATCTTTGAGCCGGCGCGGGGCCCCTGCCCCCCGGTTTTTTCGCCATTGTACGCTGGTCGGCGAACTTCCTGGGCTCCACTTTTCTGATGGCCTGAAACGCCCTTTGCATGCCTGGTTTCGCCTTGAATTTTTCCATGCGCTCCGCTTCCAGGTCCTTTTTGAACCTGTCAGGCACCTTGAGTTCAACTTCCTCTTCCGGGGCCTGAGTTGCCGCCTGTGCCGCTTTTCCGTCCGGGGTTACCTGTGCCGCCTCTTCAGGGGCTTTTTCCGAAACAGCCTCCACTTCAACCGGGGGCTCCCCGGCGGATGGAACCTCCTGGACAACCTGGCCCTCTTCAACACCAGAAATTTCAGCCGCCTCGGCTTCCTCCGCGGCCAGTTCTTCCTCTTTCATCTCTTTTAAAGCTGCCCTGACCTTGACGGCCCAAAATTCGTCAATGCTCGATGAAGCGGTCTTTCCGCTAAGGCCCACGCTATCGAGCACGTCAATGATGGGCTTGGAATTTTTAAGCCCGAGCTCCTTGGCCAGCTCATGAATTCTCGCTTTTTTGGAATCGGTTTTCTTTGTCATTTCTTCTCTTTTTATTTATTTTATTTCCTGCGGAAATCGAATGTAAGGATTCGATCACCCTAGTCGCCCGCCTACCCTCCGGGATACGCTTGCCATCCATTTTATGCCCCTTCGGGCATCGAATGTAAGGAAATTTTATTTTTTCCTTTATCCGCTCGCTTTACCCTCGGTACGCGCGCTGCCCATTTTGACCTTGTAACGGGTGTATTAGTAATGCTATCATAAAAGCTGGATTTTTATCAAATTTCCCAAAGGAGGGTCACTGGATGGCCAGCTGCGATATATGCGGTAAAGCAAAGTGCACGGGCAATCATGTAAGCCATGCCAACAACAAGGTGAAAAGGGAGATAAAGCCCAATATCCGCCGCAAGAAAATCAGCGTTTCAGGAACGGTGAAAACCGTTTCGATCTGCACCCGTTGTCTCCGTTCCGGCAACTATCAGTAAACTGCAAGTGAAAAGGATCGGCACGGGCCTTTCCGGCCTCGTCAGAAAACTGGGGCTTGAGGACGCGGCCAGGCTTCACGGTATAAAGGCCAGATGGGGGGAGCTTGTCGGCGCTCCCCTATCAGAACACCTTGAGCCCGGTTTTGTCTCTGGTGCCATGCTCCACATATCTGTCGATTCACCGCTCTGGCTTGAACAGGCCAGATTCTACAGCGGGGAGATACTTAAAAGAGTAAAGCCGCTTGGCATAGGGGAGCTCAAATTCAAGCCGGGAACGCGCAGGAAAAACGTGGCGGGGCAGGCGTCCGTCAAGGCCGCATCCCCTATGCTATCCGCCGATGAGCTTAAGCAGATAGAGCAGTGCGTCTGCGCGGTGCAGGATGAGGGCCTTAAGGAAATCATGCGCGAAATAATGGCCAAGGCCCTGCGCACTCCGAACGGCAGGACAAGAATAAGTAAGCAAAATCCTTGACATTCCCGCCTTTAAAGGGATATTTTACTTCTGTCTGCGATGGAAATAATAAGGGACAAAAATATTAAGACCCTTTTTAATGACAGACAGAAGGAGCCCTTCCTATGACAATCCATAGATACAAAAAAAGAAGAGCGCAAAGAGTGAAAATCTCCGCACTGGCGGCGACGTTTGTTTTTGTTGCTGCGGCGCTTGTGTTCGGCGTTGCTGCGCAACCGGCCAAGGCCGAAAAAACAGCAAAGACCCAATACAGTATAAAGAAGGGGGACACTCTCTGGGGCATCTCCGGCAGCAAGCTTAACGATCACTTCCAGTGGCCCCTGATCTGGAAAGAAAATGCCGGGATAAAAAACCCGGACAGGATATATCCAGGGCAAAGGATAAATATACCGGCACTGGTTCCGTCCGCCTCCGAAGGGCCCGTAACGGCCGTAACACCCGCGCCTGCCGCCCTTGTTCCTGAAAAAGGAAAAATAGAAAAAAAATCGGCGCTGCGCAAAGCGGCGCCAGGGGAAGAGATCATAACGCCCATCAAGGAAAGTTACCTTTTCTCTAAAGAAGAAATGATCTCAAGCGGATTCATGACAAAAAAGGTGCCCTCTGTAGGTGATGTCAGGGGGCCGGTTGGCGAGAGGGCGCTGATAGCAACGGGAGATGATGTTTACATCAATCTGAGCGCGCCGCCAGCCGTTGGGGATAAATTCATAGTTGCCGGAGTCTTGAAAATTGATAATCCCCTGACAGGAAAATTCGCCGGATATCTTATAGAGCCTCACGGCATAGCTGTTGTGAACGGAGAAAACGCCGGGCTTGTCCGCGCTACCATAACCCGCACCTATGAAAGGGTGGGGCACGGGGACATACTTATCAAATATGTGAAACCGGAACAGCCGCTATGGGACACCCAGAGAAAACCAGCGGTGGAAGGCCATGTGCTGGCACTGGAGAAACGGAGGCTTCTGGGCTCTGGAATGGATATTATTTACCTGGACAAGGGAAAAGCACAGGGGCTTGAGGCCGGAGACCTGCTTCAGACAAAGACCGGCCCGGACACCAACGCCATAATCCAGATAGTTACGGTCCAGCCCGATTTCGCCACGGCCACGATAAAAGAGAGCAAGTCAGCGGTAAGTCCGGGGGATCACTTTACGGGTCTTGAATAAAAAATAAATTTGTTCAATAAGAAAAGGGGAATCTGTGCAGATTCCCCTTTTATATTTTTTCTTTTTTCTCAGCCCAGGCTCTTAAGCGCCCGGAGCCTGCTTGGATGCTTTAATTTTCTGAGTGCCTTTGCCTCTATCTGGCGCACTCTCTCCCTGGTTATCGAGAGATATCTGCCGACTTCCTCCAGCGTATGGTCACGGTCCGTACCGATACCAAAGCGCATCCTGATGACCTTTTCCTCTTTGGGCGTAAGGGTCTTAAGCACGCTCTGTATCTGCTCCGATATCTCGGACTTTTCCGCATCGGAATAAGGCGACGGGCTGTTTTTATCGCCTATAAAATCCTCCAGTTCCGTATCCTCATCACCGATGGGGGTCTGGAGCGCTATAGGGTCCTGGATCGCCCTGAACACCTCATCGACTTTTCTTACCGGCACCTGCAGCTTTTGGGCAAGCTCCTCATTGCTTGGCTCCCGGCCCAACTGGTGCGTAAGCTCCCTGGATGCCTTCGTAACCCTGTTATAAAACTCCATCATGTGCACAGGCACCCTGATGGTCTTTGTCTGGTCTATAAGCGCCCTGGTTATCGCCTGGCGTATCCACCATGTGGCATAAGTGGAAAATTTAAATCCTTTTTCATATTTGAACTTGTCCACGGCCTTCATAAGACCGATATTGCCTTCCTGTATGAGATCCAGAAGCGGCAAGCCCCTGCCCACATAGTTCTTGGCTATATTGACGACAAGCCTAAGGTTCCTGGTAATAAGCTCATTCTTGGCGTCCCTGACGAGGGTATTGGCTTTCTGCAGCCTTTCCCATATCCCTTTCAGGTTCTCAACTCTCAGTCCGACCTCTGTTTCTATCTTCCTGAGTTCCTGCTGGACCTCTTTTGAGAGGACTTCCAATTTTTTAGAGGATGAGCCCGCGCCGTTTTTTTTTGCCTTGTCCTTGATCACCTTCCGAAGTTCCTTGAGGGAGCCGTGCCTGCCAAGTCTTCTGTCCAGTTCACGGACCTTTCCCATGAGCTCCTCAAGTCTCGCAAGCACTTTCCGGATGGCCTCGTCGGTCCTCTCGTCTTCCGTAATGCCTTCTTCTTCGATATCTATGCCGGCCTCCGCCTTTTTGAAAAGCGGCATGGCGACAATGATCTCTTTAATGATGTTTTTGCCCTGCTCAAGCTGTTTGGCCAGCTCGGTTTCCTCGTCCTTGGTGAGGATGGAAATATTTCCCATGGAATGGAAATAGGCCTGCACGAGGTCTTCGGTCTTCTCATATTCGGCAGCCTCGGCTTCCTCGGGCTCCATCTCTTCAGCGGCGCCTTCCTCATATTCCACAACCTTGACGCCCATATCCTGAAGCAGGTCCATCAGCTCTTCTATCTCGTCAGGCGAGAAATATTCCGAAGGCAGAGCCTCGTTGATCTCGTCATAGGTAAGGACCCCCCGCCTCTTGCCCATGTCTATTATTTCTTCAAAAATATCCTTTTCCCTCATGCACAAAGCTCCTTTTGGGGAAATATGAAATAGCAACCAACATTTTTCCCTTTAAAGTATAGCAGAAAACTATCGGTTGTAAATAAGTTTAAAAAATAAGAAATTTTTAATTTATTTTGTTTTTTGTTTTTGGAGAATATCTTTTTAAGAAATTCTTTAAAAGGGGAAATGGGTCAAGCCTCACGGTCTATTAGTACTGATCGGCTGAGCGTGTTACCACGCTTACACCTCCAGCCTATCGACCTGGTAGTCTACCA
>JAKAMR010000143.1 GCA_021812785.1 Nitrospirota bacterium
TGCAGGTGCGAGTGGCGGGTGCCCTCCCGGTTGTCCACCATCAGGATCTCCATCTGGCCCACAGGGAGGTTCTTGATGTGGTCCTCGCGCGCGCGAGTCTCCTTGATGTCGCTCTCGCTCCCCGTGCCGGTTTCGGTATATTTTGTCGAGAAGATTCCGGTGCGGCGGACCGACAGGCTGCGCCGCTTGGTCGCAATTCTGGCAGACGCCTTCAGAAACCATTGCGCCGTATTCTCCTCCGACACGTTCATGATCATCTTCGTTCCCGGCGCCGACGATACTTCGTCGGCGAATGCCTGGCTCACGCGTTGCAACTGGGGCATGCTCTGGAACGAGAACAGGAACGACACTCGCGCGCCGCGCGCGGTCTGGAGCACCTGAGTAAACGCGGGATAGGCGAAGGGGGCGAACTCGTCCAGGATGACCGAGAGCATCGGTTCGTCCGCATCCCGGCCGCTGGCCGGCTGCGCGTAGCGCTTGCCCACCATCAGCTGAATGTTCTGTAGGAGTATCTTTCCGAGGGCTTCGACAGCGCGCTGATTGCGGTTCGCATTGAGCGAGACGAACATGATCAGGTCGTTTTCAAGCACCTCGTCGAGCGTGAGAAGGTCCTGGTATGAGCCGGTCACGATCGATAGCTCATCCTCCAGGAAGCTCAACAACTCATTCAAGAGTCCTTGAATCTTCTCCACTCGCTCGCGGTCCGCCAGCGACTGATGTAACATCTTCACCGACATTTCGAAGTTCAAACGCTTCTGCATGGAGATGCCCGAAACGGATGCCAGACGCGCCTTCGCAATCCCGATCTGTTCTTCCAGCACGCGTTCATCGAGCGCCATCACGAGCACGTCGTACACATTGAAGACCTTGCCCGTGTACTGGAGGATGCGCACCAGGTCCGAGAGGTACGCCTCCTGGTGCCCTTTGAAGAAGTCTTCGCGCAGGCCGAAGGACCGGAAGATGAAGTTCACATGCTCCTGGTAGGCGTCGTCGAGGGCGTAAAAAGGGTTGTACCGTGCTGATTCGGTGGGGTGGGTCGGATCGATTACACGTAGATCTTGCAGGCGGCCAGCGGCCTCGATGTGCGGCAACAGACGGTCGAGGAACTCCCGTTCGCCCTTGCCGTCGAAGATAATCATCGGCATCCGGCGCGTGCCGAAACGCCGTGTCACGTCCTGGGCAATGATGTTTTCAAGGAATGTAGACTTGCCCGCGCCGGTTCCGCCAACAATGACGCCATGCTTCATACGCACCAAATCCGGCCAAAGCCAAGGCTCTTTGTGCACGTTGTATCCGAGCAGCGTAGAGCCGTTCCGATTGGCGCCCCGGACAACCGCCGCATCCTTCGACGCCGGGACGACAATGGCCGGGTGCGGCCAGTTCTCCTCTCTCTTCTTCCCCCGGCCCATCAGTTGTGCGCCGATGAGGCCCCCGCCGAAGAAAAGAATCGAGCTGTCGAGGAAGATTTCCAGGCACTGTGAGTTCCGCAAATGGAGACGCGAGACGGCAATGTACCAGGCAAACGCAAGCACGGCGCAGGCGAACAGCACCAGGACGCCGGCGACATCCTCCGATTCACGCTGTCTCCATCCGGGTTGGTCATAGTACGGACTCATGGACGCACTCCGATTGAAAAGTAGAGAAAGACTCCGGTCAGGGCGCACAGCAGGACAAATACGAGAACGAGCAACGGGCTGGGCTTCCAGCGGCCCTTTTCGTTGACCGGCTTGAGCTCGTCCGCCAAGGACTGCGCAAGGGCATTCTGCAGATTTGTTTCAGAGTCGTTGCGATAGATTTGCTTGAGCGCGTGGCGCACTTCTTCAGCCGAGACATAACCCTGCGCGTTCATGACTACAGGACCACCTCGACCTTCAGTGGTCCGCTCTGGTCGGCGCCGAAGCTCAGCTGATAAATCTGCGGCGCATTGTCAGCCGAGCTTTGAAAGCTGATGACGCCCGTTGTCTTCTCTCCGGGCAAAAGATCGCGATGAGCCGATTCCGCCTGCATGACATCGAGGCTGGAGCCTGACTTTGCTTTGAAAGCGGCAAAGGTCTGCGGCGCCAATTGGTGATCTCTGAGACTCGCGAGAGAGACCGGCCTCGCGGTCGGAATCGGAAGACACACATCCGGCGTTGTGACTCGGAACGGAGCGTCGGTTTGGTTGGCAACGGAATAGCGAATGTATATCCGGTCCTTCGCGCGAAAGACTTGCTCCAGACTAACCTTCACGTGGTTCGGGGCAGGCTTGACCGAATCGTGAGCGATGTCTTCGGACCCCATCATCGCCTGCGTAAGAACCAATGACGCGATCTTGCGAATTTCGGCATCCGATGGCTCGGCAGAAGCGAGTGCGCTGGCGCGGGGCTTGGGTGCAGGCTCCGCGCGGACCAGCACGTCCATTGCGGCAAGCTGGCCGGCCGGATCGAGTTCGTAACTCAACTCCCGCGTTGCAGTCCAGACAAAAAGGTTTGTCGATATCCCCGGCTGGAGAGGCTTCACGAAAACCTTGTCCTCATGGCGCTCCACCTGAAAATTGTCCGGATCGCCGATAGCAAGCGTCGTCACCGTTTCGCCAAATTCGAGAACGGTGAGATGGTTGAGCGATGTTTCAATATGCTGGATCTGGCTCTGGCTGGTCGTCTGCGCTCCAGCCGCGGCAACCCCAAAGATAAGAGCAATTGTCATGAGCGTCTTCATGGCGGCCTCCTTGGACGAAAAAAGTGAAGGAGAAGCTGAGCCTTTCGCTCATGCTTCTCCTTCACGGGTTAAGAGTGCTCCGTTGAAACTGGAACACTGGTGTTTTCGAAGACTAGCGACCGCTTCCCCTTGTACTGGAAGAGAAAGACCCTCTTCTCGCAATCCGGGCCTTCCGGATTCGCCATCCGCTCGACGAGAAACGCCCTTTGCTCGCCGTCGAACCAGACGTAGCCGTTGACGGTTTTCGGCAGCCGTACACGAACCCGTTGACCGCCGGTCATCTCCGCAAAGACATCGACCACCTCTTGCGGAAACG
>JAKAMR010000145.1 GCA_021812785.1 Nitrospirota bacterium
GAGGTACGTCAGTATGGCGCCGATGATGAGCGCAGATTCTAGCCCCTCCCGGAATATTATCGAAAATGACGTGGAATACGCGATGGTGGGGGCAAGCAGGCCCGTGCCTGACACCAAGCGTTCTGACTCGTCAAGGCCCTTTCTGATCTCTGCCACCTTTGCGACCACCTGCTCGTATGGTGCCTGCGCCTGTATGAGGTTGCGCGTCTCGGCAAACAGGATCTCCATTTCAAGGGTAAAGTCGGGGTCAATGGGGCGCAGCGGAAGTTCAATCCTTTCATAGCTGTCAAGGTACGCCGAGCGGGCGGTCAGCAGCGCGCCTTCTCTGTTGCCCTGCTGGTACAGCCCCAGCGTTTCGTCCAGCTTTACCCTTATCTGGTCAATGTCTTCCCTGACGGCGGCCTTGGCCTCGTCCTGTGCCTCACCCATCGCGTTTCTTTCGCCCTGGTAGGTGCCAAAGCCCTGGCTCAGCCCTGCAATGTCGGCAAAGCCAAAAGACCCACCGGTCCCTGTGTACCCTGGCTCATCGCTGAGCATGTTTTCTGCACTCTCAAGGTCAGACAAGATTTCATTCACGAACGCCTCTATCTCGGCTGGCGATTCACGGGCCTGGATCTTTTCCCGCAGGTCCAGCCGCATCTGCTGCTCAAGCGGCGCCATAAGAGCCGCGTCGTGCTTTTCAAGCGGCGCCTCCAAGTATTCATAGTTGTCAAGATATGCAGATATGCTGGTCTGCTCCGCCTGACCGTAGTCTCCGGCCCTCACCTCATCCACCAGCTGGGCAAAAAGCGACCTTATCGTAGCAAAGTATTGCGAGTACCCGCCGGACATGCCCTGAGAGATGTTCTCTGCAAGGTCCCTTTCTATCGCCGCGGCGAGCTTGCTCACAGAGCCGACTTCGGCCTTTAGCGAAATCGACGACTTTAATTCCCCAAAGAACGACTCGACTTCGGCCTTTCTGCGCTCGTCCATCGAGTCGGCTATCATAATGTATCTTGCGTAGGCCAGTTCAACCAGACCCGCCGCATTTTCATAGTCGACCTGCTGTGAGCCAGAGGCGTAGAGCCCGTAGGACTGCGAAGCATCGCGCAAGAGGAGCGCCGTCACATGCGAGACCGTATTTTTGTCTGATGGCGAGCCGGCCTTGGCAGAGATGTCGTCAAGTACGTCCTCAATGTCCGAAACCTGTTGCTTTGCCTGCTCTGCAGAAAGGCTGCCGTCCCTTATCTGGAAGGCAAGCTCCGTAAGCATCCCTTCTAGTTTTTTGGCAGCCTGTTCATCGATTCTGCTCAGTTCATCCTTTATCGAGGGAAAAATAGTCGCGTGGGAAATGAAGGCGTGCGCAAAGGCGCCGTCCTTGTCTTCTCCGTCGAGGCTTTTCACTACGAGCTGCAGCTGAGCCCTTATGCGCTCCATGTTTACAGTGACGACAAGCGACGGGTCGCGGTCGCTTCCGATGGCCTGCACAACGAGAGGGCGGAAACTGGCCACGACGAGAAAAACAAGCAATATCGTGAGCAGAACCTTTTTCATTTCATTCATCGGCATACATATCCCACGTCACGACTAGCACAATTAGGGTGCCTAACTCTACACTATATTTAAACCGTGTTTGAAAATCGGATTCTAAAGTCAAAACCCTTGCACAAAAAGAGAAGGGAGCGGAGAGCGACGGAATGATTTTCGCCTACTGCGGAACTCCGTCGTCTGCTTGCTCGCCGTCACTGTGGTCGTCGCTTGCTGAGTTGACATTGTCGTCGTTTGTCTCCGCATCATTGTCGTCAATTTCGCCGTCATCTGCAAATTCATCGTCCTCTGCCTGTTCTACGTATGCAACCTGGCCGCTTATCGCATCCACCTTTACGTCCGAGGACTGGCCTGCCTTTGCAATCTCTACCGAGTATACAAGCTGGCCATTTTCATCGTCCAGTTCCACCGATTTGACATCGGACGGCTGCGCAGAAACATGCTTCATGGCAGTGTCTCTGGCCTGGTCAGGAGTCACTTTGGCCTGGCTGGCAAGTTGCGGGTCGATGATGTCGGCCTCGTCGCTGCCACTGTTGTTGTCGTCATCGTCTTTTTCTTGGTCTGCAACATCATTTGTTTCCTTGTCGTTGTCGCTGCCGTTATTGTCCTGAACTGCCGTATTCTGTGCGGAGCTTGGATCGACAGCGGGTTGGTTCGATGTGTCTTGAGCAGCAAATGAGCTGTTGAGTAGTGAAATCGCTCCTATGAGCGATGCTACTACTGCCACTGCTGCCAGTGCGAGGATTGTTTTCATCTTTTTCTTTGACCTCCAACAGACAAGAACCAGTTTCTGTATATTATAATTCAGGTGCACTTGGCTAACTTGGCATTAAGCCTCTGCAGTCTTTTCCTCACGCTTGTTGTATGATAGTTAGACAAGTGTACCACAACTATCAATAGATAAGTTTACAGAACAGCAATGGCGCTATCTAGGGTGCATGCAGTAAGAAACAGGAGAAGAAGGTTGATTGAGAGATGGAAAGGATAGCAATGAGGATTCTGAAATTAGGCAGCGAATATACCAATACATTGAAAGCAATCCTGGCGTTCATCTCAGGAAGATCAGCAGAGAGCTTGGGCTAGCCATGGGAAACACTCAGTATCACTTGCAGCTGCTGGAAAAAGATGGCAGGATAAGGACCCGGCGCGCCGCTCTTTACACGCACTACTATCCTGCAGCCATACTTGACGAGCAGCATAAAATCATTCTGGCATTTTTGAGACAAGAGACACCCCGGGACATTTTAGTTCATTTGCTTGAACACCCTGCCGGCGCAACGCAGAGCGAAATCACCGAATTTAAGAGGTTGTCAGCACCGACCATAAGCTGGCACATGTCGCGGCTGATAGAATCCGGTCTAGTCACCGCCTACAAGGAAGGGAGAACCGTCAGATATTCCGTCAAGAAAGAGGTTATCGACGAAATAGCTAAACTGCTCAAAATTTACCACCTGCCGGTCGGGAACAAGCTAGCAGGCAGACT
>JAKAMR010000146.1 GCA_021812785.1 Nitrospirota bacterium
GCGCGCCGCGGCGGCTGGCGGTCGAGCTGGATGAGCTGGTGACGCGGATCGAGGAACTGGCGGACGGCGGCGGTTAGCCTTCCAGGCGCACAACGGGTACACTCTCCGCACATGGTGTGGGAGAGCCGATGTGAGTTGGGCCTGTCAACTTACCGAATCGTACGCTTTGGCGGAACTCTGGGCGCCCAACGGCGAGCGCAAGTGGAAGCCGTTCGCGCCCGAGGGCACGCCGCCGGTCTACCCGCGTGACCAGTTGGTCGATCTGCGGCACCTGAAGGCCGAGATCACCCTCGACGTGCCGGGCCGGGCCATCACCGGCCGAGCCACGCTGACCCTCTCGGCCCTGGCCGACAGCGTGCCCAGCTTGGCCATCGACGCCGAAGAGATGACCATCCGCGAGGTCACCTGCGACGGTGCGGGGCGGGTGAGCCGCGTGATCGGGACGATCCAGGACATAACCCATATGGATTGACCCGACCTGCAAGGTCGGCTCAATCCAATGTTCAAGAAGCCCGGCCCGTTGGCACTGAATTGGATATAGGGGTAATGGTTCGAAAACGGCTGGGGCGGAATCGGCGTGAGAGGGTGCGTTCCGCATCTTTTTGAGGAATCGGCGGGGGATTCATGGGGTGTTTCCCTGCCCTGGCGACCATTGAACGGTGCGCCCTGCCGGGCGATGCTTCCGCGCCATTCGTTTCGGTCAAATTCTGGACGCACTTCGCCTGTTCGCCTCCTCTTCGTCCTAGCAGGCGATGGTCCTCGACCTTAATATGGCGGCAACGACTCTGTCTTTACCCGGATGGTCCCGGTTCCAACCGTCTCCCGGGCGGGAGCGAGAAGAGATACCTGACCGGATTGCCGCACTTGCCGCAGGCGAACCCCGCCTTCGGCTTCGCCTCCCTTTCCGGCTCGGTTACCTCGAAGCCGTAGGCGATCTCTATCTTCCCCCTCGCCTCGTCGAGCGAGATGGACGAATTCGGGCTTAAAAAGCCGTAGTACCGGACCTTCATGAATCCGGTAGGAAGCACGTGCTGCAGAAAACGGCGGATGAACTCCATGGCGTCCAGTTCCATGACGCGGGGCTTGTCATCGCCCACCTTTCGATAGGTGAAGGTGACCTGGCCGTCTTCCACCTTCACGATGCGGTGATTCGACATGGCGACTCGAAAGACGTAGGGTGCCAGATACTTGATGCTCGCCTCGCTGCTTCCCACGGCCTGCGAGTTGACGTTCCACGCTTTTGTCCATACCTCCTTCGGAATCTCGGCGAGAAGCCCCGCCTTTTCCATGCGGTCGCGGAACTTGGCGCGGAAGATGGGGGACAACGCGTGTACCGGCAGAAAGAACCGCTCACCGCTTCGCCGCCAGCTCCCGTCGACGGAGGAGAAGGCGCCTCCCGGCACCACGTAATGGACATGGGGATGGTACTGCAACTGCCGGCCCCAGGTGTGCAGCACTCCGAAGAAGCCGGGGAGATCGCCGCCGATGCGCTTGGGGTCTTTGCAAAGCTTTTTCATGGTGTCCGAGGATGCCGCGAACAGCGCCGCGTAGCAAACCCTCTGGTGCGAACGGATGAAGTCGCGCAGCTCCGCCGGAACGGTGAAGGTCACCATGAAGTGATGGCCCGGCACCATTCGGCCCATCTGCCGCTCCAGCCAGAGATTGGCCTTGTGGCTCTGGCATTGTGGGCAGTGGCGATTTCCACAGGAACGATCGACCTGATGGTGAAGTCCGCACTCCTCGCATCGGTAGACGACGGTTCCGTTCTCCTCAGTGCGGCAGAGAACTATGGCGGAGATCACCTTCCTGTGATCGGCGGGCATTGCGCCGCCGAAGCGGCGCAGATACTCGGGGGCGAATTTGCGGAAGATATCGTTGATGGCGCCCATCACCCGAGATCTTCCATGATGCGGTTTATGATCTGTGCGGCGTCGTCGTGCCCCTTGCTGGTGAGGTGAAGATATACCATCGTCGTCTCGATGGAGGAATGGCCGAGATAGCCCTGGATGACGCGCAGGTTCACGCCTTCTTCCAAAAGGTGGGTCGCGTAGGAATGACGAAGCGTGTGGATGTGCACGTTGCGCTTGTTGATGCCCGACTCGCGGACGGCAGCCTTCATGGCTCCCTGGACGCTGCTTATCGCCATGGGCGATTCTACGGGAGTAGACGTGCTTCTTCCCACAGCCGGGAATAGGAGCCTGGGATGACGATGCGTTTTCCAGTGGTTTCGCAGCGTGGCGAGGGTGGAAGCGGGAAGCGGCACCATGCGGTCTTTTGCCCCCTTGCCGCGATGAACATGGATGAGCATCCGGTCGCTGTCGATGTCGCCCACTTCCAGGTTTAGCGCCTCCTGAAGACGAAGACCGCACGAGTAGACAGTGGAGAAATAGGCGCGGTTGTGGGGAGTTCGCACCTTGGAGAGGAGCTCCGTTATCTCCTCTTTGGATAGCACGGCGGGGAGGGTCTTCGGGCGTTCGGCTTTCAGGTAGCCGAAGATGTGCCACTCCCGCTGCAAAACTTTTTCGAAAAAGAATTTGAGCGCGCTGTAACTGATGCGCAGGGTCGCAGAGGACCACTTATCGACGTTGCGGCGGTGGAGGAGGTAGTCCTGAAGCTCCTCTTCGGAAACCAGGTCGGGGGTCTTGCCGTAGAAATCCACCAGCATGCGCACCATGCGGGTGTAGGACTGCTCTGAACTCGTTGCCAGCCCTGCGAGTTGTAGCGCCTTCGTAGATCTTTCGTACCAGTCGGTCATCATGGTGATTCTCCTTTCGATGTGTGGTAGCAACGAAAGAACGAATACGCCAAAGGCCTGCTGGTGCGAAAGGTTTTCTGCAGGAGGGAGATGTAGAGGGGGAGAAGTTGGTTTTACTGCCGCGTCAGCGGCTTACTTGAACACAGTCGCTGGCCGGTCGGGTCGGGACGGTGCAACTTCTCCCCTTTGCCATGGACGAACTGGCGTCTGCCGATAAACTACCAGCCGATGTCAATCGCCTCATG
>JAKAMR010000147.1 GCA_021812785.1 Nitrospirota bacterium
CCAGAGCAATAAGCAAGTACTTCTGCAAAGCAGTCCTCCACGGAAGCCGTTGACCGGCCGCGCCGATGCGGCGGCAGGGAACGGGCTTCAAAGCCAATCGATGTCAGTGTGCAGGGATCGCGCCGGGGCATGACTCCGCGACAGGACTGCCTGCCAGGAGTCATCATCTGTCCGGCAGTGGGCAGGACAGCGGTTGAGGGGGAACTCCATCCCCGCTAAAAGGATTACAGCGCGAAGGCAAGGAACGTGTCAATCGAAGGGCGTGCTGTGCGGGCAGACGCCTGAACAGCGCGATGACGGAAAAGCGAAAGCGGGGCGAAAACTGCTTCGCAAAAACATGCAAGAAAAATGTGGAAAAGTGCAAATAAATTTAGGGGGGTGGGTATTTATTTTCTCCTTGGCAAGAGTGGCCGGGAAGACGGAGAGGGCGGGCCATGCGGGCTGGGATGGGCTGGTGTGTGGACGTGAAACGGTACGGCATGACGCGGTTCTCCTGAAAGAAAAATGCCTGAGACGCGAGCTGGTGGGCGCGGTTCTCAGGCTGATGTTCTTAGTATGCGCATTTGCAGGAATTAACATGCAAAACGGGGCGAGGAGAATTATGTTTGGAATGAGTGAGATAGGAAATATTTTTGGCGGCAGGGCTTGACGGGGGCTTCTCGGTGCTCGCTCCTAGCTACTAGCTGATTGGTGGCGGGGTGGGGGAGTGGTTTCCACCTTAGCCGCTGCGCGGGCGCGCATCGGCGAAGATGGGCAGGCACCCGAATTGTG
This sequence comes from Nitrospirota bacterium, assembly GCA_021812785.1. Next base: position 772 of record JAKAMR010000147.1, read on the forward strand.
GCTTGTGGGATCGTGGTTAGAATCGGGCTATGCATGAGGTGGTGGTGTATTCGCGGGAGGGGTGTCATCTGTGCGATGTGGTGAAAGACACGCTGCAGCAGATGGAGAGTGAGGCGGAGTTCCGGTGGCAGGTGGTGGATATTGATGGCGACCCGGAGCTGCGGCAGAAGTACAACGAGGAAGTGCCGGTGGTGTTCATCGATGGGCGGAAGGCGTTCAAGTACCACATGGACGGGCGGCAGTTTTTAAGGGCGCTGGCTGGGCGCACGCCGCATCAGTAGCGGAGCAGGGATCGCGCCCGTGACGCCACTCATCGCAATGAGACTGCGATGAGTGGGACACAGCCTTGTCGAGAGTGATTGAAAAGTGGTTGAACGGGCCACCTGTCGTAAGCCAGAACCGCGGCGGGGGAGGCCGCTGCATCATTCTGTGACTGGCGGGACGGTAATCCTGACAATTTGACCGAGGCCTACGGGCGGGGGGCCGAAGCCGACGTTGGAGACATAGAGTGCACCGTCTGGCCCGAAGGTCATGGCTGTAGGCAAGAACAAGCCTGTGGCAATCTCCTCGAGACCACTGTCGGTGACGCGCAGGACCTTGCCGGTCCCGGGGGTAGGGAAGAGGTTGCCGGTGGTGTTTTCGAGGATGTACATGTAGTCCTGGCGGTCAAACGCGACGCCGAGGACCGTGGTGACGCCGGTGACAACGGTTGCGACTTTGCCGCTGGGTGTGACTTTGAGAATCACCGAGGAGCCTTCGACGATGGGGAAGGTATTGAGATTGCCGACATAGAAATTGCCGTGATAGGCGATGGCCGTGGGCACGATGTGGCCCTGGGTCGCGGAGATGTCGGCGACGCGGCGAATGGTTCCATCGGGCGAGATGGCATCGAGTTCGCCGTGGTTGGGTTCAACGGCGTAGAGCACTCCGCGCACAGCCACCATGCTGTACCAGGTTCCATCGGGCTCGAAGTCGAGCGGATTGGGGGCTGCGACGGGGTTGGCTTTTTGGAAGGCGCTCAGGTCGGCGATCATGGTCCAGGTTCCATTCGGGTTGACCTTGAAGACGCCGTTGGTCGTGCCTGCAAGCCCGTGCGAGCAGCCGGAACCGGCGGTGAGCGCATAGAGCGTATTGCCAATGAAGGCCACGTCGGCAACGCCGCTGACCAGATTGCCCTCAGCCGGGCTGGTTTGGCTGGATGGCAGCCCTTCGATGACGGTTGTCCGATTGCCCATGGAGTCGAACTTGAGGATGCGCGAGTTGTAGCCGCCGGTGTAGGGGCCGACGGGCTCGACGACCTGGTCGCAGATGCCAATGGTGGACATGGTTCCAGCGGCTCCCGCCTCAGCGACGTAGAGGTAGCCGTCTGGACCAAACTTGAGGCCGCGCGGATTATTCAACCCGTTGGCAAAGACGGTGACGTTGGGCGAGGGGCCCTGCGCATGAAGGGTTGCGAGGCACGCCGAGGACATCAGCGCGACGCTGATGCCGACTTTGAACAAGGGAAGCACTTTCATTTCGATCTCCTTGATCTCGGGGAGGTGTGTTGAGCGATGTGTCACAGCCTGGTGGACGATGCCCAGGGGAAGTAGAGGAGAAGTGGTGGAAGCGCCGGAGACGGGGGAACGCAATCCAAGCCGCAACCCCGGTGAGCCCCCTCATAGGTGCATGGCCTGATCCTGTAACAACTCATTCTGGTACTCAGTGCGACTTTGCGTTACTGTAGAGAGCAAATTTCCCCGGTTCAATGGCCTTTTAGGATACTTTTCTGGAGGTCCCCGATGGATGCTGTTTTCTCGTGGAGGAAGACTCGCGCGAGCGATCTTCCTGAGTGCCTGAGGTTGCATCCGGGCAAAAACGGAGCGGAAGGCGTGGGGGCTGGCCGCGCGCTGGAGGCCTGGCAAAGGATCTTCGAGATGCGCCACGCGATGCGAAGCGCGGTGGTCGAAATGCACTCGAAAGGCGGAGTCGCGATTGTTGGCTTCGGACTTGCCGCGTTTGTGAAGAAGAGCTTTGTCGATGCGGAGGTGGAGAATCCGCGGCCGGGATTGAACTCCAGAATTATCGAGAGCGTTGCCGCAGGGGATCCTGTGATTGCGACCTATGAGGAAGTGCGCGAAGCGAACACGCGCGGCGATTTGCAACAGGTGATTCTGGATACGAGCTGGAACGACACGGTTCTGAATGCCGAGCAGAGAGACGAGGTGCGCGTG
>JAKAMR010000148.1 GCA_021812785.1 Nitrospirota bacterium
CGACGCCTGCGTATTCCGACGCAAACCGGACACCCATTCCGATTCAATCCGGACACTGATTCCGATTTAATCCGGACAGTCGTTCCGATGTAATCCGGACACCGATTCCGACGAAATCCGGACACCCCCCGAGCCGGCCGGCGAGCGATGCTCCTGGCCGGTCATTTTTCGGCTCGCAGAGACGGTCGTAACCCATAACTGGTTCGCTGAACGGGTACCTCAACCAAAAGGAGCCCTCAGTGGCCAAGAAAGGACTGTCTATGCGAAAAACACAGGAAATCGTCCGTTTACTTTTGCAGGAAGAACGCTCCATCCGGGAGATCGCCCAGAGCTGCGGCGCGCCGCGCAGCACGGTGAGTGACTATGTGCAGCGGGTGCAGGCGTCGGGCCTCACCTGGGCCGAGGCCGCGGCCATGGGCGAGCCGGAGCTTCGGCGGCGGCTGTTCCCCGCGCGAAGCGCGGAGAAGCGGGCGTACGATGTACCCGATTTTGCCGAAATGCGCACGGAGCTGAGCAAGAAAGGGGTCACGCTGCATCTGCTCTGGGAAGAGTATCGGCGCGACCAGCCGGGGGGCTATGGGTACAGCCAATACTGCAAGCTGTACGCCGAGTGGGCGGGCAAATGCGACCCGGTCATGCGGCAAGAGCACAAGGCGGGTGAGAAGCTCTTCGTCGACTTCAGCGGGAAGACCATGCCCATTGTCGACGCGGTCACGGGCGAGGTCAAGCTCAACGCGCAGATCTTTGTCGCCGTGCTGGGGGCGAGCAACTACACGTTTGCCCTGGCCACCCCGAGCCAGAAGGTAGACGACTGGCTTGATGCCCACGTGAAATGCTTCCGGTTCCTGAACGGGGTGCCCGAAATCGTGGTGCCCGACAACCTGAAAAGCGGCGTTCGCTCACCCGACCGGTACGAACCCGACCTGAACCCGAGCTACCAAGACCTTGCGACGCACTACGGCTGCGCGGTCATTCCGGCCCGGGTGCGCAAGCCACGGGATAAGGCGGCGGTCGAAGTGGGGGTGCAAATCGTGCAGAGATGGATTCTTTCGGCCCTGCGCAAGCGCACGTTTTACAGCCTGGGGGAACTCAACGAGGCCATTGCCGTGCTCGTCGACGTGCTGAACCGGCGCCACTTCAAGAAGCTGCCCGGCAACCGCTACACGCGGTTCCTGGAGCTGGATCAGCCCGCGCTGCGGCCCCTTCCGGCAAAGGAGTACGAGATGGCCGAATGGAAGCGGGCCACCGTGAACATCGACTACCACATCGAGCTGGACAAGCACCGCTACAGCGTGCCCTACCAACTCGTGGGGGAGAGCGTCGACGTAAGGTACACGAACTGGACGGTGGAGATCCTGCACCAGGGGGGCCGGGTGGCGGCGCACAAGCGGAGCTACCGGGTGGGGGGCTTTTCGACGCTGGAGGGCCACCGGCCGAAAGCCCACCAGAAAACGGAATGGACGCCATCCCGGCTCATCGAATGGGGGTGCAAAATCGGCCCTGAGACCGGGGCCTTTGTCGGGAGGCTGCTCATGGTGCGTCCGCACCCCGAGCAGGGCTTCCGCAGCGCCCTGGCGCTGCTCAAGCTGGCCAAGGCGTATTCGCCTGGGCGGCTTGAAGCGGCCTGCAAGATGGGGCTCGACATGAACGTGGCCTCGGCCCGGGTGATCAAGAACATCCTGCAGGCCGGGCGCGACCGGGCCCAGCCCGAACAGACCGAACTCAACCTGCCGCAAGACCACGAAAACATCCGTGGCGGCGGCTCCTACAACTGACCCCTAACCGCGGGGGAGGCTTCTCTCCCCCGCATTCCCAGAGGAGAACAACATGATGAATGAACAGACTCTGAGCAAACTCACCCAGATGCGCCTCTTCGGCATGGCGGCGGCGCTGCGCCGGCAAATCGAGCAGCGCGGGGAATACAACGCCCTCTCATTCGAGGAACGCGTCGGACTGCTGGTCGAAGAAGAGTGGACGGCGCGCGAGAACCAGAAGCTCACGCTTCGGCTCAAGAAGGCCAAGCTCAAGCAGGCGGCCGCAATCGAAGACGTGAACTACCGGCACCCCAGGGGGCTCGACCGGGGGCTCTTTCGTGAGCTGGCCCGGTGCCAGTGGATTGCCGACAAGAAGAACGTGTTTATCATCGGCAAGACCGGGCTCGGCAAGAGCTACCTGGCCCAGGCCCTCGCCAACCAGGCCTGCCGCGAGGGGTACACGGCGCGGTACACGCGGCTGACCCGGCTCCTGCGTGAAATGCACCAGGCCCGGCTCGATGGCAGTGACGTAAGGCTGCTCAAGTCGCTCGGGAAGGTCAACCTGCTCATCATCGATGACTGGGGGCTCGCCCCCATCGGCGACCCTGAGCGGCGCGACATTTTGGAATTGATGGAAGAGCGGCACAACAACGGTTCATTCATCGTGACCAGCCAACTGCCCGTGAAGCACTGGCACGGCTACATCGGTGACGGCACCATCGCCGATGCCATCCTGGACCGGCTCACCACCGGCGCCCACCGGCTGGAATTGGACGGGAAAAGCATGCGGGGCCCGGACAAAGATTTGCGGGGAAAGAAGGAAGACGAGTAGAATGCAAAAGACCGTCGCTGCGCTCCGATTTGGGGGTGTCCGGCCGGCATCGGAATCGGTGTCCGATTAAAATCGGAACCGGTGTCCGGATAAAAACGGAACAGGTGTCCGGTTAAAATCGGAATGACTGTCCGGATTCATCGGAATACGCATTCGGGCGAGTAGGGCGGCAGGCGGGAAAGTTCGATGGTGTGTCGGTTGGCGGCCAACCATTGCTGCCCTTCGTCATCAAGTCTGTGGAATGGTGCATTGTCGATGATCATGAAGATTTTCCGGGATGCAAAGTGGCGCACGCAGTGTTTGAGAAATCCCAAAAATGTTATTTCGTTAAAAACATCGGCAAACTGAAAAACCCAAGCGCCTTCATGAAGCGTTATCCCAC
>JAKAMR010000149.1 GCA_021812785.1 Nitrospirota bacterium
CAAGAAGATCACTCAGCAACGCAAGGTCAACCCGCTCAATGCGAGTCCCATCAACATGCAATTCCCGAATGGATGGGAAGGGAGTTTCGTCGTTGCCCGCGCAGACTCTACGCTGGACGACTACTTCGCCGCCCAGGAAGCAGCGCAGTATGCCGGCGCGAATCTTGCGGCTGGGACGATCCACCAGACCATCACGGAAGTGAACGGCACCACGAGCCAGTACATGTTCACCGATGTGCAACTGTCCATCGAGGACGCTGGAAACTACGAGGCGCTCTCTGAAGTGAAGCAGCATGTCAGCTTCGTCGCCAGCGCTCGCATCAAGGTGGTGTAAGCCATGGCAAAGGAAGTCAAGGTAAAGGCCGGGGAACGGCAAATCGTCGCCAGGCAGCCCGATGTTCTGGCGCAATTGAGGCTGGTGGACGCCATCGGCGAAAGCGCCGGGAATCGCGTTTACTTGTCGATGGTTTTACCCCTGATCTATGTGGCCGAGATTGACGGGCAGCCCGTACCCCCTTTGAGCACCAAGCGCGAGGTGGAGGCGCTCTTCGCCAGATTGGGCGGGGACGGTTTGCAGGCGCTGAATGAATCCATTGAAGAGCATTTCGGCAGGAATGCGACTGCGGAGACTGAAAGCGCAAAAAAATAAGCCGGGACGCCGGTTTGAGACAGCTTTTGATTCTTGCAAAGGCTGGTGTCCCGTGGGATGTGGCGATCCATCTGTCTCCGGCTGAATTGCATGGGTATGTGGTAGCGGCAGGAGAAGTTGAGGGCGCACGATACAACTGGTCAACACTTTCCTGGGAGCGCCAAAGGTGAAGGAATACAAATCTTTCGGGGCACTTGCGCGCGAAATGAAGATGAACCTTGCGCGACTCCCGGCTGCGTATGGTGTTGCCATGGAAAAGTCCGCGCTTCTGGTGGAAGCGACCGCAAAAGCTGAAATCGGAACCTATCAGACCTCCGACATGGGGCCGTTCAACCCGTGGCCGCAGCTTGCGCAATCGACCATCACAGAAAAAAGACGCCTGGGTTATGCGGATGAGGAAAACGACAATCCGCTACTCCGAACAGGCGAGATGCGCGACAGCATCGCCCACGAAGCGGCTCCGACCGGTTTTTGCGTTGGCAGCCCTTCTGAAATTCTTGTGTATCAGGAATTGGGAACTTCGCGCGGCTTACCCCCCCGGCCAGTCCTTGCGCCCGCGCTGTACCGTTCGGCCCCGGCGGTTCTGAAGTTGATCGCGCAGGCCGTCGAAACCAATCTGGCAGGAAAGACATGATAGAAGCGTATGCAATCGGCGTAGCCGCGAAACTTGAGGACGGCGTCACACCTGCTTTGCTGCGCATCATTGACAGCCTCACGCGCGCGAACGCCGGGATGCTGGAATTTGCGGCGACCGCTCGGGATGTCTCCAAGTACGGCCTCGGAATCGCGCGGAACCTCGACAAAGCGGCTGTTGCCGCCACGGCTCTCAGCGATTCGACTGCAGGGCTGACTCGGGCGAGTTACATCCTCGACACCATGGCCGCATCGAGTGCCGAAGTGGCGAAGAACCTGACAGCCGCGCGGGGTGCGGGGGCTACGGTAATTCCGGCGGCTGGCGGCGGTGGCGCGCAAAGCGAAGCAGGATCCTCCCGAGCCGCCAAGCGCACAGCCGGATTTCTCGCCGGCAGCCTGCTCTACGGTGTCTATGAAAACGCCAGGCTGCAGGATATCAACGTCATCGCGGCGATGACGGCGCAAAAGACCGGGGCTGAGATAGCGCCGTATATTGCGATGTTGCAGCAAAGAGAATTCAGGGATGCGCGGAAATATGCCTTCGCAACAGGGGGTAGCGTAAAGCCAGTTGCTGAAGCGTACCTTGAAGGGTCCAGGCTTTTGAGAACGCTGCCTGCGGCTGACCAGATGAGAATGATGGACATGGTCATGCCTTATGCCGCCATCGAGGCCAAAGTGAAAGGAATTCCGCTTCCGGAGGCAACGCAGGCGTTTATCGGGCTCGCCCATCAGGCTGGGGCCTATGCGCCGAATAAGGCATTCCCGCTGTTCGAGTCGATGCTACAGGCATCCCTCATGACGGACGCAAGCCTCGTGCAGATATCGAGGGCTGCAAGTTATGCCCTCCCGGCGCTGAATGCTGCCGGGGCGAACGCCTCGGACGTGATGATGTTGATCGCCACCATGCAGCAGTCCGGCATCATGAACACCAAGTCCGGGACGTGGCTCAACAATCTCGCCTTGAATTCGCTTCCAAACACCCTTGGAAGCGGCCTTTTCAAGAACAAATTGCAGAACGAAGCCTTGCACCGTCTCGGTTTGTATGCCGGGAATAAGAGCATGTTCTATCGAAATGGCCGCATGGATTTGATGCAGATGGTTTCGATCCTTGCCGCCGATCGGCTCAAGATGAAGCCGGAAGAATTCAACGCGGCAAGCCGTCTGGCATTCGGTGTTCAAGGCCAAAGGGCGGCATCCTTGTTTTCTGAGGATTATGTGCTCAAGAACCTTTCGACCTTGGCCGAATTGCGCACGTCTGCGCCGCCGCCCCTCGACGTAAGCAAAATGATCAAGATGTTTTCCACGGTAGCCAAGGCTGACCAAACCATCGCGAACGCCAACATGACGATCATGAAAGGAACAGCGGTCCTGACCCCTACCGTCAACTGGGTGCTGGACAAATCAGCAAAGACGCTCGGGTTCATGCAGGAGACTGGCGTAGCGAGCCCAGAGGGAATGATACTGCATACGCTTATCACGGCCATCAAAAGCCTGGAAATCAAGGTGCACGCATACATTGACGGGAAGGACGTAGCCCACCACGTCGTCAACAATATCGGCACGAAGCCAGCAACCGGAGCGAGCGGGTTGAATCAGCAGAAGAGCCCGCTGCGCCCAAGTCTTAACGGAGCGCCAGGATTGTGACGCAAGTTGTCCTGACA
>JAKAMR010000150.1 GCA_021812785.1 Nitrospirota bacterium
GAGAGGGTCAAGGCCAAGATGGCGGAGTTGGCGAAATACTTCCCCCCCGGCATGAAGGTGGTCTACCCCTACGACACCACGCCCTTTGTCAAGATCTCCATCGAAGAGGTGGTGCACACCCTGCTTGAGGCGGTCTGCCTGGTCTTCATCGTCATGTTTCTCTTCCTGCAGAACTTCCGGGCCACCCTGATCCCCACCATCGCCGTGCCGGTGGTGCTGCTCGGCACCATGGGCGTGCTTGCGGCCGCCGGTTTTTCCATCAACACCCTGACCATGTTCGCCCTGGTCATTGTCATCGGCCTGCTGGTGGACGACGCCATCGTGGTGGTGGAGAACGTGGAACGCATCATGACCGAAGAGGGACTGTCCCCCCACGACGCCACCATCAAGTCCATGGGGCAGATCACCAGCGCCCTGTGGGGCATCGCCACCGTCCTGACGGCGGTCTTCCTGCCGATGGCCTTCTTCGGCGGCTCCACCGGCATCATCTACCGCCAGTTCTCGGTTACCATCATCTCCGCCATGATACTGTCCGTGTTTACGGCGATGATACTGACCCCGGCCCTGTGCGCCACTATCCTGAAGCCCGTTACAAAAGGGCATGTGGCGGCGGAGAGCGGCTGGTTCAAATGGTTCTTCCGCCGGTTCAACAGCCTGTTCGACCTGGGCAGGAGCAAGTACGAAAGGCTTGTCGGCCGCTCATTCGGCAAGCCGCTTCGCTACCTGGTGGTGTACGCCGCCATAGTATCGGCAATGGCGTTCTTTTTCTTGCGCCTCCCCACCGCCTTCCTGCCGGACGAGGACCAGGGGTTCATTATCTGCCAGGTCCAGCTGCCCGCCGGGGCCACCCAGGAGCGGACCATCAAGGTGATAAGGCAGCTTGAGAAGCACTTCATGGAAGATGAACATAAAACGGTGGACGCAATAATCACCGTCGCCGGGTTCAGCTTCGCCGGCCGCGGCCAGAACATGGGGCTGGCCTTCGTGAAGCTGAAGGACTGGAAACTGCGCAAGGCGACCGACTTGAAGTCTCCGGCGATTGCCGGCCGGGCCATGAGGGCGTTTTCGAAGATCCGTGACGGCCTGGCCTTCGCCTTCTCACCGCCTGCGGTCATGGAACTCGGCCAGGCCAACGGCTTTGACTTCCAGCTGCAGGACAGGGGCGGCCTGGGACACGCAAAGCTGATGGAGGCCAGGAACCAGTTACTTGGCATGGCGATGAAAAACTCCAAACTGATAGCGGTGCGCCCGAACGGGCAGGACGATTCTCCGCAGTTCAAGCTCGACATCGACGATGTCCGGGCCGGTGCGCTTGGGGTATCTCTGGACGACGTCAACAACGTGCTGTCCGCTGCCTGGGGCAGCTCCTATGTCAACGACTTTATCCAGAATGGAAGGGTAAAAAAGGTCTTTCTCCAGGCGGAACCAAAATACCGTATGCTCCCGGAGGACATCGACAAATGGTATGTCCGCAACAAATCGGGTGAAATGGTGCCGTTTTCGGCCTTCGCCAGCGCCCACTGGCAGTTCGGCTCGCCACGCCTGGAACGTTATAACGGCATCCCTTCGTGTGAGATAATGGGACAGGCGGCGCCCGGCGTGAGCACCGGCGAGGCGATGGCCGAGATGGAGAAGATGGCCGCCCAGCTGCCGCAGGGGTTCGGTTACGAATGGACAGGCCTCTCTTACGAGGAGAAACAGGCAGGCAAACAGGCTCCGGCCCTTTACATCATCTCGCTTCTGGTGGTGTTCCTCAGCGTTGCGGCACTGTATGAGAGCTGGTCCATCCCCTTTGTCAACCTGCTGATGCTGCCTCTGGGCCTCGTTGGGGCGGTCACGGCCGTCACGCTGCGGGGGCTCCCCAACGATATCTACCTCCAGATAGGGCTTCTTACAACTATCGGGCTTTCGACCAAGAACGCCATCCTGATAATCCAGTTCATAAAAGACCAGATGCGCCAGGGACATGAGCTGGTGGAGGCCACGCTGGCGGCGGTGAAGATAAGGCTTCGCCCCGTCCTGATGACCTCCATGGCCTTCTTCTTCGGCACGTTGCCGCTTGCCTTAAGCCGCGGGGCGGGGGCCGCGGCCCAGAACGCGATCGGCACCGCGGTAACCGGCGGACTGCTTTCGGCAACCTTCATCGACCTGATCTTCATCCCGTTCTTCTTTGTCCTTGTGTCCAGGCTGTTCGCGAAGAAGCAGCTCCAGCAACCCGTCCTTCAACCCGCTGTTTCTGAAGCTGCAGAGGAGGTGAACTGACATGAGACGGATGAAGTATACAGCAACACTCTGCCTTGCCTTGGGTGCGTTTCTCTGGCTGAGCGGCTGCTCTACCATGGCCCCCAAGTACTCGCGACCCGCGTCCCCCGTGCCCGCCGCCTGGCCAAGCGGCCCGGCCTACAAGGAGTCGGCAGGCAAAGCGCCAGAAAAGGCGGTGGTCGACATCCCCTGGCAGGAGTTTTTCCTCGACCCGCATCTGCGCGAGCTGATCGGCCTGGCATTGAAAAATAACCGCGACCTGCGCGTCGCCGCCCTCAATATCGAGCGGTCACAGGCACAGTACCAGATCGTAAGGGCGGACCTGTTCCCCAGGGCGGACGCATTCGCCAACGGCGACATTGAGGGGAAGTCTCGGACCCTGTCGGGCACCGGGCAAACCGAAGCTACCCAGCAGTTCAACGTCGGCCTTGGCTTAAGTTCTTATGAGCTGGACCTTTTCGGCCGGGTACGGAGCCTAAAGGACCAGGCGCTGAACCAGTACTTCGCCACGGAGCAGGCCCGGCGCAGTGTCCAGATCAGCCTGGTCGCCCAGGTTGCCTCGACATATCTGGACCTCGCCGCCGATATGGAGTGGCAAAAACTTGCCCAGGAGACCCTGGCGAACCAGCGGGATTACTACCGCCTCGTCAAAAGCCGCTTCGATGCCGGGATAGC
>JAKAMR010000151.1 GCA_021812785.1 Nitrospirota bacterium
CAAGGCCGGAGACAGCCAGGTAACCTTTGCCTCGGTAGAGCTGAAAGTGCTCATCGAACAGATGCGGGAGCAGGTGCAGAATGTGGAGTGAAAGTCAATGACGGGGGGAGCGGAACGCGGTATCCTGTGGATTATTTCGGCACCCAGCGGTGCGGGAAAGACCAGTCTGGCCCGGGCGCTGGTGGCGGCGACCCCGCAATTGCGCAGCTCCGTCTCTTACACCACACGGCCCCCGCGACCGGGCGAGGCAGAGGGAGCGGACTATCACTTCGTTTCCATGGAGGCCTTCACGGCCATGGCGGAGCGGGGCGAGTTTCTGGAGTATGCCCGGGTGCATGGCAATGGTTATGGCACTAGTGAACCTTGGGTGAAGAGTCAGCTGTTCGCCGGGACCGACTGCCTGCTGGAGATCGACTGGCAAGGTGCGCGGCAGGTGCGGGAAAGACTGCCGGGGCAGGCGGTCAGTATTTTTATCCTGCCGCCGTCTGTCGCCGCTTTGGCGGAACGTCTGCGTGGCCGTGGCCAGGATTCGGAGACGGTCATTGCGCGCAGGCTGGCGGCAGCACGTGAAGAGCTGTTGCATTATGATGAGTTTGATTATCTGGTGGTGAATGACCACTTCCAGGATGCGTTAGCCGACTTGCAAAGCATTGTCCATGCGGAACATCTGCGGCTGGGTTATCAGCAGCATGCCCAGCATCAACGATTGAAGAATCTCCTCGGTATTAACAGTTAAATTGACAAAAGGGTGAATAGACGATGGCACGAGTAACAGTAGAAGATTGTCTGGAGCATGTGGACAATCGTTTTGAATTAACTTTGGTGGCGGCGCGACGGGCGCGGCAATTGGCCTCCGGCGCTGCGCCGGAAGTGGAGCCGGGACGTGACAAAAATACGGTCATAGCTCTGCGCGAAGTGGCCGCCGGCAAGGTGAGCCGGGCGATTCTGGACGAGCAGATGCCGCCACCGTTACCCAACTTCCCCGGTGCAGCGAACCGCGAGGCAACTGGAGCTGAGGATGCCGCTGGCGAGTGAAAGCGAGCCAGGCACCATGGTGCCGACCCTGCCTCTGACCACAGGGGTGGGCGATGTGTTGCGCCTGCCGCCGGTCTCTCCGTCTCTGGAGGACCCCTGCGCGCCGCTGCGGGCGTTGCTTCAGCAGTACATGACGCCAGAAGAAGTGTCGCGCGCACGTGATGCCTACGAATTGGCCGCCAACGCACATGGCGCACAAACCCGGCGCAGTGGTGAGCCCTATATTCATCATCCCGTGGCGGTCGCCTGCATCCTCGCCGAGCTGCAACTGGATATTTTCACTATTCAGGCGGCCCTGCTTCATGACGTGATCGAAGATTGCAATATCAGCAAGGAAAACATCACCGAGCGCTTCGGGCCGGAAGTGGCAGAGATGGTGGATGGGGTCAGTAAGCTGGGGCAGGTACGTTTTGAAACCCGTGAAGAGGCACAGGCAGAGAATTTTCGCAAAATGTTTCTGGCCATGTCCCGGGACATCCGGGTCGTGTTGATCAAGCTGGCAGATCGCTTGCACAACATGCGCACCATGGGCGTGATGACGCCGGAGAAGCGGCGGCGTATTTCCCGGGAAACCCTCGATATCTACGCGCCCATTGCGCAACGCCTGGGTATTCATGCCATTCGCATCGAGCTGGAGGAGCTGGCCTTCTCCCACCTTTACCCCAAGCGTTGGCACACGCTCAATGAGGCCGTAAAGGCAGCGCGTGGTAACCGTAAGGAAGCGGTGCAGAAAATTGAGCATGCCCTGGAGGACCGCCTCCTGCAGGAGGGCTTCGCCGCCCAGGTCAGTGGCCGTGAGAAACACGTCTACAGTATCTACAGAAAAATGCAGAAGAAGGGTATGCCCTTCGGTGACATCCACGACCTCCACGCCTTCCGGATTATTGTTGCTGATGTGGATACCTGCTATCGCGTTCTGGGTCTGGTTCACAGTCTGTATCGACCGATTCCCGGACGTTTCAAAGACTACATCGCCATTCCGAAATCCAATGGATATCAGTCTCTGCACACCGTGCTGCTGGGCCCTTTCGGGCATCCGGTAGAGGTGCAGATCCGCACAGAGGATATGCACCGGGTCGCCGAGGCGGGGGTGGCTGCACACTGGCTGTACAAGACGGGCTCGAATAACGCCCATGCCGAAATTCAGGCGCGTGCCTGGTTGCAGCGTTTACTGGAACTGCAGATACAGGGGGGAGATTCCCAGGAATTTCTGGAAAGCGTCAAGCTCGATCTTTTTCCCGATGAGGTCTATGTTTTCACCCCCAAGGGTAAAATTCTCAGCTTGCCACGGGGTGCGACGGCGGTGGATTTTGCTTACGCCGTGCATACGGATATCGGTGACCAGGCCGTGGCGGCCAGAGTCAATGATATGTACGTTCCCTTGCGCAGTCCTCTGAACAACGGCGATAAAGTGGAAATCGTCACGGCGGCCTCGGCGCACCCGCAACCCGGTTGGCTGGATGTGGTGGTGACCGGCAAGGCGCGCAGCAGCGTTCGCGCTTATCTCAAGACCATTCAGCGTGGCGACGCGGAAGTGCTGGGTCGCAATTTGCTGGAAAAGGCGCTGCAGAGTCTGGGTGCCGACCTCCAGCAGATCGAAGCGACTGATTTTCAGCGGGTGCTGGTGACGTTCAACGTGCAGGATGAGAGCCAGCTGTTGGCGGCCATTGGCATGGGTGAGGTTTTTCCGCTGGTCGTAGCGCACAAGCTGCTGCCCGAGGAGGGCGATCGCGGGCGGCTGGCGCAGACTGCCCGCCGTCTGGGCCATGCCGTCAGCCAGCTCCTGCCAAGTCGCCTCAGTCGCGAGGAGGCCACGAAAAAGCCCTTGCTGATTCGGGGGACGGAAGGTATGCCAGTGACCCTGGCTCGTTGCTGTCGTCCCATCCCT
>JAKAMR010000003.1 GCA_021812785.1 Nitrospirota bacterium
AGAGCACCGGCCTTAAAGGGTTGCAGCTTCAGGAACTGCCGACCCTCAAAGCGCTGGTGGTGATGGTAAAGGGGAAGCAGGAGACCCTGGGCGGCATATCAAACACCATAATCAGCACGCTTCAAACCCGTTTTGCCGCGGAGTCGCCCGTAGTGGACATGACGACCGAGGTGGGCCCCAAGGTGGGCAACAGGCTAAGGAAGGACGCCATCGTGGCCATCATATTCGCTACCCTGGGCATCCTGGCCTATATCACCATTCGCTTCCAGTTCCGCTTCAGCGTGGGCGCGGCCATAGCCACTTTTCATGATGTCTTTGCGGTGCTCGGCATCTTTTACCTCCTGGGCAAGGAAGTAAACCTGATACTCATAAGCGCCCTTCTCATAATTGCAGGATATTCGCTCACCGACACGGTGGTCGTCTTTGACCGCATCAGGGAAAACATGCGCAGCATGCTCAAGGATCCTGTGGAAAAGGTGGTCAACAAAAGCATAAACGAGGTGCTCTCAAGGACGGCAATAACGTCCCTGACGGTGCTTTTCTCCTCACTTGCGCTCCTGTTCTTCGGCGGCCAGGTGATACATGATTTTGCGCTCGCCATTACGCTTGGGGTCATCGTGGGTACTTATTCCTCCTGGTTTGTGGCAAGCCCCATGGTCATAATGATAGGCGGCAAGAATATAAATCGCAGGCGCTGATGCCCTGCTCCGGACGATGATCCTGCCCCGGACGATGAACCGGCACGCCCATCGTCCGGTCGGCGGCTGGCACCCCGGAAGATCTTTAACGCACCGTCTTTCAGTCCGCCTTCCTTTATGGACCGTCCCTAGCCCGCTATGAATCGTCTATGGATAGTCCAGCGGGCCGACAGGGAATATGTCGATTACCTTTCAAGGGTTACCGGCATCTCCCCAGTAGTCGCGCGCATACTCATCAACCGCCAGCTAAAAACCCCGGATGCGGTGCGGAATTTTATGGGAGCCGGACTGGGAGGCCTTCCTGACCCTTTTGAGCTGAGGGGGGTAAAAGAAGCGGTAGAGATAATCAACAGGGCAAAATCCTCCGGCAGAACCGTGCTTGTTCACGGCGACTATGATGTTGACGGCATATCATCCACCAGCATCATGGTGGAGGCCCTCCGCCGCTACGGACTTCAGACCGGCTATTTCATCCCCAACCGCTTCGATCACGGCTACGGTTTCCACGCCGCGGGTGTGGAGCGCGCCCTTCAGGCGGGGGCCGGGCTTATAATCACAACCGACTGCGGGATCACGGCTTTTGAGACGGCGGAGCTGGCGGCCCAAAAAGGTCTTGAGGTGATAATCACGGACCACCATGAGCCGACGAGGGACGAGGAGGGCAACCCGCTTCTTCCTGCCTGCGGCGCCCTCATAAACCCCAAACTGCACCCTGGGGAAACCGAGCTTTCTGGAGCGGGAGTGGCCTTCAAGCTTGCCCAGGCCCTTCTTGGTGAGGATGCCCTTGCCTGCCTGGATCTTGCCGCTCTCGGCACCCTGGCCGACCTTGTCCCCCTTTCTGAAGAAAACAGGATAATCGCAAAGACGGGAATGGAGCTTATCGAAAAAAGCGGCCGCCCCTCTTTGCTGGCGTTAAAGGAGATAGCCGGCTGCCTTGGAAAGCCTATGGGCGCGCGCTCCGTATGTTTTGCTCTCATACCCAGACTCAACGCGCCGGGCAGGATCGATGACGCTTCCTTCGGGGTACGCTTTCTTCTTTTGCCGGAACAGGCGGCGGCCCTTGAGGCCGCGCGTGAACTGGACAGGATAAACAAGGAGAGGCAACGGTTGGAGGAGGCCGTGCACGTGCAGGCCAGGGCGGCTGTCGAGCGGGAAGGTTTCGATGGGGCGATCGTGGCTTCCGGCGAGGGCTGGCACAAAGGGGTCCTTGGCATAGTGGCCGCCAGGCTCTCGGAACGGCACATGCGGCCAAGCGCTGTCTTGACGGTGGAGGGCGATATGGCCAAAGGGTCCGCCCGGAGTATTCCCCAGTTCGATCTGTATGACGGCTTAAGCGAGCTAAAGGACATGCTTGTTGGTTTTGGCGGCCACAGACAGGCCGCCGGACTCAGGCTGAAGGCAGGCTCGGTGGAGGACTTCCGGCGCGCGTTTTCCGGCCTGGTTCGGCAACGAGTAAGCGAGTTCCGCGCCACATTAAAGATAGACGCCGAAGTCACCCTGAAAGAGCTGAGCCCTAACCTGGTTAAGGAGCTGGCCCGGCTTGAGCCGTACGGCTCCGGCAACCCGGAGCCCCTCCTGGGCGCAAAGAGGCTGCAGGTTCTGAATGCGCGGGTGGTTGGGAAAGGCCATCTTAAAATGAAGCTGAGGGAGGAAAAAGGCCACTTTCCGGTCGACGCCATCGGGTTTGATATGGCGGGCTCCCTCAAGCAGTTGGAGGAGTGCGCGGCAGTCGATGCCGTCTTTACCCCCGTCATGAATGAATGGGAGGGCGGGAAGACCCTCCAGCTTAATTTAAAAGGGATAAGGCCCTCCGCACCGTAAGAAGGAGCGTTTGGCTCAATCCGTCACTACACGGCGTTTATCAAACTGAAACATTATCGAACTCCTGCCGATGGTCATTTGAAGCCGCAAATATGTTAAAATTACATGTCGCGCGGATAAAACCGGGGGAAGTCGTTTCCTGTTCTTTGTTTTTAGCACACTTTAAATAGGGCGGTTAGCTCAGCTGGGAGAGCACCACGTTCGCAACGTGGGGGTCGAGGGTTCGAATCCCTTACCGTCCATTTTCCCTTTCCTTAAAGATTTTCTTTTTCTCTGGATAAAGATCGACTAACAGCCCCGAAGACCAAAAAAAAGCCCCTGGCCCCTGAATTTCCCGCTTTTCCAAAAAACCTTGCCCGTTTTGTGGCAAGCTACAGGGGATTGCAATTAAAAATCCCGAAATCCTGATAAGATTTAGTCAGGCGGCCACCCCGTCACGAATCGCGAAAAAAAGCCACGAAAAACAAAACACAATAAGCAAAGACTTTTTTTGATCCAGGAAAGGAGCGCACAAATGAAAAAGATAACCGCCTTTACGGGGATTCTTTTCATAGCTTTTTTCTTTTCCTTTTTTTCTTCCTTTATCCAGTCCGCCGGTGCGGCGGAGATCAAAAAAAACGAAAGCCCTGAAGCTAAGGTACTGAGGCTGCGGGACAGGCAGGTGATCAGCTTCGGGCAGATGATCAGGGAAATTGGCGGAGCGGACATCATCATTCTTGGGGAAAGCCATGCCAGTGAGGCGGACCACCGGGCGGAACTGGCCGTTATCGAGGCGCTGCATGCCTCGGTGGCTCCCCTTGCCCTGGGGCTGGAGATGTTTCGCGCCGGCAGCCAGAAGGACCTGGACGCCTGGGTGCAGGGTGACATACCTCAGAAGGACTTCCAGCTGGTCTATTACGACAACTGGGAACTCCCCTGGTCCCTTTACAAGGACATCTTTCTTTTTGCCAGGCAGGCCGGGATGCCGGTTTTCGGACTTAACGTGGACAGCGAGATAAGCAATAAGGTTTTTGAGCACGGGTTCGATTCCCTATCACCCGCCGAGAAAAAGGACCTGCCCTCCGGCATTACCTGCACGGTCGATGAGGAATACATGCGCTACATCAAGGAGATGTATCAATTCCACCAGGGGATGGGAGGCAAATCCTTTTATGATTTCTGCCAGGCGCAGATGCTCTGGGACTCGGTAATGGCGGCAAATATCACGGCCCGTCTCAGGAAAACACCGGGAGTGAAGATGGTGGTGCTTGCCGGCATGGGACACGCCTGGAAAAAAGGCATCCCGGCCCAGATAAAAAAAATATCGAATTACCGGTATGTGGTCGTGCTCCCGGGGATGCAAAACAGCGAAGCGGACCAGGACATGACATCAGATGAGGCGGATTATTTATTGCTGGGTCCGGACTGATAAGGCGCCACCGGGTTCCAGAGCGAAAGCCTCGCCATCTGCCGGGCAGGTTCGGACTTGCGTGAAGAGCCTGTTACCTCAAAAAAGTAAACCCGAGGTTAGTCTCCGCCGGGTTTTACTTTTCCGGTTCCTTCCGTGCCTGACCGGCTTATATGACGCAGACCTCTACCCTATCAGCCCCAGGGCCTTGCCAATCTTCTCGAAGGCCGCAAGCACTATGTCCAGATGCTCATCCGTGTGCGTGGCCATGTAGCTTGTCCTTATCAGCGCCTTGCCGTTGGGCACTGCGGGCGGGACCGCCACGTTGGCGAACACACCCTCTTCCTGGAGCATCAATATCATTTTAAATGCGGCCTCGCTGTCGTCCAGCATGACAGGGACTATGGGGGTTTCCGTTGGCCCGATCTCATATCCCATAGCCTTGAACCCGTCTATCATCTTGTGTGTGTTCTTCCAGAGCTGTTCAAGCCTCTCCGGTTCGCTGTCTATAATGTCCAGCGCGGCGCTTACCGCGGCTACGGAAGCAGGGGGAGGACTTGCGCTGAATATCAGTGAACGCGCGAAATGCTTTATGTAATGGATCACTTCTTCGGAGCCCGCCACAAAGCCGCCTATCGAAGCCAGGGATTTGGAATAGGTGCCCATTATAAGGTCTACCTCATTTTCCAGCCCGAAGTGCTCCGCGGTGCCGCGGCCTGTCTTGCCCAGCACCCCTATGCCGTGGGCATCGTCCACCATGACCCTGGCGCCATGCCTGTGCGCGGTCCGGACTATCTGCGGCAGTTTTGCAATATCTCCTTCCATGCTGAATACCCCGTCCACAACCACGAGGGCGGCGCTCCCCCCGGAAGCTCCCAGCACCCGCTCCAGGTCGTCCATCTCGTTATGCCGGAATTTTTTCACATCGGAGTAAGAGAGCCTGCAGCCATCTATTATGCTGGCATGGTCCATCTTGTCTATGACCACGATATCGTCTTTCCCGCAGAGGGCCGATATAACGCCAAGATTGACCTGGAAGCCGGTGGAAAAGACAAGCGCGGCCTCCTTGCGCATGAACCGGGCCAGCTTTTCCTCAAGCGCCACATGTATATCCAGAGTGCCATTCAAGAAGCGGGAGCCCGCGCAGCCGGAGCCGTATTTCTTTATGGCCTCAATTGCCGCCTCTTTGACTTTCGGATGATTTGTGAGCCCAAGGTAGTTGTTTGAGCCGACCATGATCATCTTCTTGCCGTCCAGGTACACGATCGGGTCCTGGGCGCTCTCTATTGTTCTGAAATACGGGTATAGGCCGGCCCGTATCAGTTCCCTTGCTTTTGTGAATTTCCTGCATTTCTCGAACAAATCCTGACGCTTTATAGCCATTGATGAATCCTGTACCAGTCTGCTGTCCACTTTACCCCTTCCTTTAAGGTGATTTTGGGCTCGAATCCTATTTCCCTCCTTGCCCGGTCCGCGTCACAGCACCAGTCTTTGAATCCCATCTCTCGTATCTTATCCCTGTTTATTATACCTGAATCCCGCCCGCCTATACCGCAAAATACCGCGGCCATGGGAAGAAGGAACCTCGGCACGGGAACCCTGAACGGCTTTTCCCTTTTTGCCCAAGGCATGGCCCCTGCGATGGAGCCGGCTATTTCCGTTATGGTATAAATATTACCATCGGACAGAAAATAGATCCCCGCCTGCTGGCTGCCTTTCTGCCCCGGAATGCCCGCCGCCTTAACTATTGCATCCACAAGGTCTTGAACATATATAAGCGAATAACTACCTTCTCCCCAGTAAAGAAAGAGCCCTTTTTTGATCATCTTGAAAAGCAGGTAAAAGTCCTTGTCCCCCGGGCCGTAAACCGCCGTAGGCCGCAGTATGGTGACAGGGACCCGCCCTGCTATCTCCAAAACGGCTTCCTCTCCCTGCAACTTGCTTTTCCCGTAATGGGAGACGGGATGAGGAGGAATGTCTTCGGTCAGTGGCGGCATCCCGTCCAGAACCGGACCGGCAGCTGAAAGGCTGCTCAGATAAATGAACTTTTTCAGCCCTGGGTTCTCCCGGGCAACCGCCTGGGCCAGGTTTTTGGTTCCCCTGGCGTTAACGTCATAGAACTCATGCTCTTTGTCTGTTTTGGTAAGCCCCGCGAGGTGAAAAACATAATCGACGCCCCGGACGGCTTTTTCCAGGGAAGCCGGATCGGAGAGGTCCCCAATGCAGAATTCCACAGGCAGTCCGCTTAACTTCTGCCGCGCGGCGCCGCTCCGCGTGAGACAGCGCACCTTGTATCCGTTTTCAAGGAGCTTAGGCAGCAAATGGCTCCCGATGAATCCGGTAGCTCCTGTGACCAGGGCGCTCATAGGTATGATATTTTGATGGATTATTGCAAAACTGTCAACTAACGCATGCCTTCCAGCCTTTTTATCCTCTCCTCGATAGGAGGATGGGTGCTGAAAAGCCTTAAAAGGTTTTTACCGCTGAGCGGGTTCACGATGAACATGTGCGCGGTAGCGGGGGTCGCCCTCTGCATGGGCACGTTCTTTGAAGCGTAATCCAGCTTCCTTAACGCGTTTGAAAGAAACCTCGGATTGCCTGCCAGCTCCGCCCCGCTGTCGTCAGCGGAATACTCCCTGGACCTTGAAATGGCCATCTGGATTATCATGGCTATTATGGGGGCCAGGATGAGCATGGCCAAGGCGGCCAAGGGGTTCTCATCGCGGTCTCTGCCGCTGCTGCCTCCAAAGATGAGCGCCCATTGCCCCATCTGGGCCAGGTAGCTTATGGCTGCGGCAACCGTTGCGGCAACCGAGCTTATCAGGATGTCCCTGTGTTTGACATGCGAGAGCTCGTGCCCTATGACGCCTGAAAGCTCCTCCGGAGACAGCAGGCTTAGTATGCCCTGCGTGGCGGCAACCGCCGCATGCTTAGGGTTTCTGCCGGTGGCAAACGCATTTGGCTGGTCCTGGGGTATTATATAAATCTTGGGCATGGGCAGCCCCGCCTTACTGGAAAGCCTTCTGACGATATTGTAGAGCTCCGGGGCCGACGCCTCGTCAACTTCCTGCGCCCGGTACATTTTCAGGACGAGTTTATCCGAAAACCAGTAGGCGAACGCGTTCATCGCAAGGGCAAAGAAAAGGGCGATGGTCATACCCTGCCGCCCCCCTATCATCCCTCCAACCCAGAGGAAAAAAAGCGAAAGCGCAACAAGAAGAACCGCGGTCTTCAAGCCGTTCATAAGTTTTCTGAAAGACCTCCTTTGAAAAGCAAACTACCTGCACCTCTACTTTTAGAATACTTAAGGTGAGGGGGTGTTTTCAACTTTACTCGGAAAGGATACCCTCCAGCTCTTCGAGCTTGAACGGTTTTCTCAGGACCTTGATCCCCCCGTTTTGGTAATTTTCGACCATCTCGGAGGTTATATAGGCGGAACAGACAACAATTTTGGGGGATTTTTTGCTTTTCCCGTTGGTTATTTCACTCACCTTTTCTATAAGGGTTGAGCCATTTTCCTCAGGCATCCTAAGGTCGGTGAACATCAGATCAAAGTCAGCCGCGGCAAGGGCGTCGATGGCTTCCGCCCCGTTGGAAACGGACACGATATCGTGTCCGCGGCGGGCCAGCGCCCTTTCCAGAAACCACCGGACAAGTTGTTCGTCATCAACTATAAGTATTTTCATTACGATTTCCCTGAAACATATCTTGCAAAAAACATGCTATGTGCCGATCCTTAAAAAATCCGTGGAAGCGAAAAAGGTGCAAAACCCGAGAAATAAAAAAACCCGGACCAAAACCGAAGGGGTCATCTTTAAAAAAGCAAAAAGACGAAAAGCAAAGCAAAACAAAACAAAAATATGTTTTATTCTTTATCCGGCAAAAAACCGAACTTCTGCATCCGGTAGCGCAGGGTGTCTCTGGTAAGGTTCAGAAGTTTGGCCGCCTTAGTCTGGTTCCCCCTGGTTGTGTCCAGGGCCTGCCTTATGAGTTCCTTTTCGACCTTTTCTATATCAATGCCCCCTGGCGGGAGTTTCACATCCGCGTCACTTTGCTCGCTCCTTCCGTCATTATCTATGCAAACCTCCAGCGGGAGGTGTTCGGGCAGTATCAACTCCTCGTTCTCCAGGATCATTGCCCTTTCTATCACGTTTTTAAGCTCTCTGATGTTTCCTGGCCAATGATACTCCAGGAAAAGACCCTCGGTATCCCTGGAGAGGCCTTTTACGTTCTTTCTGAACTCCCGGTTGAATGTATAGATGAAATATTTCGCCAGCTGCAGGATGTCTTCCCCGCGCTCCCGAAGCGGCGGCAGGAGTATGGGGACCACTTTCAGCCGGTAATAGAGGTCCTCCCTGAAATTCCCTTTTTTCACTTCCTCGCCAAGCGTCTTGTTGGTGGCGGCTATTATGCGCAGGTCCACGTCTATGTCCTTTATGCCGCCCACGCGTTTGAAGGATTTGTTCTCAAGCACCTTCAAGAGCTTTGCCTGTGTGCTCAGTTTCATGTCCGCGATCTCATCCAGATAGATGGTCCCGCTGTCGGCAAGCTCGAAAAGGCCTTTTTTCATGGATCTTGCATCGGTGAAGGCGCCCTTTTCATACCCGAAAAGCTCGCTTTCGATAAGGTTTTCCGGAAGGGCCGTGCAGTTGATCTCTATGAACGGCTTTTCCATCCTGGAACTCTGGTAATGGATGACTTTCGCCGCCAGGTCCTTGCCCGTACCGCTTTCCCCCTGCATTAG
This sequence comes from Nitrospirota bacterium, assembly GCA_021812785.1. The sequence continues at coordinate 8,651 of JAKAMR010000003.1, forward strand.
CACGGTGGTTGCATCGCTCCTTGAGACCTTCTCTATGAGCGAAAACACCTTCTTGATGGCCGGAGACTGCCCGATGATGCTGTCGTATCCGTAACGCGAGGACAGTTGCGAGCGGAACTGGGAGACCTCCTTCCTCAGGGAGCAGGTCTCCAGTGCCTTGTTTATTATTATCTTGAGCTTGTCCATATTGAAGGGCTTTTCGATAAAATCGTGGGCCCCCAGCTTTATGGTCTTCACCGCCGTCTGGACGTCTCCGAAAGCCGTTATCATTATCACAACGGCGTCCTTGTTTACCTCTTTGAGCCCTTCAAGAACGGTTATGCCGGAGATGTCGGGCAGATGGATATCCAGCAAAGTTATATCGGGAGATTCCTCCCTGAATGCGGTCAGGCCGTCCAGACCCCTTTCGGCCACAACAACCTGATAGCCGTCTTTGGAAAGGTTTTGCTCCAGGGACCACCTGAGGAGTTTTTCGTCATCTATGACAAGAATCTTGGTTTTAGCCATCTTTTTGGGTAGTTATATGACTTTGCATTATAACATGAAAGGTGCTACCCAGGCCGGGCCTGCTCCCGGCCTCTATGCGCCCGCCATGCTGCTCCACTATGTTTTTGCTTATCGCAAGCCCCAGGCCGGAGCCCGCCAGGCCGGGGCCCGCGAGGCCGGCACCCGAACGTTTCGTTGTAAAAAATGGCCTGAATATGTTTTTCAAGTCATCTTCCGGCATCCCCATGCCGGTATCGCTGATCGTGACCCTTACGGCATCTTCGTCATTTTCTCCGCCGCCCTTTTCAATGCTGACCTCCAGCACCCCGCCGCTTGGCATCAGGCCAAGCGAGTTCTGCATAATACTGAAGAAAACCTGCTGCATCTGCTCCGGGTCCGCCTCGACAATGACATCATCACTTGCCGCCGGCATCTTTATTTCCACGTACTGCGCCTCAGCCTGCCTGGCAAGAAGGCCTCTGGCCCTTTCCACCACGGAGGCTATGCCCACCTTGACCGGCCGCATCGTGGGAGGCCTGGCATAGGCAAGCAGGCTTCTGACGGACTGGTCCAGGCGGTCTATTTCGTTTAAAATGTCCTGCATTATCTCTTTCCTCGGATCGCTGTCCGGTATATCTTCGGCGAAGACCTGGATGGCCCCGCTTATGCCAGCCAGCGGGTTTTTTATCTCGTGGGCCACGGCGGCCGCAAGCTCCCCCAGAGACGCCATCTTTTCCATCTTGGACATGGCCTCCAGGTGGCGCTCCTCGAGGGCGGCCCTCATCTGCCTGAACTGCCCGAACGCCTGATTCAGGTCTGTGCATATGCCCGCCAGATCGTCATCTCCGGTGGCCTTGAACCTGACATCGAAACTTCCCCCGGCGGCCTTTTTTGCGGCTTCCTTCAGGCCCCTTACCGGGCCGTCGACAAGGCGCGAATACAGAAAAACAATGGGCGCAAAGATGAGCAGGAAGGCGGCGGCGAAAGAAAAGAGCGTTCCATCTCTGAGCGCCCCGATCCTTTGCGCAAGGCCGCTGTTAAGGAGTTCGACATTAAGGACGGCAAGGGTTTCCCCGTCTGTCCCATGGCAGGTCTGGCAGGGTCTGTCGTTATAGATCGGCGTGAACATGGCCTGGGGTATGCCGTCGGCGCCGGTGATTATTTTTCTCTCAAGGGGCAGGCCCCTGACAACGAAATTATTTTCGGAGGCCATGGTGGAGGAGATGACCTTGCCGTCGGGTGTTATAAGGCGCATGGCCTTCAATTCCGGGGTCATGCTCCTTGCTATGAAAAGGCCCAACTGCCTGTCCTGCCCGCCCAGCATCAGGCTGACAACGCTGTCCTTGGCCATCTCCGTCATTATGGAGAGCTTGACAGAGGTGTCCCTGATCATGTCTTCCTTGCGGGACTTGTAATACATGAGATGCCACAGACCCAGCACGGCCACCAGAAGGCAGGCAACCAACAGCAGATACCTGGCCCTTAACCTGTGAACTGCGGGCAGGCTGCGGGAGGAGGTTCCGTTTCCCCTACCGGCTCCCATAGGAGTGGAGCCCGCTCAGGAGCAAGTTGACCCCCAGATATGTGAATATGACAGCCACGAATCCCAAAACGGCAACCATGGCGATCTTGCGCCCCTTCCAGCCGCGCAAAAAGCGCGCGTGCAGGTAAAAGGCGTAGATGAACCAGGTTATCAGGGACCAGGTCTCCTTCGGGTCCCAGCTCCAGTAAACGCCCCATGCCTGGTTTGCCCAGATGGCGCCGAATATGAGCCCTCCAAGCGTGAATATGGGGAAGCCTACCGCTACGCTCTTGTAGGTTATCTCATCGAGGACCGAGGACTGCAGGTTGAACCCCCCGATTATCTTTTTCAGGGCGTGGCCATATCTCCACACAAGGAAAACGAACACTGCCGTCGACAGGTAACTTATCACCTGCACGGCGGAGGAGCCGCTCTTGTAAGTGCTTTTGAAAAGGTAGTCCTTAACAAAGGAGTTCGAGTTCATGGCCGCATGGAACCTTGCATAATCCAGGCCCATGGCAATGAGCACGGCCGCAAAGATGCCCAGCGCCACCGTCCAGAATATATAGGCGCCCTCCCTGCGGTTGTCCGTGGTCATGACCAGGTACATCAGGCCCGTGCTGAAGGAAAGCGCGAAGGCCGAATAGGAGATGAAGCTCAGGGTCACATGCGCCAGCAGCCAGTTGCTCTGGAGGGCCGGGACCAAGGGCTCTATCTGGGTGGACATGCCGGAAAGGTTAATGAAAAGCAGGGCAAGCGCCGCCACCGGTGTAACAAATGCGCCGAATGACCGGTTCTTGTATCGGAACTCCATTATCAGGTACCCCAGCATAAGACACCATACGAAAAATATTATCGATTCGAAGAGGTTCGTAAGGGGTATGGAGCGCAGGACGCCCATCCCCGAAAGCATATAAAACTCTCTCCACCTTAGCAGAATGGCCAGGGTCTGGGACACGAAGCCAAAGACCGCAAGCCCCGTCGCGGTGACCCCGACAGCTTTTTTCCTGAAGGCGAAGTGGGTGATATAGACAACCATCGCCAATATGTATGCCATTTCGGAAAAGCCGAAAAAACGCGAGCTCAAATCTGATTACCTCCTTTTAGATGCTTGACCAGTTTTTCAATCTCCCTTTCGTAGGCATGCCTGTTCTTGGGGCATGTCGCGGCCACCGTAAGGAGGGTGCCTTTTTTATCCGGCGCCATCCGGACCCAAATCTTTTTGTGGCTTATGAAGAAGGCCACATAAAGACCAAGGGCAAGCAGGATGCAGCCCAGATAGACGACCCACACCCCGGGGTCTTTCCTCACCTGGAGCCCTGTGGCCTGTACGCCCCAGAAATCGGTCAGGCCCACGCTGCTGCCGTCCGGCAGACTCCACGTCTCAGGGTACCTTTGGACGATCCATTTCGAACTCCGGGCCCCATCGGGACCTGAAATGTCGACCTTTACAGCCGGGTTGGTCATCATCTGCGAATATGTCTCGGCCCTGCCCGCATCGTCAAATGCGAGGGCCGGATTGAATTCGGTCAGTTTCACTGTTTCCTTGGTGCCCGGTATGCTGAAGCTCTGCCCTATCTTCAGTTTCCGGGTCTCTGTTTGCCCGTCAGGCGACCTTATACCCAGTACGGCTACCCCGTTTGAAAGGTCGTGCCTTAACCTGAAGCTGGACTGGTAAAACATGACCCCCTTGTACTTGAGCGGGTGGTTGACCTCTATCCATTTGGAAACGACAGGTTTGCCGTTTTCCAACACGGTAACAAGGCTCCTGTACGCCTTGGGCATATCGGTCTGGCCGTAAAACTGAACCTGGAACTGCTGGCAGAGAACCTGGAAGCCCAGGGGGATGACGCCCACGGACCGCAGGTCCTTTTCAAAGTCAGGGAGACTTTCATTTAACGATTGGGCCGCCGTCTGAAGGTCTCCGTTGCCGGAATAAAGCGCCCCCAGCAGGCTCGCCCTCCGGGCGACCTGGGACGGGTCGGACATGTCCATATTGTTCGAGTAGACGATGTTGGCGTTGAAACCCTCCGGCAGGTCCACATATCCCCTGAACCCAAGGAACACGCCAAGTACGGCGCCAAGCAGTATGACAAGTATGCTTACGTGCGTTACGTAAACTCCCGAACGGCTCCAGGCATTTTTTTGCGCGTATAACTGCACGGACCCATCCGGCCCCTTCTCACTCTTCGCGGTAAAACCTATGGATTTCATGGCGGAGACGGCCTTCTCCAGGGCCGAATCAGGACCGCCGGGGACCACAAACTCATCCTTTAAAGGCATCCGCTTCATCTGGTCCGGGGCGATCGGTTTTACCGGGGTGCGCATAATGCGCCAGATGGCCGGGAACCGGTCTATGGAGCAGACAAGCAGGTTAAGGGCAAACAGGGAAAGAAGCGTCAAAAACCACCAGGACCGGTACATGTTCATGAACCCCAGAGCATACAGCACCTTGTATGCCGCAGGCGCCAGACCCTGCCCCACAAGGCTTGAAAGCACCCTCAGGTTTTCCGCATAAGAGGCCTGTTGCTCTATTACCGTACCGACGATCGACGTGAGCGCAACCAGCGCGAATATTACGATAGCGAGTTTTATGGAGGAGAAAAATGACCAGACCTTATCCAAAAAGCTCTTCATTATCTAGGCAAAAACTCCTTTCAAGGGAAAATAATCCCCCCTAAACAGGAGGTGGAATGTTATTTTTTCTTTGCAGGGCATACATTTATATCCATTGATGATAATATTTTTAACTCTGAAATAGCAATCAACTCCTTCTTCCCGCGTTTCCTTATCAAGGGCACCGGCCTGTCGCGGAGGGCATCCACTATGCAGAAAAATCCGAATGGCTCCCCATACGGGTTGGACAGACGGTGGGGCTCCATAGGCCCTATGTAGGCTACGTCCAGGTATCCAAGCTCGCGTGTCCGCCCGCCAAGCCTCACCCTGCCCTGCCCCTTTATGACCACCACGACGTGCTCATGGTTGTGCATCTCAAGACTTGTATATCCTCCGGGGGAGACCTCAAAATACCTTAAATGGAATTTTGTCTGCTCTCCCAAAAGGCCCGCGATCAGGGAATGCCTTGCCACATGGGTCCAGCCGTCTTCGCCATTTTCCTTATATACGGTTGGCTTTACCCCCTGCCAGGAGCAATTCCCTTTATGCTTATATACCTTGCCCGCTGTTTTGGCCTTTCTCTCCATTTGCCTTCTCCTTTTTCAAAAAAACAAAAAACAAAAAAATCAAAAAACATTTCCGGATCAAAAACTGATCAAGACCTTCAGGGAATCGGCCGCCCGCGCCGCCAGCCTGTACGCCTCCTGTGTTTCCCCGATGGGGAAGCGATGGGTCACGACCATGTCCGCACGGACATGCCCGCCGTTTATCATGGCCAGGGCGGCGCGCGTATCTTCGGGGCCGGTGGAATAGCTTGGGATAAGGCTTACCTCCCTGAAATAGATATCGTTGGGGTCTATGCTCAACACCTCTCCGGGCTTGGCCGGAGTAAAGAGCACTACCTTCCCGCCAGGCCCGGCCGTCTCCAGCGCCGTATGCATGGCACGGACGCTGTTTGGCCCGGCTATAACGAGGTCCGCCATCTGCCCGCCCGTTATTTTCTTTACCGCCTGCACGGGATCTTCCCGCGAGACATCGACAACGCGGCCCGCCCCCAGCCGCAGGGCCTTTTCGAGCCGGAAAGGCACCGTATCCGCCCCGATTATGTTCTCCCCCTTCACCCCAAACGCCTTAAGTGCCAGGATGTGGAGGATGCCCATAACTCCCAGGCCGATCACAAAAACAGAAATTGCGTTTTTAGCGGGAAGACCGGCCCTCCTGAGTCCCTTGAGCACACATCCCAGGGGTTCCACAAGAACACCGTCCTCGAAAGAAAGGGGTTCGGGAAGTTTTAGTGTATCGTGCATCAGGTTCACCGCCGGGATGAGTATGTATTCGGAAATACCCCCTGGTATGAGCGAAGAACTCTTCCAGGTGCTGCAGTGGACGAACTGGCCTTTTTTGCAGAAGGGACAATTTTCCCTGTCCATGCAGGGGGCGTGGTGGTGGACGGACACCCTGTCCCCCTCGGCAAAAAAGTCCTCCACACCGCTGCCGGTCCTCACTATGACCCCGGAGGGTTCATGGCCCAGAACCAGCGGGGCCTTTTTCTCTATGTACCAGGGCATCAGATCCCCGGAGCAGATGCCGGAGGCCATGGTCTTCATGAGCGCCTCCCCAGGGCCGGGAGACGGAACCGGCATGTCCTCTATCCTTATGTCGCCAAAGCTATAAAGCCGTGCGGTCTTCATCTCTTCCCGTCTTTGATTACATATTTGATGCCCTTGCCCTCGGCAAGCTTTTTGAAAGCGCTCTCCGCCTCTGAGAGGCTATAAGTGCCGGAGATAAGAGGGGAGACGTCTATCCTCCTTTCCGCAAGCAGTCTGTATGCCTGCCGGACATCTTCCGGGCAAAAATGGAAGGAAGCCGCCAGGGCAAGCTCATCGTAATGTATCCGGCTTGAAGAAAAAACGACCGGAACGCCTTTTTTCAGTCCGCCAAAAAGCATCACGCTGCCTCCCCGCCTTACGTACTGCGGGGCTGCTTCCCAGACCTCTTTCCGCCCTGTGCACTCTATGACGTAATCCGCTCCAAGCGGAGCGAACCTGGCGAATAACGGGCCTTTAAACCCATCGGGTTTGAAAACCGCCTCCGCGCCAAGCTGTTTTGAGAGCCTGAGCCTTGAGCTCTCCAGGGCGCACACTGCCACCCTTACGCCTCTGGCCTTTAAAAGGAGGAGGTGAAGGAGCCCTATCGGGCCTGCTCCGAAGATAAGCGCGGTCTCATCTGTCTTATTTTTTGAGTTTTTTGTTTTTTTTGAGGACGCTTTCTTTTGAGAGCCAGTGCCCAGCCTTTCAACCCCGTGCACCACACAGCTGAGGGGCTCCAGAAAGGCGGCCTCCTCAAATGAGAGGGCCTCCGGTTTTTTAAAGGTGTTGACCGCCACTATGTGTTCCGGCAAAAGTATGTATTGGCCGAAGGCGCCCAGCACCTTGGCGCCCATTATCTTTTCGCAGAGGTTATAGAGCCCTTTTTCGCAGTACGGGCAGCTGAGGCACGGGGCCGTGTGGACGGCCATGACCGCATCGCCTTCCCTGAATTTTCTTACCCCCGGTCCTGCCGCGGTGACGATGCCGGAAAACTCATGCCCGAAAGGCCCGGGCATCGGTATGAGATCGTGCCCCCGCAGGTAAGCCTTCAGATCGGTCCCGCAGGTAAGCGAGGCCTTTACCTTTATGAGAAGCTCGCCGCGGCCGGGCCGGGGCACCGGGACATCCTCCCGGACAAGGATTGTCCCGGGAGCGGCAAGCCACAGCTGTTTTTGTTTTTGTATTGTCATTTTTGCGCTCCCGCAGCTGAAAGTTTTTCAAAAAATCACAAAAAGAAAGATGGAAAAAATGCCCGTCTCACGAACATCCCTTCGGGAACATCCCCTCAAACATCAATGAGCGGCCTAAAAAACGAGCTTCCCGCCGGAGATCTGCCCTATCAGCGCCGCCGCCACGAATATGGGAATATAGCGGTAGTCCAGGTGGGACAGCCTCCGCCCAAGGAAAATGAGCGGGATGGGCAGATGTATATACAGGAACCAGCGGACTGAAAATTTCCTTACCTTGGCACGAAGGAACCCAAAGGGCAGATTAAGGATGAACGTGAAGAGAAAAAGCCCCAGAACAAGCGCGATCGTTGCCTTTAATTCCATCTCTTCAAATTAACCTAAATACAAAAAAGCTGTCAAACCAAATGGGCATTTTTTATTCGATTTTAAGCTCTTCAGTAATTTTTTGTGCGGGGGGCGGACGGCATTCGCTCCATTAAGTGCCGTCTCCCCCTGATTGCCAGCAGCCATGTATACCGCGCCGGGGTCTCCCCAGGTTGCTGCTGCGGCATGTGACTCTCTATATTGGCACAGAGGGGCCCGCATCACACGCTGCGCTCACACCATCCGCCCCCCCATTTGCATACTCCCTGTTTTTTGATGAGATTTTTTAAAAGGCCCCGCTGGCAAAAAAGCCGGTTTGGGGTAAGATTTATTCATGGCATACCCGGCCCGTAAGAGATCATGGTAAATATCGAACGCCTGGCCGGCGTCCCGGTTTCAGAAGAAGCCGTGGAATGCGTAGAGCGGAAGGGGACCGGCCATCCGGACACCCTGGCGGACCTGCTTTCAGAGGCGGTCTCCGTTTCCCTGTCAAAAGAGTACCTCAGGCTTTTTGGCGCAGTCCTCCATCACAACACCGACAAAGGCTTTCTGGCCGCGGGAGGCGCCAGGAAAAACTTCCAGGGCGGCAAGATAACAAAGCCCATGCGGTTTTTCATGGGAGACAGAGCCACATTCAAGGCTGAAGGCATAAAGGTGCCGGTGGCGGACATCGCAGTGGAAGCGGCACGTAAGTGGATAAGGGAGAACATGCGCTTCATAGAGCCGGAGAGGCACATCGTCTTTCATCCGGAGCTGGCTCCGGGCTCGCAGCAGCTTTCCCGGATATACGCCACGGACGGCGCCCGCAAGCTTCTGGGGGCCAATGACACCTCGGCGGCCGTGGGCTACTGGCCGCTTTCGCCCACGGAAGAACTTGTCCTGTCCCTTGAGCGGTTCCTGAATTCAAAAGCCTTCAAGCGTCGTTACCCGGAAACCGGCGAGGACGTGAAGGTTATGGCGGTAAGGGAGGGGCGGGCCCTTACGGTTACGGTGGCCATGCCCCTGATAGACAGGTTCTTAAGATCGGAAGGCGAGTACTTTGTCCGGAAGGAGATGGTGCTCGGGGAGATCGAGGAATTTCTGCGCACGAGACGCCTGAACGGATATTTTGAGGATTTCATGGTCCATCTGAACAGCCTTGATGTGCGCGGCGGGGGAATGGGAGGGATATATCTGAGCGTGCTTGGCACATCCGCCGAGGATGCCGACAGCGGCCAGGTGGGCAGAGGGAACCGCGCAAACGGCCTCATAAGCCTTGGAAGGCCGCTGACCATGGAGGCGGCCGCCGGAAAAAACCCGCGCAGCCACACAGGAAAGATCTACGGGGTCCTGGCGCACGAGCTTGCAAGAAAGGTCTTCGAAGGCACACAGGGGCTAAGGGAGGTTTTTGTGCTCCTTGTAAGCAGGATCGGTATGGAGATCAACAGGCCAGCCCTCGTTTCCGTCAAGCTGAGGCTTCAGAAAGGAGCGCACCCAAGGGACGTTTCCGACCGGATAAACGCGATAATCGGGGAAGAGCTTTCAGAAAAAAACCTCCTTCCCTTTACAAGGCGGCTTTCTCTGGGGAAATATACCATCTGCTGATGTGCGTTTTTTGTTTTTTGGTTTCTTAGGCTACTTTCGAAGGTGCGTTTTTTTAAATCCAACTGGCTGGCAGCGCAATTAAAAAAGTTTTTAACCGGCCGCTTCCACTCTTTTGCTTTTTATCCAGGCCAGGGTCCCCAACCCCGCGAGCGCACCAAGGGAAAGCAGGTAGGCCAAAAGCGCGCCGGCCCGCCCATCGCCAACCGCCCTGCCCCATTCCCCCCATTCCGGGGAATGATACAGCAGCATCCTCGGTATGCCGCCAAGGATAAAGAACACCATGGAGAACTTGGCCAGCCTGGACAGCATGCCGCCTTTAGGCCTCATCCGCATGAAATAGCTTAAAAAACCGCTAGCCGCGTAAAGCAATACGGCCAGGTCATACAGGGCATTGTTCAAGGCAAGCAGTGTCTTTATCGCAGGGTCCACAACCACTATTATACTCAAAAAAGCGGGAACTTCGGACTTTTTGGGTAGCGGGTCAGCTTAAGTGAAGGGATAACCCGCCAGACGGGACGGCTTGAGCAAAAGCCGCCTCGTCTGGCGGGCATTATCAGACTGAGCCGCTGCTACTTTTTGCCCTTCCTTCCGTTTTTTGTAGTAATATCTATCCAATGAAAAAAAACAGGGCCATCGCCCTGATTTTGCCCATATGTCTGATAATATCCGTATGCCTGCTGATCTTTGAGCCGGCCGCAATGGCCTCCTCCGGGGACAAACCGGATCAGGCGGGGGCAGCCAGGGGTTCACTTCCGGGTTTTGAATTGGGGGTAGCGGGCGGCGGAAGCTTCAATGGCGACGGGTCCGCGCAGGCGATGCTTCTTGCGGCGTTCCAGAAACCGGTTTTCCCCGATTTCCTTCTGCGCGTGGAACCCACATTCGAATACCTGAACTCCAAGGGTGATGTGCTGTATGTGGCCGGGGCCTCGCTGGTGGCCAGAAGGCTTGCTCCGTACAAGGGGTTGACTCCTTTCGTGGACCTTGGCGCGGGGCTTAACTATATCTCCCATAACCATTTCGCGGACAGACAGCTTGGGGGCAATTTCATGTTCGACCTGATGCTGGGCGGAGGTTTTTATCTGACCAGGACAATAAGCCTCTCTTACAGGTACAGACATCTTTCAAACGCCGGCATATTCAACCCCAACGAGGGGATAGACTCCTACTACATACTGTTTGGCATAGGAATATAAAACACTACGGAATTCCCTCCCCCCGGAATTCCCTCACCCATCGTTTTGCTCCTCCCTCTCCCACTGTGAGAGGGAAAAAGGATAAGGGATATGTACGGTAGCAGGACAATCTACAGGATAATCGTTCATGTATAATAGAAAAACTTTTTTTATTTTTAAAAAACTGGGAGGTTTCCTGTTCAATGATAAAGGTTGAGTTTGCCGAGAGGCTTCGCCATCTGCCGCCCTACCTGTTTGCCGAGATAGACAGGCTCAAGCGGGAAGAGGTCAAAAAGGGGGCCGATCTCATAGATCTGAGCATCGGGGACCCGGATCTGCCAACGCCTGAACACATTGTCGCCTCTCTTAAAGAGGCAGCCGGGAGACCTGAAAATCACCGTTATCCCTCCTATGAGGGCATGCCTTCGTTCAGGCAGGCAGTGGCCCAATGGTACAAGAGGCGCTTCGATGTTTCCCTGGACCCTCAGGCGGAGGTCCTTTCGCTCATAGGCTCCAAGGAGGGCATCGGGCATATACCTCTTGCGTTTGCCGGCCCTGGCGACGTAGTGCTCTATACCTCTCCGGGCTATCCCGTTTATCCGGTGGGGGCGCTTTTTGCCGGCGCACAGGGCTATCCCCTGCCGCTCCTGGAGGCCAACGGTTTCCTGCCAGACCTTGAAGCGGTCCCGGCGGATATACTCAAGCGCTCAAAACTCCTTTTTATCAACTATCCCAACAACCCCACAGGGGCGACCGCGGATATGGAGTTTTTCAGGAAAGTGGTAGAGTTCGCCGGCAGGCACAATATTATCGTTTGCCATGACGCCGCCTATTCGGAGATATATTATGACGGAAGGAAACCGGCCAGCTTTCTCCAGACGCCTGGGGCAAAGGAAGTGGGCATAGAGTTCCATTCGCTGTCAAAGACCTACAACATGACCGGCTGGAGGCTGGGTTTTGCGGTTGGTCACAGCGAAGTGCTGGCGGGCCTTGGGAAGATAAAGACGAACCTGGATTCTGGCGTTTTCCAGGCGGTCCAGGAGGCGGGCATTACGGCGCTTAACACCGGAGACGCGGAGCTCTCCGGCATCAGGCAGACCTACCAGGAAAGAAGAGACGCCCTTTACGCCGGACTCACCGGGCAGGGTATCCATGTAATAAAGCCCGGGGCCGCATTCTATCTGTGGGCCGGATGCCCGAAGGGGGTTTTTTCTGATTCCCGTTCCTTCGCAAAACACCTCCTTGAAAAGGCGGGCGTCGTGGCCACTCCCGGCGTGGGCTTCGGCCAGCCGGGGGAGGGATACATCCGTTTTGCGCTCACCGTGCCGGTCGACAGGATCGGCGAGGCGGTGCAACGGATAGCTAAGGTCCTCTAGTCCGGAAGGTTGAACAAAAAAGGCCGCCCTTTTGCCGACCGCTTACATTGGCATAGGTTCAAACCTTGGCAACAGGCTTGAAAATTGCCTCAAGGCGCTTGACCTGCTCGAACGGCGGGGCATAAGGGTAACGGCCCTCTCCAGCCCCTATGAGACAAAGCCCTGGGGGATGGACAGGCCGGAAATAGAGCATCCCGGCATGGTGGCGGGCCAGCCCGACTTCATAAACATGGCCGCCAGGATCGAGACTGATTTGGGAAAAAATCCCTTGGCCCTGCTTGAGACCCTTCAGGAAGTGGAGCGGGAGATGGGGCGGGTGCGCAGGGAGAAATGGGGCCCGAGGATCATCGATCTGGACATACTTCTATACGGGGATGAGGTAGTAGATATTCCGGATGGGCCGGAAGGCAGGCTTAAGGTGCCGCACCCGCTCATGCACTTAAGAGAGTTTGTCCTCAAGCCGCTCGCGGAGATAGCCCCGCAGGCCATCCACCCGGTTTTTAAAAAAACCATCTCGCAGCTTCTTGCGGAAAAATTGCCTGAAGGCAGCTAGGCATCTGGACGGCTGCCGTCCATATGCACACATACCCGGTTTCTGCCGCCTTCTTTGGCCATGTATAGCGCCCTGTCCGCCTGCCGTATAAGCGCTTCCGGGGCGGGGTCGCCCGTTTCGAATGTGGCCACTCCAATGCTGATGGTGACGGAAGACAGCGGCGAACCGTCACAAAGAAGCTCTGCGTCCTGCACCGCCTGCCTGGCCCTTTCCCCAACGGCAGCGGCGGTGCCACTGGATGTATTGGACATCATCACAATAAATTCTTCGCCCCCGTATCTGCCTGCGATATCGTTTCTGCGCACCGTGGACAATACTATCTTCGCAATTTTCGCCAGAACCTCGTCTCCGCAGCGGTGGCCGTAAGTGTCGTTGATCTTTTTGAAAAAATCGATATCCAGCATCATGAGCGACAGGGGCTCGCCGTAGCTAAGGGACCAGGACAACTCCTCCACCAGCCTGTCCATGAAAAAGCCGCGGTTATAAAGCCCCGTAAGGCAGTCCCGGTCCATTGCGAACTCAAGCTCCCTTGTCTTATTCCTGATGTAGGTGATATTTTTGAGCCGCGCTATGACCTCTTCCTTGAAATAGGGCCTGCAGATGTAGTCGTAAGCCCCCAGCAGGTAGCCTTTTGACAGTCTCTTTTGCGCCCTCCCCGCGCTGATAAGGATCACGGGCATATCCACCGTGGACGGGGCGGATTTCAATTTCTTCAGCACCCCGAAGCAGCGGCCGCCGGTTGCATTTACGGAGAGGAATAAAACATCGGGAGATTCGCTATAGACCTTGCCCAGAACATCGCCGCCTTCTTCCACAAAGCAACACTCGTAGCCCTCGTCCGTGAGCATCTTCCCAAGGATTTGTTTTGTCTCAACAGCGGTATCGGCAATGAGCACTTTCATAGATCGATTATTGCAGCCAAAACAAAAAGCTCCGGGGTGCAATCTGCGGCATTATAACAGATTTTTGATTTAAAATTAAAAACGGGATGCCTTATTTGCCCATTACCAGGATGGCGGCAAACACCAGCACCTTTGCCGTAGACAGAAGACCGATCTGCCTGAATTTTTCCTTCTTTTCGCGCCGTTTAACAGCTGACCAGACATCCTCCGCCAGCGGCAGAAAAGCCAGAAGCACCGGATGTCCAAGCGCGGCGCCGGCAAGGCCCGCCAAAAGGAGCGCCCCTGAATAAACGGCCCCGATGGGCCTGTACCTTTTCAATCCTGGATACCTCACCCTGAAGCAGCTGGCGAAATAGAACAGGGAAAACATCGCCCAAAGATATAAGTGCTTCCCGATGCCGCCCGTAACAGACGAGGAGATAACGGCCACTTGGCCCATGATGGCCATGCCGAAGCCCTCCGCGTATATGGGAGGAAATTTTTTACTTTTCCCGTCCTTCCCGAAATAATAATTAAGCGCAAAAAGGAGCGCCCCTGCAGCGTAAAGGAGACCCAAAGACGGATAAAGCCAGGCGGAATAGGCGAGCCCGGCAAACCCTGGCAGCGCCAGCATGGCCAGATCGGGCAGCCGGTCCAGGTTGCTGCTTCTTATCATATTGACCGCCGGGGTTTTTACGAGGAGCAAAAGCGTGAGCGACACGAATACTATAGCCGTTATCATTCTTGGGCCGCCAGATACCAGCACACCCGCTGCGAACGCCGCCAGGAACATTATCCATGAACCCGGTTCTTTTGTATAAGAAATGGGGTTTTTGTTTTTATTCATTATGGGATGCTTGAGCCTTCGTCTGATAGGAGAGCCCTGCACCGGTCATCTGCCCAGCCTCTTTGCTGTGCGGTAAAGTTTTTGATTTGCCATCATTTCCCTTTTTACCTCTGCTTTATGGCCTGTTTTAGTATATCGCCTCGGGGCGGAAATGGGTGTATGATGGAAATCATAGAATCGCAATCCACCCTCAAAAAGGAGGGGAAGACCCTGCCCCATTTCGGGCTCATAAACGAAGATGCGCTGGGCCCTGTGAAAGGCCCGCTGATGAGGGCGAAGCTCCACATAAGGGGGGCAAGGCGAAGGTTTGAGCGCGGCCAGATAACCGATGGCATCCTGGCCCTTTACGATGCCCTCTGCTCGGCCATGGACTGGTATATCGCGGCGCCGGAACGCCGCAGGGGCCTTGTGGTGAAAGAAGGCGACGACCTGATGAACGATGAAAGCCTGTACAGGGTCCTCGTGCGATCGAGCGTCCTGGACGGCTCATTCAACTATCAGGAAATGAGCTCCCTTGTAATGAAGGCCCTCGACAAGGACATACAGGAGTCCACCTCTGAGTTTGACTGGAGGGAATTCATGAAAAAAACGGAGACGGTCTTTACTGCGCTTGGAGTAATGCCCTTCGATGAAAAAACGCTTCCTGAGGAAAGACCCGAACCCTTTCTGAAAAGACCGGGCCAATAAAAATTGATCTCTTCAGGTATTTATTTATTCCTGTGGGCACTTTACTTCATTATTTTTTTATAACCCACCCTCCCGCCATTTCCTGTATGGGGCTTCGCCCCATACCCCATTCAAAAAACGAAAAGAAGGCAAACAAGAAACGGCGGGAAAAAAATCATGGAAGCGCAAAGGGGGGCGGATGGTGTGAGCGCAGCGGGTGACGCGGGCGCGTAACACAGCGCTGCAGCAACTGGAAAAACCTGGCGCGGCATGCTCGGCATGCAGCCTAACCAGATGAGACGGCGCTTAGCGGAGCGAATGCCGTCCGCCCCCCCAGCCCCCCGGTTTTTTCAGGCAGGGAACAGCCTTGGCAAAATGGAATAAAGCTCCGCGTAGCTGTTAAAGGAGGCCTCGGGGCTCAAGCCGCCGAAGGGCCCTGGTCCCCTTCCAAAAAGCACGCACCTGATGCCTGCGTTTCTTGCCCCCTGCAGGTCCCTCTCCGGGCTGTCGCCTATGTAAATGCAGTCTTCCGGCCGGACCTTCAGCTCCTTCATGGCTGCTTCAAAGGGCCTGGGGTCTGGTTTCCTGTGCCCTATGCGGCTGGAAAGTATAATTGATCGAAAATAGCTTTCCAGGCCCAGCATTGCAAGCTCGGGCTCCGCAAAAGGCCACTGGGCATCGGAGACAAGGGCAGTCAGAAAATTTTCAGATGCCTCCTCAAGGAAGCCCTTCACACCCGGGAAAAGCCCAAACCTCCGCATGGTCAGGCTCCTGAAAAGGACTGTGGCCGAAAACACCACCTCCGGAGGGAATTTTTTGCCCTTTTCCCCATGCCTTTGCATTATGCTTTTGAATATCTCAAAGACGTCCACTTCCCTGTGGATATCCGCCCGTAGCCACAGGCTGACCTCCCCGAAATAGGCGGCCTTCAGGTCCTCAGGGCCGATCCTTACCTGGTAATAAGAGAGATATTTGGACAAGGCTGAATAGACGGAAAGGTCTTCTTCGTTTGTCTCTATATCTATGAGAGTGCCGTAAAGGTCAAAGAGCACTGCGCCCCTTTTTTTCATTTGCCCCCTTTTGGTAGTTGCCGGACGATGACGGCTTTCTCTTTTTAGGTCTTTTTGACTTTTTGACTTTTTGACTTTTGCCTTTTCATACAGATTTTATCAAACGAGTCTTACTTTTATTCGTTTTCCGCTATAGAATTTATTTGTATAAAAAAAGATGGTTGAACCTGAGGCATGCTGACCAAAAAGGAGGGCATTTTACTGTGGACGGACTGAAGAGACTACCCATCGAGGCGCCGGACCGGATCTCGGGCATCGCGGCTCTTGCCTTTAACATGTGGTGGGGCTGGCATCCCGAAGCCAGGATGCTCTTTAAGAGACTGAGCCGGGCGGAATGGAAACTCTCCGGACACAATCCGGTAAAGATGCTGACCGAGATAGACAGAAAAACCCTCGATGACGCCTCAAAAGACCAGGACTTTCTTGCGCATTACGACCGGGTGATGGAGCGGTTCCGTGAGGAAGTGGAAAACGGCGGAGGCAAATGGTTCTCGCAAAACGTCTGCGACCCGGAAGCCTTGCCCATAGCCTTTTTCTCAGCGGAATACGGCTTGCACCGCTCGCTGCCTTTTTACGCCGGGGGGCTTGGTTTTCTGGCCGGGGATTTCCTGAAGGAAAGCAGCGACCTCGGCCTGCCGTTGACGGCCGTGGGGTTTATGTATCCGGAGGGCTATCTGCGCCAAAAGATTTCCCTGAGCGGCTGGCAGGAGAACCTGGATGAGCCCCTGGACAGGGCGGGTGCGGCCATATCGAAGGTGACGGATGAAAAAGGCAGGCCGCTTCTTGTGAAGGTGCCTGTAATAGAGCCGCCTATCTATGTGGAGGTCTGGAAGATAGAGGTAGGCAAAATCCCGTTGTACCTGATAGACACGGACATAGAGGCCAATGACCCCTGGAACCGCAGGATATCGGCCCACCTCTATACAGGCAACATCGAGCAGCGCCTGAGGCAGGAGATCGTGCTTGGTATAGGGGGAAGCGCGGTGCTTGCCGCCATGGGCCTCAGGCACCCGGTCCTCCACCTGAACGAAGGCCATCCCGCCTTCGCCATAATGGAAAGGATAAGGGAAGGGGTATCCGCGGGCACACGCTTCAGCGACGCCCTCCGGAATATTAAAGAAACGACAGTCTTTACCACGCACACCCCCGTTGCCGCCGGGACGGACGTCTTCCCCTTTGAGCTCATGGAAAAATATTTCAGCCCCTACTGGCCCGCCCTGGGGCTGGACCGCGAAAGTTTCTTCGATCTGGGAATGAACCCGGCGGACCCCCGGGCCGGCTTCAACATGACCGTCTTTGCCCTGAAGTGCTCCTCCCACAGAAACGGGGTAAGCAAAAGACACGGGGAGATCGCCAGGCGGATGTGGCATTCCCTCTGGCCCGGCAGGCCGGAGGAGGATGTGCCCGTACGGTCGGTGACAAACGGCGTACATGTGCCCACCTGGATAGAGCCCAAAATGGAGCTGCTATTTAACAGGCACCTGGGCGAGGACTGGAAAAGCCGGCATGACCAGCCGGAGACGTGGGAGGCGGTAAGAAAGATACCGGACACAGAGCTGTGGAACACCCATTACTGGCTTAAGATGAAGCTCATCATGAGGATAATGGAGAGAGCGCGGGAAAGGTGGATCGAGAACGGGCCGGATGCCCGGGTGGTGCTTGCCGAAGGCGTTTTCCTGGACCCTAATGCCCTCACCATAGGGTTTGCCCGCAGGTTCACAACTTACAAGAGGGCATCCCTCGTACTGAGCGACACCGAAAGGCTCAAGCGCCTGCTTAATAACAAGTGGATGCCCGTTCAGATAATATTTGCGGGCAAGGCGCATCCCGCGGATGACGCCGGAAAGCACATACTCCAGCAGGTCTTTACCGCCGCAAGCGACCCGGCCTTCGGGGGCCGCATCGCATTCGTTGAGGAATATGATGAGCAGTTCGCCCAGTATATGGTCCACGGCGTGGACCTGTGGCTGAATACGCCGCTTCCGCCGCTTGAGGCAAGCGGCACAAGCGGCATGAAAGCGGCCCTGAACGGCGTGCCCAATTTAAGTATCCCGGACGGATGGTGGCTGGAAGGCTACAACGGGAAAAACGGCTGGGCCTTTGGGACAACAGAGAAGGACGAAACCAAAAACAGCCGGCAGAGGGACGCTGAAGACGCCGCCGCGCTATATGATATCCTTGAGAGCCTCATCATACCCCTTTTCTATCGAATGAACAGCGACGGGATATCAAAGGGTTGGGTGCAGGTGATGAAGGAAGCCATTATCAGCGCCGGCCCCGGTTTTTCCGCAAGGAGGATGGTCAAGGAGTACGCAACCAAGTTTTATGAAAAATGCCTGCTGGCCGTGGCTGGCTGAGAGCCCGGACCTTATAAAATAACGACCCTCATAAAATAAAATGAGCTGAAAAACCGTCTGCCTCTCAGAGGCCCCTGTCCTGCTTTTCTGGCCCGCCTGCTGACCATTATTCATCCCAATGCCCTTTCTTTGACATCTTAATTTACGACAAAATTGTATGATAGTGACAAAATTGTGTGATTTTTTTTAATATTTCATACTGAAAAATTTGGGGAAAGCATCTTTGAAGGTTTTTCCCCTTTTTTTGCTTTTTGTTTTTTTCTTTTTTGACTTTAATGTTTTTGAGTAAATCCATAAGGGGGAATTAATGGAATGAAGATGGTTACCGCTATTATCAAGCACACCAGGTTTGAGGTTGTCCGCAAGGCGCTTATGGAAGCCGGCGTGCTTGGGATGACCACGACGGAGGTGCGGGGGTTCGGCAGGCAAAAGGGTTTCAAGGAGGTGTACCGGGGGATGGAATATGAGGTCAGGTTCCTTCCGAAGGTAAAGATAGAGGTGGCCGTATCGGATGATAAACTGCAGGCCGTGGTAAACGCCATTGAGGAATCGGCCAAGACCGGAGATGTGGGCGATGGAAAGATATTCGTCACCGATTTAAAGGAGTGCATAAGGATCAGGACCGGGGAAAGGGGAGAGGAGGCTCTATAAAAAGATGATAAACACTGGAGATACCGCATGGATGCTTGTATCCACGGCGCTCGTTATGCTGATGACCCCGGGGCTTGCCTTGTTCTACGGCGGGATGGTGCGCAGAAAAAATGTGCTTAGCATCCTCATGCACAGCTTTTCGGCCATTGCCATCGTGAGCATTCAGTGGATGCTGTTTGGATATTCATTGGCCTTCGGCCCCGATATAAAAGGGGTCATCGGGAGCCTCGACTGGGCGTTCCTGAGGCATGTCGGCTTGACGCCAAACCCTGTATATGCGGCCGGGGTGCCGCATATGGCCTTCATGATCTACCAGGCGATGTTCGCCGTCATAACGCCCGCCCTCATAAGCGGGGCCTTTGCGGAAAGAATGAAGTTTTCCGCTTACGTGCTGTTTGTGGTCCTGTGGTCCACCCTGGTTTATGACCCCGTTGCGCACTGGATATGGGCCGCCGGGGGCTGGATGAAGCAGCTTGGCGTTCTGGATTTTGCCGGAGGCCTTGTTGTGCATGCGACAAGCGGCTTTTCCGCGCTGGCGGCGGCCCTTCTTATCGGCAAAAGAAAGGGGCTTTCAAAGGAGCCCATGCCGCCCCACAACATGCCGATGACGGTGATAGGGGCTGGCCTTTTATGGTTTGGCTGGTTCGGTTTCAACGCCGGAAGCGCTCTGTCTTCCGGGCAGTTGAGCACGCTTGCCTTTGTTACCACACACGCCGCAGCCGTTACCGCCGCAGGCACCTGGATAACTATCGAATGGCTGCACAGGGGAAGACCCACCGTATTCGGCGCGGTAACGGGCGCCGTAGCGGGACTTGCGACCATAACGCCCGCGGCAGGTTTTGTAGGCCCGGACACCGCGCTCATAATAGGGATAATCGCCGGCGGCATGTGCTATGCGGCCCTGAACCTGAAACCCGTGCTGGGTTACGACGACTCGCTGGACGCCTTCGGGGTTCACGGTGTGGGCGGGGTGACGGGGACACTGTGCGTGGGCCTTTTTGCCACGCTGGCCTTTAATCCCGCAGGGGCGAATGGCCTGTTCATGGGAAATGCCCGGCAGTTTTACGTCCAGTTGGGCGCGGTCGCGCTGGTTGCGGTATATTCGTTTCTGGCAAGCCTCGTCATCCTCAAGATCGTGGATGCCGTTACGGGGCTTCGCGTAACTGAATCCATTGAAGACAGCGGTCTCGACATAAGCCTGCACGGCGAGGAAGGCTATTACCTCTAAAACTGCCCGTAAAGAGGCGGGGCCTCGAAAAAAAAGGTCCCGCTTATTCTTCCCTGTTTCCCCTCACCCACCAGTCGCTCTTGTCCGAAAACCACCAGAGCGAGGAGTCCGTCTCCAGTATCTTTCCGGCCAGTTTTCTGGCAGTTTCGGTAACCAGCCTTTTCAGCGCGAAAACCAGCCATTCATCGGCGTATTTGGAGCCCGTGTCCTTGCATTCCTTGAGGGCCAGTATGAACTCCAGTTGGTCGGCGTCCCTGGCAATGCGGGCCTCCCTGGTCTTGCCTTCCGCAAATTCCACCAGGAGCTCTTCTATCTCGGGACCAAACGGCACGCCGTTTGCCAGCTCGCTTCTGGCGCGGGACTCATCAACCTTCACGTATTTTTTATTTACGTAATTGAGGTCCCCGGTCCTTGCCTCAAGGAGGTCGTGGAAAAGCCCCATCTTTAAAAGCCGATCCTTGTCTATCTTCTCTCCGGAGGCCTTTTCCTCCATACCGCCAAGCACGTAGGTGATGCAGGCCGTGCGGAAGGAGTGTTCCGCCACGGATTCGCCCCCGGAGCCCAGGAACTGAAAGCCGCTCCTCGGTGTCCTCTTCAGCATCCCGGCCTCAAAAAGAAAATTCGCTATGCCTGTAAGAATGTCCTGTTCCTGCACACCTACTTCTTTCCGCGGTCTTTTCCGCGCAGGGATTTTTCAGCCGCCACTATCCTGTTTTGCTTCAGCAGAATGCTCTCTATCAACTCGGCCCTGCCTTTTATAACGGGAAGCTCCAAGTCAAGCGCGAGTTTTTTAAGTTCAAGCTCCTCCATTTTCTCAAGCTCTTTTCTCTCATTTCTGGTCATCTTTATTTCCTCCGTTTGTTAGAAGGTCGAAGATAAAAAAACCTTACACTTCCATGATGCTCACCGGCGCCCATCCTCTAATGGGCCTCCGCCCAGTTGCGGCCGTACCCGGCCTCCACCAGCATGGGCACGCTCAGGTCCGCTGCCCTGCTCATCTCTTCTTTAATTATATCAGTCATCCTCGGGGCCTCCTCTTGAGGGGACTCGAAAACAAGCTCGTCATGCACCTGGAGCATGAGCCTGGTGGTGACCCGTTTAGACCCTGATGCCGCTCTCTTTTCCGCCTTCCATATGCTGATCATCGCTTTTTTTATTATATCCGCCGCGCTGCCCTGGATGGGAGAGTTCATGGCAAAGCGCTCGCCCAGCGCACGCACCCTGCGGTCCCTGCTCCGAAGCTCCGGTATGGGCCTTTTCCTGCCCGAGATGGTCCTTACATAGCCGGTCCTTTCCGCCTCTTCTATCACCCTCTTCATGTAAGCGGCAACCCCGGTGTGCCGCTCGAAGTACCTGCTTATGTACCTGGCGGCCTCCTCGGGTGTTTTCCCGGTGGCCTGGCTCAACCCGAACGGCGTTATGCCGTAAATGACCCCGAAGTTCACGACCTTTGCAACCCTGCGGTGCTCCGGCCCGACCTTTGATGGGTCCAGACCGAATATCTCGGCCGCGGTCATCGTGTGCACATCCGCCCCCAGGCTAAAATCCCTTTTAAGCGTCTCGTCGCCGGAGATATGCGCAAGCACCCTTAATTCTATCTGGGAATAATCCGCCGATATGATGTAAAAACCTTCCTCAGGGACAAAGGCCTCCCGTATCTTTCTGCCCCATTCTCCCCTGATCGGGATGTTTTGCAGATTGGGGTTCGTGCTGGAAAGCCTGCCTGTCGCGGTGACGGCCTGGTTGAACGTGGCGTGTATCCTTCCCGTGCGCGGGTTGACAAGCCCCGGAAGCACATCCACGTATGTTGTCTTCAGTTTAAACAGGGCCCGCCAGTCCAGGATCTCCCTGGGCAGCTCGTGCTCTTCCGCCAGATCTTCCAGCACGCCCACCTCCGTGGAATAACCCGTCTTTTTCTTTTTGCCTGGCGTAAGCTTAAGGACGTCAAAAAGCACATGTCCAAGCTGTTTTGGCGAGTTTATGTTGAACTCTTCGCCAGCCAGGAAGAAGATCCTCTTTTTGATTCCCTCAAGCTGCGTATCGAGTTCCCCTGACAGCTCCGCAAGCCTGCCCACGTCTACCTTAACTCCCGTCTCCTCCATCCCCGCAAGCACGCTTACAAGGGGTATCTCGTAGTCCGAATAACAGCGGGCCAACTCCTCTTGCCTGAGCCTCTCAAAGAGGACCCCTTTGACTGTGTGGACAAGCTCCGCCTCATAGCAGGCAAAGCCCGCGGCTTCCTCCAGCGGCACGTCCGAGTACCGCCCGCCTTTTCCAACAAGCTCCCCCAGCGTCTTTTTCTTGATAGACAGGTATTCAAGCGCAATGGCCTCCAGGCTGTGGTCCTCCCTTAACGGGTTTATCAGATGCGAGGCTATCATGACGTCGTAGAGCTCCCTGCCCTTAAGCTCCACGCCAAAGTTTTTGTCTTTTTTCAAAAGGACCATCTCCAGCTTCAGGTTATGCCCGGCCTTGGGGACCAGCTCGTCTTCAAAAAGCGGCTTCAGGATCGCCAGCGCCTCTTCCGCCTTCATCTGCGCTCCATCGCATTCATGGGCAAAAGGGAGATAAAAGCCCCCATCTTTTCCTGTATAGAACGAAGCCCCGGCAACGGTCTCCTCACCGGATGGGGACCCGTCTGCCGGGGATGGGGCGTCTTCGGCAAAAAGCCTCAGGGAAAAACCCGCCCGAAGCCCCGGCAGCAGGGCCTTCAATCTTTCCGCGGAACGGACCACTTCATATTTTTTTTGCGGCGCAGCCTCCCCCGGAACGTACCTCATCAGAGACGTGAACTCAAACTCCTTGAAAAGGGCGGCCAGCGCATGCCAGTCCGGCGTGCCGGGGCTGAACAAAAAATCCTCCACATCGGCCTCGACGGGCACATCCCGGTCTATCACCGCAAGCTGCCTGGAGAGCTTTATGCTGTCTATGTTTTCCTCTATGAGCTTCCTTGTCCTTGGTCTTTTGATCCTCTCCGGATGGGCGATAAGCTCATCCAGGTCCTTAAACTGGGCGAACAGCTCCTTTGCCGTCTTCTCCCCTACGCCCTTTACTCCGGGGATGTTGTCCGCGGCGTCACCGACCAGGGCCATGAACTCGGGTACCCTGTCGGGGGGCACCCCGAAGCGCTCCATCACGTGCTCCGGCCCCAGGACCGCGTTTTTAATGGGGTCGTACACCCGGACCCGCTCTCCTATGAGCTGCAGCATATCCTTGTCCGCCGTGACTATATATACGTTATGGCCCGCCCTCGATGCGCGCGCCGCCAGCGTGGCTATAACGTCGTCCGCTTCGTAGCCCGGCACCTCGAAGAGTTTTACCCTGAAGGCCTCTATTACCTTTCTTATATAGGGAAGCTGCTCTATCATCTCATCGGGGGCCCCCGGCCTGTGGGCCTTGTATGCCTCGTAGAGCCTGTGCCTTTCAGTCTTGTGGGGGGTATCAAAGGAGATGGCGAGCCCGCCCGGTTGAAGGTCCCTTATTATCTTAAGCAGCATGTTCGTAAAGCCGAATATCGCATTTGTGGGGCGGCCCTTGGAGTCCGTCAGGCCGCGTATGGCGAAATAGGCCCTGTAGACATAGGAGTTGCCGTCTATGAGATAGATATCCATCAGTGCATTGTAACATTTTGGCGGCGGGAAGCCGGCGGGATACTGCCTGTTCATTAAACTCTTTTTATGTTTTCCCGTTCAGGCTGAAAATTTCAACCACCCGCTAATAAGACTTTTCCCAGAATGAAGATTATGAATCGAATTTTATCAGATATGGGAATATATAATTTGACAAATATTAACAATATTGTTAATATTTTTTGTGAGCTGGGCAATCGTTTTAGATAGCGAGGGTGTTCTATTTTACGATGACCGGCCAGCGAATTGTTTTGTTGCATGGTTTTCTTAAGAAAACGCAAAGGACACCGAAAAAGGAAATAGATACGGCGGTTGCCAGGATGAAGGAACTGATGGGAGAGCAACCATAAGAATCCGTTTAGAGAAAGGAGAAAAAATCGCAAAATTAAAAGACTTTAAAAAGATAAAAGCTGAATGGCTCAAAGATGAAGGGGTCAGGAAAGAATACGAGACCCAGAAAGAAGAATTCCAGATTGCAAACGAGGTCATCAGGGCCAGGACGAGGGCCAAGATGACCCAGGCACAGCTCGCAAGGAAAATCGGCACAAAGACCCCTGCCATTTCAAGGGTGGAGTCACCTGGTTATGGAAAGGCCTCGCTTACAACTCTCAAGAAAGTCGCTCATGCCCTGGGATATGAAGTGCAAGTCAAATTCGTGCCAAGGAAACGAGCGCAAGCGTAATCAGTATAAAAAGATGCACAGAAATATGGGATGTGGATGCCTGGTTTTGTGGACGGTATCTACATTTACTTTAAAGACAGAGGGGGAATATTCCCCCCTCTCACTTTTTCTCGCTCTTATTTTTGCGTGGTCTGCGTGGGTGTGGTTAGCGTAATGGACTCGTTAGTACAATTGCTTGTTTCCACAGTGCTGAGCTGTCTTTGTAACTTGACCATGCATTTCTCCACGACAATCCCCCCCCGTCCGTCACTGGAAATATTGGTGACAAAAGGGCCTGCCTCGCTTGCACAGCCGGCAATCATAAGCATAAGTAATGCAAGGGCTGCTACTTTTTTCATTTTTTGACTCCTTTCTTTTTTGTTAAAATAGGCCACGCAATTGCTGTATATTAAACAGCTGTCTCTTTTCCGTCAAGCGAAAATGAGGGCCATTTCCACATTTCTTCCGAAAATCCGCACATGGGTTGATCCGAATCTCTGATGCCTTATTCTCGAATTCCTCGCCTTCGGACAGGCGTTTATTTGTGCGGTGCTGGACGCAGTTTTGTTCATCGTGAATTCCAGGAAGCTTCCATGTTTTCACCAGAATTTATGCGTGCTTGTGGCCTTCGGCTGCGTTTACACATTAACAGTTGCCGACTTCGTTCTCCGGTTCTCGTCTTTGTTGCTTTTGGGCGCCGGGAATGAGCAGCAGATGCAGGTCGGGTTAGCGGAACATAACCCGACACTTCATTTATTGCCGCAAATCGCAAAGGCTATGTTTCAAGCGGAATTTGTTAATAAACAGGGACACATTCGGGACACATCCGAATGGCGCTAGTTTAAGCGGCCGCTGCTAAATTAGTATTAAACTGCGCCAGCAGCTTTTTCTTTCTTGGAGTCTGTTAGCTGAACTGTGCCAA
Organism: Nitrospirota bacterium; assembly: GCA_021812785.1. The sequence goes on from JAKAMR010000003.1 coordinate 34,014, forward strand.
TCCAACCGAAATAGCCGATTAGGCTAGAATACAACATTCCCAGGAGGATTGAATGGAAGAGGATTTCAAGAAGTTATTGTCCCCCGATTTTGATTTTGAAGCCTTTCAAAATTTCATATATTTTTATCTGTACAAATTTTGAACATTTTTGGTTTTTTCAGGATCCCGGAGAACACCCCACATAATGCCGCTTTACACCAGAATATGCGAGTAAATGAGCTTAAAAAGAAGCCGCCATCGGGCGATGGCGGCTTTCTCCCCTAAAGCTGTTTAAAACTCATCTTGTATCCCAGGTCAAACCCGAAGAGGTCCGCGCTCAGAGGCTTGCCGTCCGCCTCGGCGTAGGGATACATGAAGTAATCGAGCCTGCCGCCCTGCTGCCTTGGGTTCAGAAGCACATCCCTCCCCGTGTAATAGACTATGCGGTTGTCGTCCACCGCGCCAAAAAAGTATTCCACCATCCCTTGCACGTCTTTCAGGTTGTTCGTCTTTTTCTGGAGCATGGCCTTTCTTACGTCCGCCGGGTCTACAGGCACCCACCCGTAACCGGGGTCGTAAAATTCCGCCCAGCAGTGCTGGTTTTTGGTCATATCGCCCGTCTTGCCCGCGGGCATCCGGATGCTGAATATCTCCCTTGCGGGCACGCCGGCGCTTCTGGCAAGCGCTACAAAGACGGAAGAAATATCCGCGCATTTGCCGCCCCTGGTGGTAATAAGCCGCTCCACCTTGCCGTATCCGCAGCCCTTTATCCCTTCATCGCGGTACATATTGGCAACTATCCAATTGTAAATGGCCCTCGCCTTCCCAACCACGCCGCTTTCATATCTGGTTATCTCCAGGGCAAGCGCCTTGACCTTCCCGCTTGTAGGCCCGAAACTGGTTGCCCTTAAGTACCGGGCGAACTCCTTTTTTGAAAAAGGCAGTTCCTGCTTCGGGAAATCCTTCATCACAAAATCCCTGCGGCTTACCTTGTAACTGTATGTGAGCACCCTTTTCCTGAACTGCCCCTTCCACTCGGCATAGAGGGCGATATTGCCGTGTTCGCCTTCCCTGTAGATGCCCTCCTTCGTGAAGTTGCCGGTTATGTTTACGTCATATATCCTCTGGTATTTGCCGGAGACGGGATAGGGTATCCAGAGCCTTACGTCTTTTGCCTTCACCGGCGCGTTCATATTGAGCTGCAAAGTGACCTCGCCCCTTCTATCCTGCGCGTATGCCCGCCTTTCAGTTGAAAATGTAACGGACGCGAAGGCCATGATGAACACTAAAACAAAGCAAGCCGTAAAAAGAGAGTTCTTGTTTTTCCTCATAAGTTTTTGTTTTTTGCCCCCGAATTTTTTTTAATTGTTAATTTCAAGAAATTTTCAGGCAGTCCTCACCGGACGCCAAACCAAAAATTGCTCGGGTGTTTTCCGGGGGAAGTTTTAAACGGAGTTTTTGTTTTTTCTTTTTTGCTTTTTGCTGTTTCTTGCGGGGATCTTTTACAGGCTGTTCAAATGGGAGATATATCCCTTGGGATCTTTTTCTTCCTTATTTGAGCTGAGCGTTCCGCAAAAATAAAAAGAAAACCAAAACGGCTTCCGCGCCGGAAAACAAAAAAACCTCGACCAGGCCCTTTTCCGATGGGCCTCAGCCAAAAGCCGTTTTAAAAAGTCCGGGCACGAAAACATTCACGGCCGCTCACCTCCTTTCAAGATTTATACGTAAGATTATAAAAAGGCGGTTTCCGCCTGTCAACCGCGATACCGTTTATTTTTGATTCCCGCGGGGTCCCGCTGCCTTTAACTTGACATTGGCTTGATTTGTTTTTTGACATTGATTCGGCTAAAACAGCATAATTATAAGTTAGCATTCAAAAGAAAAAACTCAATGGATTTTCAGGGAAAATCCGCATGACCTAAAGGAGACCAGTTAGTGTATACCAATTTTCATGACTTTGGCATCTCGGACAAAGTATTGATAGCTCTCTCGGAGATGGGCTTCGAGGCGCCAACCCCCATACAGATCGCGGCCATACCGCAGGCGCTCAAAGGTAAAGACATCATAGGGCAGGCCCAGACCGGCACGGGAAAGACGGCCGCTTTCGGCATACCCCTTCTTGAACTAAGGCCGGATGTCTCCCAAAAAAGCAGATACCCCTATGCCCTGGTCCTTACACCCACGCGCGAGCTTGCTGTGCAGGTGTGCGAGGAGCTTGGCAAGATGGGCGTACGGGCGGGCGTTGCCTGCCTGCCGGTTTATGGGGGGCAGTCCATAGAGCTTCAGATAAGAAACCTTAAAAGAGGGGTGGACATCGTGGTGGGCACGCCCGGCCGTATCCTGGACCACATACAGAGAAAAACCCTTGTACTGAAGGAGATCAGGACCGTCGTCCTTGACGAGGCCGATGAGATGCTCAATATGGGGTTCATAGAGGACATAAAAAAGATACTGTCCGAGACGCCCGATGAGCACCAGACGATGCTTTTTTCAGCGACCATGCCTCGCGAGATACTTGCGATAGCCAAAAACCACATGAAAAAACCGGTGCACGTGAGCGTGGACGCCGGGCAGATGGTGGTGGCCAAGATAAAGCAGGTCTTTTATGAGGTGAGGGAAGAGGACAAGATAAAGGCGCTCACCCGCCTTGTGGATGTGGAGGGGCCCGCCCTTACGCTCGTCTTCTGCCACACCAAAAAAGAGGTGGATGACGTCTCCGGGAAGCTCCAGCAGATGGGATACCCGGCCGGCGCGCTCCACGGGGATTTTACCCAGAGCCACAGGGACGAGATGATGCGTAAATTCAAAAGCGGCGATATAGACATCCTGGTGGCCACCGATGTGGCGGCGCGCGGCCTCGACGTGCCAGATGTCTCACACGTCATCAATTTCAGCATCCCCCAGGACCCGGAGGGATATATACACCGCATAGGCAGGACCGGCAGGGCGGGCAGGCCGGGAATGGCCATTACCCTGGTGACCCCAAGGCAGTACCGCCAGCTGAGGCTTATAGAGCTATCGGCAAAGACCCGCATCATGAAGGAGAAGCTGCCCACCGGGGCGGAGGTCAAAAAGGCAAGAGAAGACGACCTGGCGGCCGGGCTGGAAGAGATGATCGGAGAGGGCAAGCACGCGGCCCTTTACCATCTGGCGGACAGTCTCCTTGAGAAATACGCCCCCAGGGACCTGGCGGCGGCGGCCATGTACATGATGTTGGGAGATGCCGAGGTAGAGGAGATCGAAGAGGTAAGGACCGGATTTTCCGAGGGCGGCAAGAAAGGTTTTACCCGTCTTTTCATGACCGTCGGCAGGAAGGACAAGATAAGGGTGGAAGATCTTGTAAGGTCCATCGCCGCGGAGGCGAACATCCCCCCCAGAAATATTGGCAATATAGCCCTTTTTGATACCTTCAGCTTCGTCGAAGTCCCGTCCGATATGGCCGATCGCGTCATCGGGGCGGTCAACGACAGCATCATTAAAGGCAGAAAAGTAAAAATAGGGCTCGCAAAAAAAAGGAAACAGGGATAAAGGTAAAACATTACGGGCGGCAGACGGCATTCGCGCCCGTAACAAAAAAGAAAGCCCCGCCCGCCTCGATTCCAGGGGAAACCCCACCGGGAAGCGGATGCGGGGCTTGGCTGGCCTTGGTTTCCCCGCTTTCTACTTCATTCTCCAGCCCGCCCATTCCGGGATTCCGGCCTTGTTTCTGAGCACAAGAGTGCCGCCGTCTTTTTTGACCTCCTGGGCTATGATGGCAGGCTTGCCATCAAACGTAAGCCTGGAGCCGGTGACCTGGACACTGTCCCCTTTTGAGAACTTCATGTCCTGCCTTTCTATGTACCATTCCGGGCCAAGGTGAACGGATATGGTCTCCTTTTCAGTCTTCACCATCAGGTGAATGCCCGAATACATCCCGTGCATGGGGGTGAATTTCTGCACTGATTCGATCGTCCCTTTGACCGTCTCTACCGTTTGAGGATCGTACATCCGCTGGTAAGCCGACCCCGCCCCCCATCCGCCGCTACCCCTCCATCCGCGCCAGGCCTGGGCAAACGACGCTGAAGCGATCAAAAACACCGGGATGACGATACTGATCCAGACAATTTTTTTCCCGCTCATGGCTGTTTTCTTCCCGCTCATGGCTGTCTCCTTTCAGGGATAATGTGTGTCTGCCGTTTTTTTGGAACACGCCGGGAACATGACGCCGGGCAAAAAAAATTTAAAAAGGGAAATTCATTCCATTTTGAAATTGTGCATATACACATTTTTTCACAAAATCCATGAAAGTCAAATCAGTTTTTTACTTTTTGCTTTTTGTTTCTTGGCTCTTCAGGATTTCGTGCGGGGGTGGACGACATTCGCTACATCTAAAAATACGGGGACAAAAGCGCCTTCACTCGCAGACCACAAACGGCCTGGCCTTTCCCAGCCTTTTGCCTTTCAGGCCCAGCTCTTCAAGATGCCTTATCAGGCCCTCCCTGCGGAGCCTGATTATCCCCGTTACCGTCTGCGGCCCGAAGCCCGGGACTTTCAGCAGGGACTCCCTGCAGGCGGTGTTTATCCGCACCGGGAAGAACTCCGGGTGCATGGAGGCCCATAGCTCTTTCGGATCTTTCTCCAGGCTCAGGTTCCCGTCACTAGCCAGCGGGATGTCGGTTTTGCTGAAACCGTACCTGCGCATCAGGAAGTCCACCTGGTACAGCCTGTGCTCGCGTGCGAACACGTAGTCAGGATCCGGAAGGCGCGTTTGCTCGCCGGGTATGGAAGGGCGGCCAAGACCCTTCTGGTACGCCGAAAAATACACCCGGTTGAACCTGAGCTTATTGTATATGCCGGACATGTATTCTATGATCTCGGAGTCCGTCTCATCGGATGCGCCCACGATGAACTGCGTGGTGCACTTGACCTTTTCGGCCCGTCCACCCTGTTGCCTTAACCTGGACATGAACTTCATCGGGCCGATAATGTCCCTCATGTAATCCTTCTGGCCGGAAAGCAGCTCAAAGCGTTTTTTACCGGGCGTCTCTATGTTCAGCGATACGGCGCTGGCAAGGGCAAAAGAATCTTCGATGGCCGCCTCCGAAGCCCCGGGGATCACCTTAAGGTGTATGTAGCCCTTGAACTGGTGCCTTTGCCTGAGAAGCCTCGCAACGGCGTTTATCCTGTCCATCGTGTTGTCCGGGTTGCCGATGACGCCGGAACTCAGAAACAGCCCGAACACCTTCCTTCTCCGTACGTAGTCCATGAATACATTGGCCACTTCCTCCGGCTGGAGCGTGCAGCGGGTTATGTCCGTGCCGGAGCGCAGGGGGCAATAGCCGCAGTCGTTTTTGCAGGTATTGGAAAGAAGCGTCTTAAGAAGGACGGAATAGCCGCCCTGGGGCAGTGCGACCGGATAAAGCCATTTACCTTCCTGCCCCCTTCTTCTATGGTCGTCCCTGTTCGTGCCGCACGCGCATGCCAGGTCAAAACGGGAGTCCGCGGACAGGACCCCAAGCTTCTCTATCGTGTCCATCACTCTATACGAAAGACTATGTTCACCGTGGCTTTCAGTTCGATCTGCCCTGCCTCTATCGGGGTCTTTGCAGGCCCCTGGGCTTTTGCGCCCATCATGGTGAAGCCGTACCTTGGGACCCTCCCGCAGGTGGGAGAAGCGCTCTTTATTTTTCCCAGTTTCACACCCAGAGAGGAGGCAAGCGCCTGCGCCTGCTGTTTCGCATTCACCGCGGCCCTGGCTATCAATCCGCCGCAATAGGCAGTTTCTTTCCCCAGCGTAAAATCAATGGATTCCATCCTGTTGGCCCCCGCGGCGAGCGCCTGGTCTATGATCCGGCCAACCGTGTCCGTCTGGTGCGTTTTAACCAGCACCTGGTTTGTTACCTTGTAGCCGGTAAGGGTGTTCTTCTTCTGCTTTTCGTTCCATTCATATACGGGGCGGACAGAGTATTTAAGGGTCTTCACATAGTCCCCGGCGCTGCCGTTTATCAGCCCCTCCAGCTTGCCCACCAATGCCTCCGCCTTGTTGGCGTTTTCCGTGGCCGCAAGCACCACGGATTTTTCAGTGGTTTCCACCGAAAGCACCAGTCCCGCCGTGTCCGGCTCAAAAAAACCCTGCTCTGAAGCGGAGATGGAGATGGCCCCCCCGGCTAGGCCTTCCTGCGCAAAGGCAATGCCGGATATGAGCAGGATACCTATCGTTAAAAATGCCGCTATGGTTAATTTCATTTTTTATGATGCCTCCGGAGGATTTTTTATATCATAGAACAAAAAACCGGAATTGGGAAAGAGAGGCAAAAATCTGAATCATGCGCCCAATCGCCCGCCTGAGCTAACTTCCGCCCGGATCACTTCCGATTGCCTGTCTGAATACTTCCCGATCGGATGTATAATTCAGACATATAAGCCGAAGGTCTTAATCATGCTGATAGGCGAAGGCTGAAAAATGAAAAAATATCTCCTGACGATGTTTTTTGGAACTCTTATTGCCTTGACGTTGGCTGGCAATGCAAAAACCGGAGCGCAAACAACAAACACCGCTGACAGCTGCCCTTCTGCTAACAGTTGCATTTCATGCCACAGCGATGCGCAGAAAATGAAGGGGCTTGGCCACCCCGAATTCGCCATGACCCTCAAAGAGGTAGCCAGGCAAACGGGCATGCCCGCCTCCTGTGAGATGTGCCACCTTGGCAACCCGGCGGACGGCACCGTTGCCGGCGCGCACAAAGGGGTTTTGGGGCTGTTAGTGGTCTTTAAAAAAGGGCAGACCGCCGTACCCCGAGGCTCACTGGCCGGGGAGGACAGGCAAGCAATAAAGAGTCTGAGGCCGCAAGGCCCCTTTGCGGGCACCGCGCTTTTCCCAAGGATAAAGAAGGATGGGAAACTCGTCCCCGATCCAAAAATTGCCGGCCTGCAGTGGCATGACAAGAACCCTGGCACTATCGCATTTAATCCCGGCATCGCGCAAAGGACATGCGGCCTCTGCCACCCGGCTGAGGTGAAAAGCTACATGCACAGCACCATGGAGCAGACAGCGAACATGCGCCAATATGTGACATGGTTCAGCCCTCCGGGCCCTCAAAGTTGCGGTTTATGGACAGCCGGAAAAACGAAACCCGGCAATGAACATTTCACGGCGCGCAACATGGGGGAATATAACGCCGTCAGCACCGCCCCGATAAACAGGCTGCAGGCGTTCACCAACCAGAGAAACTGCAACACCTGCCATGCGGGATGCCTGGACTGCCATTACACGCCTTTTAACAGTAAAGCCGTTAGTGTAAACGGAAAACCCAACACAGCCGGATTGCACACTTTTTCATTTACTCCTCCTGTGCTGTCATGCATGGGCGGCGGACGGTCGCTGATGTGCCATGCCACCCTCGAAAGGCGCAGAGGGGACGGGTTCATGAAAGGCGTGTTCGCAAGAAAAGCCGTAGCCGATCCGGACAATCGGAATTCACAGAAATACATCAACACCCCGGATGCCCATTATGCGGCAGGCATAACGTGTGTAGATTGCCACAGCCAAAACCACAAGACCCAAAACATGGGGGACCTGATAAGAGATCCAGAGCCGTCCCGGTGCGCCGGATGCCATAAGAGGGAAGCGGCCGCACACGGCAGGGGCGTACATAAAAACCTTTCGTGCGAAGCATGCCACACGTCTTTAGTGGCGGGATATGCCTTCAATTTCTGGGCGCCCGGAATCAGGTTTGGTATAAAAACCCCGCTGGACAGGCACCAGTTCTATAACGCAAACGCAATGCCTCCGGTCCTCATCAGAAATAAAGCCGGCCGATGGAACCCTTACCATATAGTCCCCCACATTTCCTCCAACGTAAAAAAAGAAGAGGTCAGATTTTCGGGACGGCTGCTTTTCAGAGGCAGGCCCGATGTGAACATGGAAAGGCATTATCCCTCCAATGATGCCTTTGCCGTTACAGGCGTGTATGAAAGCGGCGGGGACGGGGGCACGGTAATGGCATGGCTGAATGTGGACAAGGTGGCCCACGCGATCACGAAGGCGAGGAGCTGCGGCAGCTGCCATGGTGCGGGCGGAACGCAAAAAGTAACTGTTGATTATGAATGGATGTCATATCCGGATGCGGCTTACAAGGATGTGCTGGACGGCCATTACACTATTGTGGCGGACAGGAAAGGCCTGAGGATAGAGGACATCACGGGAGCGGATGGCAAGACCGCGCCAGCGGGTCTTAGGCCGCTCGCGGGCAAATGGGACCTGCCCGGCGATTTTTCCATACCGGGAATCAAGGACAAAAAAGAATACGCCAAAGAGAAACGGAGATATGAGCGGATCTTGAAAACGGGCGGGAAATATCATACGGCGTTCTAGGCGGAATGGATCGAGCGCTAATTTGGTTTAGACAAATTCCGATTGAATTCATTGATCGTGCGTGGGGGCGCACCCATGTGTGCGCCCGTCATATCAATGGGCCCTACCATCAAGTAAGAGACAAAGCAGAGTTTCATAAACGGCTTAACAAGGCTATTTTGGTCAGTGCTACAGCAGATCCTTTCAATGTTTTCAAAGACAATAAAGACAGGTCTCTTTCCAGGTCCGAATGGGAAACAATCATAAGAAAAAGAATACAGGTCCAAAATTATGATAAGCAAGAGACAATCTCGACTATAAAAACTCAGATTGGACAATATCTTTTTGCAGCAGTTTCTGGAAGCAAAATTTTATTTCATGCCGATAGACCTAAATTGCTTTCTGCTCAAAAAAAGATGAAATTCCTGTTTTTGGAACCAAAGCAGAAGTCATAGAAGAGCGGAAAAGAAAAATGACTCGGCGGACAACAACAGGTGGCGGAAGGCGAAATTATAGCGGTTTTTCTTTCAGACTTGCTAAAGGCCTTTATTATCATGCTGGATCAAGCGCCCCTGCAAGTCAAAGGCAAACATCAGCACAAACCACTGAGGGCTTTTCCCCATGTCGAAAACTCTACTTTAAAACTTCTGGCTGATGGGGGGGAATGACTTCATAATATTTTAAAGGGGGTGTCACCTTTTTGGTTTTTTCAAATTTAAACTACTTTTTCCAAAATCTGTCCCGCAAGCTTACGCTTGCGCGCGTCTTTTCGGCACAAATTTGATCTGCACCTCATAGCCCAGGGCATGAGCGACTTTTTTGAGAGTCGTAAATGAAGCCCTTCCATAACCAGGGGATTCAAGTCTTGAGATGGCAGGGGTCTTGGTCCCGATTTTTCGCGCGAGTTGGGCCTGCGTCATCCTGGCCTTTGTCCTGGCCCTGATAACCTCGTTTGCGATCTGGAACTCTTCTTTTTGAGCCTCATATTCTTTCTTGACTCCCTCGTCTTTAAGCCATTCGGATTTTATTTTTTTGAAGTCTTTTAATTTTGCCATTGTGTTTTCTCCTTTTTGAAGATGCCACCCTAAGATTAATCTCCCAATATCTCCTTCATTCTATCGACTGCCATATCTATTTCTTTTTTCGGTGTCTTTTGCGTTTTCTTAATAAATCCATGCAATAAAACAATCCGCTGTCCGGTCATCGTAAAATAAAACACTCTCGCTATTCTATCCTTGCCTTTGGCCCTGATCTCAAAGAGCTTTCCACGTATATGTTTTACATAAGGCTCTCTTACATTTTGGGGTCCGTGCTCGATAAGCAGGTCCGTAATATTAATTATTCTGGCCTTGACGTCCGCCGGTATATCATTGAACCATTCCTCCAGTTTTTCATCAACAACCACTGTCCATCCCACATTCAATATTAACAATATTGTTAATTATTTGCAAATTGGATTTTTTGAAAAAGGCAAAATTCCTTTTTTTAATCCATATCAAATCCGTCCCTTAAATCTATAAATTTCCCCCCCTTCTTTTTCCGTGATATATTTTAAAAAAGCACTGTGCAAATACTCATACCGGAGGTGTGGAATGGCGATTAGGACGGCTATAAAATGGGAGAACGATTTTGCGTCGGCCCTGGAGAGGGCAAAAAAAGAGAACAAGCCCCTTTTCCATGATTTCTGGTTCGACGGCTGACTGGGCTGCGCGGCGATGAATGCGGGTCCGTATTCAGAGGAAAAAGTGCAGAGGTTCCTTGAGGAGGAGTTCGTGCCCTTGAAAAGCCAGTGTTTCTGGAAGGAACGCACGGAGCTTATGAAACAGTTCGATGTAATATGGACGCCTACCTTCCTTTTCCAGGATGCCGGCGGCAAGGTGCACAGAAAGCTGGTCGGGGCCCTTCCGTCTGACGATTTCCTGGCGCAGCTGAAAGTGGGCAAGGGGATGGTGTTTCTGGAGATGGAGCGCAACGAGGACGCAATAAAGTGGCTCCAGATGGCCATCGATGAACACCCGGATGCCGGGGTTGTGCCGGAGGCGGTCTTCTTCCTGGGCGTTGCCAGGTACAAAGCGACCCATGAAGCGGGCGCTCTGCGGAACATATACGACGCGCTTACGCAAAAATATCCTCAAAGCGAATGGGCGCGCCGCGCACTGCCTTACGCGCAGATACCGGGATAACGGGAGCCTGGTCCTTTTGCAGCCAGCAGCAGATTTTGAGAGCGGTTCTAAACTAAAACTTCGCGGAGCGGATGTGCACGTTTACGCCCTCGGTGAAGTGGAGCTCCACGAACCGCTCAAGCTCTGTAAGCAGGGCTCCGGAGGGTTTTATCCTTGAGAGTTTTTCAAGCGGAAAGGCGCTGAGGCTTTTGTGCATGGCGATAAGCGCGGCGGAAAGCCCCAGCGCCGGGCCTTCTTTTTTGCCTTTTTTGCACCCCCCGCACAAAAGGGCGCCGTCGCGCGGATAGAACACCTGGGCCTGCCCTCCGCAGCGCGCGCAGCCGTTCAATGCCGGGGCGTATCCGGCCAGCTCCATCAGCCTCATTTTAAAGACAAGCGGCACCAACGCGGAGGCGGGGTCTTTCTCCAATCCGTCCAGCCCCCAAAGCAGAAGCGCGAAGGCATCCGGGTTGTTCCGGCCATCTGAAGGCAGGAGCTTCAGCGCCAGCTCCGCGAACTGGCACGCCTTCAGGAACACCGGTATATTTTCCCTGAGCGGATGGAAGCTCCTTATGATGTCCGACTGCGTGAGTTTTGGAAGGTTTGCGTCTTCCCTGCCGGTCAGCGCGATGCGGGCGTAGGTGAAGGGTTCCAGGCTTCCGCCGAAGCGGCTTTTTATCTTCCTGGGGCTTTTGGCAAAGGCGCTGCGGGTCCCGAAATCTTTCGTGAGGTATTCGATTATGAGATCGGCCTCGCCAAGGGTGCGGCTCCTTAAGACAATGCCCTCGGTCCGCGACGTCATCTACATCCCGTCCGCCATCCCCATCTACATTATGTTGCCGAAGTCCTCGGGCTTCAGGTTCTTAAGCCACTCCTCCAGCTCGTCGGAATTCTTCAGCTCAAGTATGCTGTCCTCGACGAAGATGGGGGCGCTCATCCTGAGGGCCACGGCAACCGCATCGGAAGGCCTGGAGTCCACGGGGGTCTCTCTCTTGCCGTCGGTCAGGTGGATAAGGGCGTAATACGTGTTTTCCTGGAGGTCCGTAATGATGATCCTGCTTACCTTCAGCTTGAGGTCGTCTATGATGTTTCTTATGAGGTCATGGGTAAGAGGCCTTGGCGTGGTCACCTTACCAAGGGCCAGTGCAATGGAGTCCGCCTCGGGCTTGCCTATCCATATGGGAAGCGTGGAGGTCCCTTCTGTTTCCCTGAGAAGCAGTATGTACATATTGCTCCTGGGATCAAACAAAAGCCCTTCCACCTTCATTTCTATGAGCATGTCTTCGCCAAAACCCGCCTTTTTCAGCTTTTCACTGAATTTTTTTTAAAACAAAAAACAAAAGGATCAAAACCCAAGCTCGGATATGGACTTTGTGTCCGAACGCCAGTCCTTCTTCAGCTTCACCCATATTTCTAAAAAGACCCTGGCATTAAGCAGCTTTTCCGCTTCGAGCCTTGCCGCCTGCCCGATCTCCTTGAGCATGCGCCCGCTCTTACCTATTATAATACCTTTCTGGCTGTCCCGCTCCACCCAGATGTCCGCGTTGATGCGCACCAGCCCGCGGGCCCCGCTGGCTGATCCGCCCTCTCCCTGGGGCTCCTCCCACCGCGTGATCTCCACGGCCACGGCATGAGGGACCTCTTCGAAGGTGGCCTCCATTACTTTCTCCCTTATTATCTCAGAAACCATGAATCTTTCAAGCTGGTCGGTAACGAGGTCCTCCGGATAGTACATGGGCCCCTCCGGCAGGTAGGCGGGGAGTCTTCCCAGCAGGACGTCCACCCCGTCGCCTGTGAGAGCGGAAATGGGGAACACCTCAGCAAAGGGGTAAAGCTCCGCATACGCCTGGATAACGGGCAGCAGCTTGGATTTCCGGACGGTGTCCACCTTGTTTATGACCAGGAACAAAGATATCTTTTTGGACAGCCTGCCTTTTTTACCGCCGGTTATGAGGTCCAGTATGTCTTTTTCCGCCTCGCCGGGGAACTTGGGCTCCACCATGAAAAGGATAACGTCCACCTCGCGCATGGCGTCTCGCGCCTCCCTCATCATGGCCTCGTCCAGCTTGGTGTGGAGCTTTTTATGTATGCCGGGGGTGTCCATGAAGACTATCTGCGCGCCTTCGAGCGTTTTTATCCCTATGATGCGGTTGCGCGTGGTCTGGGGTTTTTTGGTTACTATGGAGACCTTCTGCCCCAGGATGGTGTTAAGCAGGGTGGATTTGCCCGCGTTGGGCCTGCCGATTATGGAAACATACCCGGAGCGGAACGTTTTGGTTTCTTTGTTTTCGCCTTCGTTTTTTTCTTTTTCTTCCATCACTTAAGTGTAAGGCGGCGGGCGTGTTTATTGCAAGAGCACTTTATAAAAGCGGGCTGGGCGCTGGCGTAGAAAAGCGAAAGCCGCCCATCACCTGAGCGGCTTCAAATTAAACCTTAAAACGCCGCGAGCGCCTTCTTTATCCTCTCCAGCCCCTTTTCTATCTCCCCGATGCCAGTGGCGTAAGACAGCCTTATGAAGTCATCGTCCCCGAAAGCGTCTCCGGGCACCACTGCCACATTGGCCTTCTCCAGAAGATACATGGCAAGCTTCGAGGAAGAGGATATCTCCGGAGACCTGCCGTACAGGGCGCTGGTGTTCGGGAAGGCATAGAACGCGCCGGTGGGCGGGACGCACTTGATGCCGGGGATGGCGTTCAGACCATCCACAATGAACCTTCGTCTCTTGTCGAATTGGGCGGCCATGGCCTTTACCGAATCCTGCGGCCCGTTAAGCGCCTCGATGGCCGCTGCCTGGGCTATGGATGTAGGATTGGAGGTAGACTGGCTCTGCATGGAGGTCATCGCCTTTATGAGCGGGGCGGGCCCGGCGGCATACCCTATCCTCCAGCCGGTCATGGAATACGCCTTTGAAACCCCGTTTATGACTATCGTCCTTTTTTTGATCTCCTCTCCAAGCGAGGCGATGCTTACGTGCTCCGCGCCGTCATAGAGGAGCTTTTCATATATCTCGTCCGATATGACATAGATGCCCCTTTCCACGGCGATCTGCGCGATCCTGGCCAGGGCCTCACGGCCGTATGAAAAGCCCGTCGGATTGGATGGAGAGTTAAGTATGAGGGCCTTCGTCTTCCCTGTTATCCCCTTTTCAAAAGCGGCGGGGTCCAGGAGGAACCTGTCCGCCTCGAGCGTTTTTATAAAAACCGGTTTTGCCCCGGCAAGCGTGGCCTGCTCCGGATAGCTAACCCAGTAGGGGGCGGGGATGAGCACTTCATCTCCCGGGTCCAGGAGGGCCTGCATGGTGTTATAAAGGCTGTGCTTCGCGCCGCAGGAGACCAGTATCTCCGCGCGTTCGTACTTAAGCCCGTTGTCCTTTTCAAGCTTCCCGATTATGGCGTCCTTCAGCTTGTCCGTTCCGCCCACGGGCGTATATTTGGTAAACCCGTCCCTTATCGCCTTTATGGCCGCCTCTTTGATGTTTTCCGGAGTGTCGAAATCCGGCTCGCCCACGCCGAAACTTATTACGTCTATCCCCTGGGCCTTCATCGCCTTGGCCTTGGAATCTATGGCTAAGGTGGGTGAAGGTTTTATCTCTTTTGCCCGCGATGAGAGCATTTTATCTTGCATTTAATATTTCCGGCCTCCGTAATTTTTGTTTTTTTTATTTTTTAATCTTTTTGGATTTGGATTTGGATTTTACCACACCAGCAAAAAATGATAAAATAAGGAAGTTATTAAAGGAAAATATTTATAAAATGGGTCTTCAAAAAATCCAATAAAAGGAGATAAAACGAAGATGAAGAAACCAGTGGTTGATTTTGACACGTGCGTGGGATGCGGTTCCTGCGTTGAGCTTTGCCCGGCGGTGTTCGAGCTTAAGGACGATAAAGCCTATGTCATCAATGCCGAGGGCTGCTCCACTTGCGACTGCGAAGCCGCCGCCGGCGTTTGCCCCGTTGAGGCAATAACACTGACAGATTAAGAAAAATTTAGCAATAAAAAAAGGCCCGGAATTTCTTCCGGGCCTTTTTTGTTAAATGCATTACCCTGTAGCAAGCTATAGGGAACCTCAATTTAAACGTCCCCTTCTTTTTCCTCCAGTTTCAGCTTTTCAAGCGCCTCGCGGGCGGCCCGGCTTTGCGCCTCCTTCTTGGTCCTGCCCTCGCCGCGCCCGTAGGACTTGCCGGATATGTAGACCCCGGCCGTAAAGAGCTTCTCGTGCTCCCTGCCTTCTTCTTTCAATAGTTTATAGACCGGCAGGCTGCCCATCACTTTCTGGCAGAGTTCCTGGAGCTCCGTCTTGGGGTCCCGCGACTCGCCGCTTTCGATTATCGCCTCCAGCTTCTCCCTGAATATACCGATAACCGCCTTTTTGGCCGCTTCGTAGCCGCCGTCCAGGTAAATGGCCCCTATCATGGCCTCGAATGCCCCGGCAAGGATGGACTGCTTTGTGCTGCCCCCCGTGCCGGCTTCCCCTTTGCCAAGGAGCAGGTATGAGCCAAGCCCCAGGCCGTCGGCCGCTTTTGCCAGCTCCTGCCCGCGCACCATCTGGCTTCTTATCCTGGACATCTGGGCTTCGTCAAGGCCAGTATGATACAGGTATTCAGAAAAAACAAGCTCGACAACCGCATCCCCAAGGTATTCAAGACGTTCATTATGGGCCCTGATGCCACCTTTTTTATCGCCGCAGTAGGACCTGTGGGTCAGGGCCTGCCGTAGCAGCTCCTCGTTCCTGAAGACATGGCCCAGTTTTTCTGCCGGGTCAAAAAGTTTTTTTTCTTTTTCTTTTTCTTTTTCCGGGTTGGGCTTGGGGGCGGTCAAATCAGGAAAATCTCTTGAACAGCAGGCAGGCGTTCGTCCCCCCGAACCCAAAGGAGTTCGAGAGCGAGCAGTCCACGCGCTGCTGCCTGGCTTTATGAGGCACGTAGTCCAGATCGCATTCCGGGTCCGGATCGTGAAGGTTTATCGTTGGAGGGATGACGGAATTGACGATGCTGAGGACCGCCACTGCCGCCTCCACGCCGCCCGCCGCGCCCAGCAGATGGCCGGTCATGGACTTAGTGGAGCTTACGGCTAACTTCCTGGCGTGAGGACCAAAGACTTTTTTTATGGCGGACGTCTCTATCTCGTCACCCTGCCTGGTAGAGGTCCCGTGCGCGTTGACATATCCCACTTCATGGGCGGATATGCCCGCGTCCCTGAGCGCGCTTGCCATGCACCTGGCCGCACCGTTCCCGTCCGGGGCGGGAGAGGTTATATGGTATGCGTCAGAGCTCATGCCGAAACCAACCAGCTCCGCATAGATGCGTGCGCCTCTGCGGCGTGCGAACTCCAGTTCCTCAAGGATCATGACCCCGGCCCCCTCGCCCATAACAAAGCCGTCCCTTCCGGAGTCGAACGGCCTGGAGGCCCCGGCCGGGTTGTCGTTCATTGTAGAAAGGGCCTTCATGGCGTTAAAGCCGCCGATGGCCATCGGCGTTATAACGGATTCCGTGCCGCCCGCTATCATGGCGTCGGCATCGCCATACTGTATTATCCGGAAGGCCTCGCCTATCGAGTGGCTGCCGGTGGCGCACGCGGTTACGGCGGCCGAGTTGGGCCCCTTTGCCCCGAATTTTATCGATACGCTGCCCGATGCCAGGTTTATTATCAGCATCGGTATGAAGAAAGGGGTTATGCGCCTGGGCCCTTTTTCCAGATACGCCTGGTGATAACGCTCTATGGTGCCCAGCCCCCCCATGCCTGCGCCGATAACAACGCCCACGCGCTCCGCGTTGGAAGGGTCTATCGCCAGGCCGGAGTCCTTGACGGCAAACTCCGCGGCGGCCATCGCAAAGTGGATGAAACGGTCCATCTTTTTGACTTCTTTGGCTTCGATGTAATCTTCAGGGACAAAACCATCCACCTCCCCGGCTATCTGCGTGGGGAAGCCGGTGGCGTCGAATTGCGTTATTCTCCCTATCCCCGAGCGGCCCTCAACGAGCCCCTTCCATGTTGCCTCCGTCCCTATCCCAATAGGGGAGATGAGGCCCAGGCCTGTTACTACGACTCTCCGTTTCATCTGGCGGGCTTTCTTCTTTTATTCTCTATTCCCTTTAATTATTCACCTTTTTTCTTCTTTATGTAATCCACTGCGTCCTGAACCTTTATTATCTTTTCCGCGTCCTCGTCGGGTATCTCTATGTTGAACCCTTCCTCAAACGCCATTACAAGCTCCACCGTGTCAAGGGAGTCCGCCCCCAGATCTTCCACAAAGGATGCCTCGGGCTTCACTTCCGCGATATCCACCCCCAACTGCTTGGCTATGATGTCCTTAACGCTCTGCTCTACCATTGCGTTACCTCCTTATTAATTGCTTTTTTATTTTTTACTTGGGAACACGGCGTCACATGTACATGCCGCCGTTTACGTGTATGACCTGCCCGGTAACGTACCCGGTATCAGGCGAACAGAAAAAAGAGACTGCGCGCGCCACGTCCTCAGGCGTTCCGAATTTGCCGGACGGGATGGAGGCCAGCATCTGGTTCCTGACATCCTCCGGCAGTTTTTCCGTCATTGCAGTAACGATAAAGCCCGGCGCTACAGCGTTTGCCGTAATGCCCCTGCCTGCGTACTCTTTCGCTATGGTCTTTGTGAGCCCCACTATGCCGGCCTTTGAGGCGCTGTAATTTGCCTGCCCGGGATTCCCCATGAAGGCCACCACGGAGGCTATGCTTACGATCCTTCCGTATCTCTGGCGGGACATTATCTTTACCGCCTCTTTGCTGCATAGAAAGACGCTGCGGAGGTTCACGTTGATGACGAGGTCCCAGTCCTCGGGTTTCATCCTCATGAGCAGCCCGTCCCGGGTGATGCCGGCGTTGTTGATGAGGATATCCAGCCTGCCAAGGTCGTTCTTGATAGCCTCGAAGGTCTTCTCGACATCCTGCGCCTTTGAGACATCAAGCCCATACGAGCAGGCATCCGCCCCCGTTGCCTTGAGGGCCTCGGCCGTCCCGGCGGCCTCCTCCGGGTTCAGGTCCCCTAGGACAACCTTTGCGCCCCTTACCGCCAGCTCTTCAGCAATCGAGCGGCCTATGCCCCTGGCCCCGCCGGTTATGAAAGCCACCTGTCCTTTTAAATCCATTTTGCGCCAATAGCCTCCCCGAATAAATTAACTGTAGATTTTAACAGGAGAATGAAATATTTTTCCATAGCCCGCCCCGGTATGCTCTTGACTTTTCGGGAAGGATGGGAATCACAGACTTTTTTCTGTTTACAGAAGTCCCTTAAGGGGTTTTCTCGTATCACCCACCCGCATGGTCAGCTTATGGGAATCCAGATATTCAAGATATGGCAGGGCGTATTTCCTTGTGGTGCCCAGGACGTCCCTGAACTCCGATACGGCCATCTCCGGCTTTTTTGCATAAAACTCCTTGAGCAAGGAGACCATCTTCTGGAAAACGACGGCGGGAAGATAAAGGGACTCGTTGATCCTCACCAGCGCCCCTTCCTTGTCCATGAGCCTCAGCACGTCCGTGAGCCTTTTTTCGTCCAGGGCCAGTTTTTTAGCCAGCTCGCTTTTTTCCGGGGGCTGGAACCCGGCGGCCCCAAGCTCCCTGATTATCTTCTCCCTGAGCTGCTCGTCCTTGCCGCTCAGGGCAGCTTGGAAAGAGGCCAACCTAACGGAATCCTTCTCGGAGACAAGCTCCCGGACCAGGGGCAGCAATCCGGAAAACACCTTCTGGTCCGCTTTGAGCTCCGCCCTCAACTCCTCCCTGGGAATTCCCGGCCTCAGAGGGTTTTTCTTGTGGAACTGCCCGGCCAGGCTAACGGCGGCCTGCATGAAGGCCGAAAGGGTGCTGGAGTGCACAAAAAAGGCCCCATCTCCAACCGGGACCACGGCATTCTCTTTCTGCAGCTCCTGAAGCGCCTTGTCCACCTCTTTGACTTCCGCCCTTATCCACCCTTCAAGCTCCGCCTTGCTGATTGATTTAAGCGCGGAGCTTTTTATCTTCATGGAGAGTTTTTCCTTAAGGGAACCCTTTTCATATACCGAAAGGTCTTCAAGACCCATGCTTTTTTTCCTGCGGGCGGGCCTTGGGTCCAGCACGGAGCCCCCGCCCATCGTCTCAAGCGGCGAGAGGCGGCGGACCACGAACCTGTCCATGCCCTGGGCCACAACGGGACCGGAAAGCCGGAGCTGGGCATAGGAGGATTCTCCGCTCTTCAGTTCCTGCTTATCATATAGAACCACCCTGGCGAGCTTCTGCGACGTGCCCAGATGGAAATGCACCCTGGCCCCGCTCTTAATGGTTGGCGCGCCCGCAAGGAGCTCTATTTTCACATCCATGGCGGAAACGGGCTGGAACCTTCCGGGGCTTACAACAACATCCCCCCTCTCAAGCTCGTCCTTTTCCACCCCCTGAAGGTTAAGGGCCACGCGCTGCCCCGCATAGACCTCCTTTACAGGTTTACCGTGGCTTTGAATGCCCCTTATCCTGGTCTCTATCCCCCTGGGCAGTACCTGGACCGGCTCTTCCGCGCGCACCGTCCCGGAAAGGGCTGTGCCCGTAACCACGGTGCCGAAACCTTTCAGGGTGAAAACCCTGTCCACCGGTAGCCTGAAAAGCCCCCCCGCCTGTTTTTCCTTTACGTCCAGGGCGATCTCTTTTATTTTTTCCTTTAAAAGGTCTATGTTCAGCCCGGTCCTGGCCGAAACGGGTATCACGGGGGCGCCCTCAAGGAAGCTGCCTTTTACAAACTCCCTGGCCTCGCCGGCCACAAGCTCCAGCCAGTCCTTTTCCACCAGGTCCGCCTTTGTGAGGGCCACCAGTCCCCTGCTTATCTTCAGGAGCTCGCAGATCTGCAGGTGCTCCCGGCTCTGGGGCATTATCCCCTCGTCCGCGGCGATCACAAGGAGCACGATGTCTATCCCTCCAGCCCCGGCAAGCATGTTCCTGATGAGCCTTTCATGCCCCGGCACATCCACAATACCCACCGTCAGGCCGGCTTCGGGGTAATCAAGGTTGGCAAAACCCAGGTCAATGGTTATGCCCCTTTCCTTTTCTTCCTTCAGCCTGTCCGGGTCCGTGCCGGTAAGGGCCTTCACCAGAGTGCTCTTGCCGTGGTCTATATGCCCGGCTGTCCCTAAAACCACATAGCGCATTTTTATAGAGTAATTATAACCTGAAATATGAACTTGCAAGGGAAAAGAAGACGGGGGTTTTGGGTTTGATATAATCTAGAGAGTTAAATTCTCCGTCCAAGGAGCCATTCAATGAAGGAAAAGGGAAAAGAAAAAGGGAAAAATCTTTCTTTCTTGTTCTTAGTTCCGTTTTTGTTCATGCTGGCCTCATGCGTCCACATCTCCGTCTCCCCGCAGACAAAGCCCTTACAGGAAAAGCTTATCGAGGGCCAGGGGCGCCCCAAGATCCTGCTTCTGGATCTGGACGGGGTCATATCGTTCAGCGGAAAGAAAGCAGGCATCGGGGCCGCGAGCCAGCCATCCCCAGTTGCGTATTTCAAAGAAGCGCTGGTGAAGGCCCAGGCGGACAAGAACATCGCCGGCCTCATAATCAGGATAGATTCCCCTGGCGGCGGGGTTACCGCGAGCGACGTTATCTATCATGAGATAATGGCGTTCAAGAAAAAAAAGGATGTCCCGGTGTACGCATATATAATGGATGTGGGGGCCTCGGGCGGCTACTACGTGGCCCAGGCTGCCGACAGGATAATCGCAAGCCCCACGGCGCTTACTGGAAGCATAGGCGTAATAGCGATGAAGTTTGATATCCAGGGGCTCATGTCAAAGGTGGGGGTTCGGGAGGAGACGTATAAATCCGGGCCGGAGAAGGATTTCTGGTCGCCCTTCAGGCCAAGCACCCCGCAGGAAAAACAGATGCTGCAGGGCATAATAAACAACCTCTTCGCCCGCTTCCTTGATATCGTAGGCAAAAACAGGCAGAAAAACGCAAAACTCTCAAGACAGCAGCTAATGGCGCTAGCCGATGGGCGCATCTTTACCGCGGACCAGGCGCTGAAAGACGGGCTCATAGACCGGGAGGCGTATCTGGATGATGCAATAGGCAGCATGAAAAAGTCCCTGGGGATAGAAAAGGCGAGGGTGGTTACGTATTTGCGTCCTTCGGAGTTCAAACCCACCGTTTATTCAACCGCGCTTTTTGAAACGGAAGGAAAGACGGCGGACCAGGAGCTTTTTTCGCTTTACATGGGCTCTCTCTGGCCCAAGCCCGGGGTTGAGTTCATGTATCTATGGAATCCCTAAAAAAGACGGGGAATCCATAGAAAGCCACGTTCCTGAAGCCCTGAGGGGAAAGGGAAAAGGGGATTTTTGGCCTTTTTCCTTTTCCGTTCTTCTTTCCCTACACTTTTGCGCTCGTATAGGACTCCTCAAGCTCCATGAACTGATTCAGTTCCTCCTTCATGGCGGAAGCCACATCGGCCGAGGAGATAACGCCTACCAGTTTGCCGTTTTCCAGCACCGGGAGTCTCCTGACGTTTGCCCTGTTCATTATCCGCAGGGCGGAATCCAGGTCGGCGTCCGCGTCCACGGTTATAGGGTCCTGGACCATTATGTCGCAGACACAGGTGGAGCCGGCGTCTTTCCTTTCCGCTGCCACGGAAAGGGCAATGTCCCTGTCCGTGAGGATACCCTTGATCTTCTGGTTTTCCTCGATGATTATGGAGCCGATCTTTTTTTCCTGCATTTTCAGGGCGGCCTCCCGCAAGGTGGCCGTCGCCGGAAGAGATATCATGTTTTTGTTCATGAACTGTCTTACGGTCATAAAAATAACCTCCTTTGACCGCCAAAAAATCCCCT
>JAKAMR010000072.1 GCA_021812785.1 Nitrospirota bacterium
CTTGGGGCTTCCAAGCAGCCTTGCTATGGAAGGGGCAAACTCGCCGGGGCTCAGGTGGCGCATGACATCGTAGTTCCCGTCTATGACAAGGCTTGATGGCCTTTGCTCCTCCGTAGAGACCACATTATATGTGTGAATTGGCTTTTCCACCTGGAGGTTTTCGGTCTTCTCCTTTGTGCCAGTGACAACCGTTACCGGCAGCGTCATCCTGTAAGGCAGGCCTTCCTGCGCGAGTTCGAAGGAGACCTGGGGAATGCCATTTAACACAAGCTCCTGCTGGTTGCCGACAGCAAGCAAGGGGACCTCTTTCCGGTCCAGCCACTGGCTGAAAAACCAGCCCAGGTCCTTTCCGGACTGCCGTTCAAATATCGCCTGTATATCCGCCCATGAGGCCTTTTTCCATTTGTACTGCGCTATGAGCGCCTTCAGGGACTTATAAAAGACCTCCCTGCCCACAATGCCCTTCAGCATATGAAAAAGCATCATGCCTTTGCCATAGCCTATCGCCTCGGAAGCCGGGCTGGTCCTCTCCAAGAACTTTCTGAGAGGGAAATCGTTCTTCGGGGTTACGTAGCTCTGGAAATCTGCAAGCATCCTCTTCCTGTAATCAAGGCCTTTTCCCCTCATCTTGGCGAAACGGTAGTCCGTCATCCAGCTGTTCAGCGCCTCAAGCCAGTTGCCCTTGCTGAAGTCCGCGTAAACGTAGTTGCCCCACCACTGGTGCCCTATTTCGTGGCCGAGGGACGTTTTGACAATGAACGGCAGACGGAGGACCACTCCTCCCATCAGGGTGAAGGTGGGCATCGACAGGCCGGTAGGAAGCAGGTTTTCGACCACGGAGAACCTCTTGTAGGGGTAGGGAACAAGAAGCTTGTCAAACATGGCCAGGTACTTCTTCGTGTACTTGATGTACTCCTTGGCCAGATCCTGGTCCTTGGGGAAAAAATAAGTGTAGACCCCCACATTGCCAAGATATGATTTTGTTACAACATAAGGCCCCGCTATCAGGTCAATCCCGGTCAGCGGATGCCGGAAGCTGAAGGTGTATCGCTTTCCGGCGGGTGTTCTAACAGAGGAAATATCATCTGCCTCGGATATCGCGGAAAAATTCGCGGGCACTGTCGCGCTAAGGCCATAGAAGGCCAGGCCTGACACCGAAGGATACCAGTTGCCGGTAAGCGAGATGCCTTTGGCGCTGACAACACTGGCGGTCATTGCCCCGGGATTTTCAGGGTTGGATCCATAGGAGCCGCTGGCTACCTTTTCGTATCTTATTTCAAGAAGGCCCCTCTTTCTAATCCTGATAAAGCCGCCGGAGGGCTTTTCATCCGAAGGTTTGCCATCCAGTGTCATGGAAAGGATGTCAAGGCCCCCAACGAACACCTTTCCCGGAGCGGCAAAATCTATCTTCGCATCGCCGCTCAAGAGGTTTTTCCCAAGGTCAAAGGAGACCGCAAGGCTGTAGCTTGGATATGGGGTTTTTGTTTTTTCCACCTGCGTCCCCTGCGCCATCGCTCTATGCCCCATGAGCCCGGACATCCATGAAAATGAAACCAGAAAAATAATTATTGCCGCCGTATGTCTTCTGCCCATATGGATTGCACCCCTCGCGGTCTATGGATTTTCCCATAGATTATATCTCTTTTTCATAATTTTTTAACTGAAGCCGGGCCCGGCCGCCCGGGGCCGGATATGAAATAAACCATGGATTTTTTTGACATACAATGGGCCGGATCGAGAAAAGGGCCGGATCGAAAAAAAATGCGGCTGGTATTGCCCGGCGTTTATCACCAGGCACTGCCATGCCCCCCTGCTATTGACCCCGCAGGGCAAGGTAATAAAATTAAGGTAGGTTTTTTGATTTGTCCATTAAAAAAAAGAGCAGGGAGGCACCCATGAAGGTATTTATCACAGGCTCTACCGGCTACATCGGGTTTAACGTGGCGCTCGCTTTCAGGAACGCCGGGTATGATGTATGGGGGCTTGTGCACAACAGGGCAAAAGCGCACAAGCTCGTGGAAAACGGCATGCATCCGGTAATGGGCTCGATGGAGGCCCCGGAGGAATATTCGGATGCCGCGGCAAACTGCAGCGTCCTGATCCATGCGTCGGCAGACTACCGGAATTTCGAGCAGCTTGAAAGGAAAACAGTTCATACGCTGCTTGGGCTTGGCAGCCGCGGGGCCTGCCCGAAAACGGTCATATATACAAGCGGGGTGTGGGTCCATGGCAATACGGGGTGCTCCATAGTGGACGAAACGGCTCCGCTTTCGCCACCGGAGATAGTCTCCCACAGGCCAGGCATAGAGAAAACCGTGCTCGGGGCCCAGGGAATAAAAGGGATCGTCATGAGGCCGGGAAACGTTTACGGCAAGCAGGGCGGGCTTACCGGGATGTGGTTTAACGGGGCCTATAAGGAAAAATCGCTTAGCGCAGTAGGCGACGGACTGAACCACTGGGCAACCGTGCATGTGGAAGACCTGGCCAGGGCATATCTGCTTGCGGCCGAAAGCGGGCTGGGCCAGGAGGTTTTTAACATCTGCTCCCCTTACAGCCTCACGGTCAAAGACATGGTGACGGCCGCGGCCTGCGCCTCCGGATACACAGAGGACGTCCGGTTCATTTCAGTCCGGGAGGCCGAGGGCAAAATAGGCGCAATGGCCCACTGCCTGGCCATGGACCAGCACGTGGAGAGCCGGAAGGCCCAGAACATGCTCGGGTGGCATCACCGGCACTTGAGTTTTGTGGACGAGGCCGGTCTGCATTTCGAATCCTGGAAGGCTTGCCGGCAGGAGGCCGAAAAAGAAAAGATCTACTTGTGAAGTATGAAATAGAAATTGTTGCCAAGCGGGGTGGCCTCATATCCTGCCACCCCGCCGTGAAGCTCTATAATGTTTTTTATGAAGGCGAGGCCGTGTCCCGTGCCGGGCCTGCTTTTGGCGTTTGCCCCACGGAAACCGTCTTCGTACACCTTGTCCCTGTCTTCCTGTCCGAGATGGGTGCCCGTGCTGAAGACGTTGTATTTGATTCCGTCCATTCCGGGCCCGAAATAATTCTTTAATATCTGCCTGCCATAGGAGATGTATTTCTTTTTCTGGCCGGAGCCGTCAGTCACCTCTTCAGTGTACTTTACCGCGTTTGAAAACAGGTTCGCATACACCTGGGCCATGAGCCCCACGTCCACGACGGTTATGATGTCTCCCTCCGGGATGCCGCTAAAACGGTCATCTACCGTTATGCCCATGTCCCTGAACTGGGAAGCGTACCTTTCAAGCTGGGGCTGGACAACGTCCTCCTTCATCCTGCAGGGTTTTGTCCGGAGGGTGAGCCGACCCTTGTCGAAATGGCTCCTTCTGAGCAAGGTCTCAAGGAAGAGACTCATGTTCGAATAATGCTTCTCCAGGTTCCCAAGCTCCGCCGCAAGGTAATGGTTTATCTCTGACATCTCCTGGAGAGCGTCCGCAAGGCCTTCGTCCTTCCCCTCCCCGGCGTGCTCGGCCAGCCTCTTCTCGATGTCCAGGTTTTTGGCGATAAGTCCCTTAAGGTTCCTCAGGTAGAGTTTATAAACCATATTGGGGACAATGATATTGTGCTCTATATCGCTTACCAGAGACCGGATGAACCTCAGGTGCTCGATATTTTTTTCCACTATGAAGCGGTTATGGATGTTAAAACCAATGCGGTTTGCGAACTTCTCAAAGAAAAGCTCCTTGTGCGCGTCCATTCCGGAGGCTGGGTAGACCTCTAGCAGGCCGAGCACGTTGTCCCTTGCCTGAAACGGGAGCTGGTCCAGAAGGATCTTTTTCCCCTTGATGCCCAGCACAATACTATCGCCATGATAGGAATGCCCGTCCTGGGGCGGAGCAAACGCAGGGCGTCCTCCGGGTTTCTCCTCCCTGGTCGAGGCCACCATGATGAAATCCCCTACGGCCGGGTCTATAACATAGAGCCTGGCCTCCAGCCCGAAAAAGCCCTTGGGCACCGCAACACAGAGATTATAAAAATCCTCAAAATAGTCAAATTCCTGGGCAAGGTCGAAAAACGTCTTGAAAGCGGTGCTTTCGGCGTAGGAGAAGTTGTAAGCCTCGTAATCGGCTTTTTTAGCCTCGATCCTCTCAAGGATATGCTCTAACGAGGTCATTTGTAACATCATATTCTATCCCTATTAAAAAAATATTACCAGATAATTGAGATATCTCTTGCCGAAAAGTGCATGCCGCGCAAAGGGGGCATTTTATTTTAACCAAACCCATCCCACCCTCCATTTTTGTATGGAACTTGAAACGGGGTTTGCACCCCTTTGGGCGCCCCATGCCCCTCTGAAGATAAAAAAATAACGGCAGGCAAAAAAAATGATAAATGCAGCGGGGGCGGATGGTATGAGCGCAGTGGGCAACCGCGGGCGCGCCGCATGAAGCAGCGGCAAGCAGGCAGACCTGGCGCGTATATGCAGCATGTCTTGCATACTAGGGGGAAACGGGCCTCAGCGGAGTGAATGCCATCCCCCCGCGCAAAACTCTGAAGATCCAAAAAACTAAATTACCCTACGGAGCTCCCCAGTCCCCGTGACCGTGTAGATGTCCCCTCTCCATGCCACTTTCCGTCCGGCAAAGCTCAAAAGCCAGACCCCAAAAGACAGCATGTCCTTGACCGGCAAAAGAAAAAGCCACCTGTTCCAGCCCGCCCGGCCGATGAACCGCCTGTTTACGGCTATCCCGACCGCGGACCTTAAAAAAAAGGCAAGGGCGAGGGCCGAGAAAGCCAGGGGACCCGGCCAGAGGACGGAAAGGAAAAGGCAGTAAGCAAAAAAATGGGTTATGCCGTAGCCGATATACCCTTTTGGCCTTGAGGCCCTGTACGTCCTGGCCCACCTTAGCTGGTGGCGAAGGTGGGCCAAAAATCTCATGGGCCCCTCCACGTCTTCCATTATGTACTTTGAAAGGACCACTTCATGTCCCATTGCCGACAACCTGTGCCCCACCTGGTAATCGTCGGCAAGGTAGTCCGCAATGGCTCTGAACCCGCCCGTCTCTTCGAACCTTTTCCTTGAAAAAAGCATGGAGGCTCCAAGGCCAAAGGATATGCCGCGCTCCACCACACTGGCCACCAGGACCGACGGGATAAAATCCACAGCGATGTTTAGAGACTCAAAGACCGCTCCCGCGGAAACGGGGCGGGATATCCTGTACAGGGATGTGACAAGGCCGGTGTTCTCCTTTTCCATGTACTCGGAAACGATGGTTTCAAGATAGCCTCGGTCCACCAGCATGTCGCTGTCGCTTACGGCTACAAGGTCATATTTGGCGCTTTGAGACAGCCGGTAAAGGTTGGAGACCTTCATGTTTGCCCCCAGGTCTTCATGCCCGGTTATTATGCGTACCCTTCCAGGGAACATCCGTTTTACTTCCTGCGCGATGCCGAAGGCGGGGTCCTCCGCGCCCCTTAATCCCAGAATGACCTCGTAATCGGAATAGTCCTGGCGGCAAAAACTGGAAAGGTTTTCCTTAAGGTTGTAATCCGCTCCCCGGAGGGGCTTTAAAATGGAGACCGGGGGCAGCGGCCGAAAAAACTCCGGTTGCTTGGCCTGCTTCCGGTCTTTTGTTTTTTCTTTTCCCGTGCCCGCCTTGGGGGAAAGAACGCAAAAAAGGGAAAAAAGGGTATAAAACCCTCCCCCCGCGGCAAGAGCGAAAAAGACGGCATGCAACGCCTCAAAAACCATGCGCATGTTCTACATTACCCCATTTGGAAGCGAAGCTGTAGCAAAAAATGACAATAAGAATTAGGATAAAATCTGACAAAGGAGAGATGTACCTTGAAAGTGCTCGTCCTGGCCGCATTGAAGCAGGAGATCAAATATATATTAAAGGAACTGGGCGCGCGCCCTTGCGGGGAGGGGACATGGCTGGCCAGGCCCGGCAGGGCGGAGACCGCCATAGTTTTGACCGGCATGGGGGTCAAAAACGCCGCAGCCCGCGCCCGCGCCGCTCTCCTTGCGCACACGCCGGTCCTCGTGATATCGGCGGGCTTTGCAGGCGCGCTCTACACTGGCGCCAAACACGGTGAACTTGTATGCCCTGAAAAGGCGTTTCTTCACCAGGGGACACCCCCTGAGAAAGGGACGGCCGACCATGCGCACGGGTGCAGTCTGAAGCTTTCCTGGCCCGGCTTTGAGGGACTTTTTCAGGCGGTATCTGAAAAAACAAGGGCGAAGCGGGGCACGATCATCACGCTTTCCGAATGGGTCGAAAAGCCTGCTTTGAAAGGTTTTCCGCGGTCCGGCCTGCCTTATCCCGTTTGCGACATGGAGACATTCCCGATTGCCTCGGCGGTCTTAAAAAGCGGAGCGGGCTTTTTTTCCCTGCGCTCGATAACGGACAAGGAAGACGAGGAGATAGGCATCTCCCCGATGGAGATGGCTGACCCATCAGGGCAGATAAGCACGCCCCTGGCGGCATGGCGCTTCATCTCCAAGCCGCGCCTGATCCCCGGGGCCGTAAAGTTCCGGGGCAGCTCCGAAAAGGCGGCCCTTGCCATGGCTTCAGCCCTTAATGAGATTTTCATGTCCTTTTAAAAAATGAATTGCGTCATCCCTGTTCAGAAAGAACCAGGGAAATCCTCAAGGTGCCGTTTTATCGC
Source organism: Nitrospirota bacterium (assembly GCA_021812785.1). The sequence goes on from JAKAMR010000072.1 coordinate 6,637, forward strand.
GGCCTCGCTGGCGTTTTTTATCTGCAGCCTTGTTACGAGCAGGAAAAGCGCGGCAAGCGGCGCCATGATGAACGCGTCTGCAAGGACGATATTGTCCTGCCCTATGTGGAAAGTGACCGCCATATTGAAAAGGACCACGGAGACGTAAAGGGCCGGGCCTATCGCAAACCTCCATGGCACCCCCCGCCCGTAACGGTCGCGGCCCATGGTAAAAGAGCGGCCAAGCCCGCGGTCTATCACCTGGAAGGCCCATACCATAAGGTAGCCCACCACTGCCCAGCCTATGAAGTTTGAAAGCGGCACGCCAAAATAAGCCCCCGCGCTCCTGTAGCCATATATCTTTCCCAGAAACCACCTGTCGCCCCGAAGCGCAACCGGATCTATTACGATGTCCAGGCAGACAAAGAGAAGCGCGGCAAGCGCCCTGGTTGAGGCCTGCGCCCTCGTTTCCCATGTGTCCAGCAAAAAGGACCTGCCCGGAAGGGGCAGATCAAACCTGCCCTGGCCGCGCATCCGCAAACGGGGAGAAAATGCGAGGAGGGCCGTCGAATAGCTGGCATAAGCCAGAAAGACATAACTTGCCGAATCCATAAGGGGCACGCCCTTTATCCAGAGCTCCCTGCCAGCCGTGCTCTGTATGTAGTAATAGGCGCCGTAGGGAAAACCGTTATGTATGGAGGAGACCTCAGACCCCCACGCTATCAGATAACCGGCCACCGAAAAAAGAAGCGCCCTTTTGCAGCCAAACTGCATCGAGCAGCCAAAAAGATAGGTTAGAAAGAAAAGAAAGACGTACGGCCTTAAGGCTATGGTGCCCAACAGGAGGTTAATGAAATGGCCCACGGGCAAGTTTTTTTCGTTCTCAGCGTTTTTTTGAGCTGGAAAAATTCCAGAAGGCGAGCTTGAGCCCATCAAGAGGGTTGGTGAATGCCATCCTCGTGACCGTGGTCTCATAGCCGCCGTGCACCATGCAGTTTGCGCACCTCGGGTCTTTACCGTCCTCGTACCGGCCCCAGTCGGTCTCCTTCATCATGCGGGCGTAGGTGTCAAAATAGCCGTCCGTGACCAGGTAGCACGGGGACTTCCACCCCAGAGGGTTATAGGTCGGGTTACCCCACGGGGTGCAGCGCATCTGTCTTCTGCCGCACAGGAAGTCCATGTAAATGGGGGTGTTTATAAGCGGGTATTTCTTAAGGAAACCGGACATCCGGGTGAATTTCTCGTTTATCTCACCGCGGTTGAAAAATATGTTTTCATCCTCGACGCTCTGGTAGGCGAAGGCCGGGGAGATGAGCATCCCGTCCACCCCGGCAGAGTGAAGGAGGCCGAAAAGGCCCTCCAGGTCCTCCGGGTCGGAGGCCTTGTAAACGGTGGTGTTTGTGCTCACCCTGAACCCTTTTGCCTTTGCCGTCCGTATGGACTCCACCGCCTTCCCGAAGGAGCCGGGCAGACCTGTGATCTTGTCGTGCGTGGCGTCCATTCCATCCAGATGGAAGTTAAGGGTGAGGGCCGGGTTGGGCGTGAAGGTCTCTATGAATTCCTGGGCAAGCACACCGTTTGTGCAAAGGTATATGTATTTACCATCGGCAATCAGGCCGTTTACGAGCTGTTTCAGTTCCTTGTACAGCATTGGTTCGCCGCCTGTTATGGCCACCACCGGGGCGCCGCATTCCCGGGCGGCCCCGATGCAGGCAGACACCGGCAGGTCGCCCTCGGCCGCGGTCCTTATCCTGTCGCACCCCATGCAGGCCAGGTTGCAGCGGTGCGTAGGCTCAAGCATCAGCACCAGGGGAAACCTCTTTTTCCCTTTCAGTGTGTTTTTGATGAAATAACTTGTAAGGGTCTTGTAAAGCCCCGGTTGAAACCGGGTCTGTTTTTTGTCCTGTTTTCTGTTTTCCACTATTTTATTTGCCGCTGCCTTTTGAGAACTTTCTCAGCTCCTCCTTGATGAATATTACCGCTTCCTTGAACTCTTCCATCTGGACATGAGTGTTCTTGCAGGGCCCTTCAGGCCGGCTGTTCGGTATGGCCAGGACTGGCACCTTCTCCGCCACGTCCTTCATGCCGCTCATAAGGTCCCGCTCGCAGGCCACGGCAACAATGAAGCCGGGCCTGTACTCCTCTATTGCCCTTCTTGCCTCTTCTCCTCCCACCGCGGTGACGACCTTGAAGTCCTCGCCCGCTATGGAGAGTATCTCCTTCCTCACGTCCGCCTTAAGGCAGCGGGGCAGAAGTATCAGCGGCCTTTCCGGGCTGAACTTCCCGGCATAGGACCTTATAAGGCTGTTGTGCGCCTTGATGAACGAATTGCCCACCCTGTCCCTGCTGATGCCAAGCTTGGAGCCAAGCCAGACCGTTTTGGGCAAAAGGAATAGAACATATTTCTCCACCCATGTGCTGGGGAAAAGCGGCTTTTTCCACCTGGCAAGGACGAAAAACCACAGGCTGCCCACAAGCGCCATGGCGATAGCAGCCGCAATGAGCGCGTTCTCCACGAACCCCGGAGCGGACGGGCTGAACTGCTCGAGCCTGGGCTGGATCATATAGAGCCCCGCAAACGATAAGGCAACAAACAGTATGACCATAACTACGGCCAATATGATAAAAGTCCCTGGGGCCTCGTCAACTTTCAGGTCGCGCTGGTCCAGCTCGCCGCTCCAGCCGGCCCATTCGTCCCCGAGTTTCCTGTCTTTCATATGCAGACTGCCGCTCCTGTCTTTCTTGTGTTCACATAACCGTTGCCGGCAAACCACTCCACAGCCTGCCGCACAGCCTCTCTTACCGGCGTCACCGGCAACCCGAGCTCTCTTTGCGCCTTTGTGGAATCATAAAACATGTATTTCCCGGCCATCTTTACCCCTGTAAGGGGTATTGAGGGCGCTGTCTTTCCGCCAGCCAGATACCTTGAAAACCCCTCGCTTATGTATGCCGCGATCAACACGGGCACGTAAGGAAGCTTCACGGATGGGGCCTTAACGCCGGAGGCCGCGGAGAGCTCCAGATAAAAATCCTTGAGCGTCATGTTGTGGCCGCCCAGTATGTATTTTTCGCCTGTCCTTCCATGGCGCGCGGCAAGCAGATGCCCCTCCGCCACATCCAAGACGTTCACGAAATTAAGCCCCGTGTCCAGATAGGCCGGCACCTTCCCGTTAAGAAAGCTTACGATCATCGCCCCGGTTGGGGTGGGTTTTCTATCCTTTGCGCCTATGGGGGTGGAAGGGTTTACGATAACGGCCGGCAGCCCCTTTTGGACGAATTTCTCCACCTCCCGTTCAGCCAGGAATTTGGACCTCTTGTAATGGCCGGTCATGTCCGCAAGGCTTACCGGGGTGTCTTCATCCGAGGGCTGTCCGTTTTTCCTGGAGGGGGCAAGCGCGCCAACGGTGCTGGTATAGACTATCCTGCCGGCCCCGGCCTCCATGGCCGCACGCATCACGTTCACGGTGCCCGCCACGTTCGTTTCGTACATCCGGGCGGGGTCAGGCACCCAAAGCCTGTAGTCGGCAGCCAGATGATAAACCTCCTGGCAGCCCTTTGCGGCCCTTGAGACGGAGCCAAAATCCCTTATATCGCCTTTTACAAGCTCTATCCCCAGCCTGGAGAGCCAGGGGGCGGCCTTCTCATCCCGGACAAGGGCGCGGACAGCATAGCCCCTTTCCGCCAGTTTTGCGGCCACATGGTACCCTACAAAGCCGGTGGCCCCTGTTACCAGAGCTTTCATTAAATAAAAACCGCCAATGCCTTAATATAAAAAAAATCCGCTGAAGTTCTCATTAAAATAAGAGCGCGCCACAGAGAAAAAAAGCGAAATGAAAAAAACCAAAAGAACTTATGCCTTTTTTACCCGGGCTTTTTTCGCCGCAAGGAATCTGCCAAGCGCCATGAGCGGGAAACAGTTCCTGTAATTATGATACCGTATCATGAAATATTTGGGGAAACCCGTGCCGGTAAACTCTTCCTCGTCCCATGTGCCATCGGCATTCTGTGTTTCAAGCAGGTAGCGCGCGCCCCTTTCAGCCTCCACGGATCCCGCCTCTCCGGCCGCCACAAGGGCCAGTATGGCCCATGCCGTCTGGGAAGGAGTGCTTGCGCCGTGCCCCTTCAGCCTGCAATCGCTGTAGGACTCGCAGCGCTCCCCCCATCCGCCATCAAGGTTCTGGAAGTTCTTGAGCCACCTTACCGCCCTTCGGACATACGGCTTTGAAAGATCTTCGCCGATCGAGGCAAGGCCCATGATGACAGACCATGTGCCATAGACGTAATTTACGCCCCACCTGCCCCAGAACGAGCCGTCCTCCTCCTGGGTTTTCCGGATGAACTCGATGGCGCGCTGCACCCTTTCGTCCGAAATGCTGAATCCGTGGATGCCAAGCATCTCAAGGACGCGACCCGTTACGTCCGCGGTGGAGGGGTCGGTCATGGCCTCCAGGTCGCCAAAGGGTATCTGGTTCAGGACCTCAAAGTCGTTGTCCACATCAAAGGCCCCCCACCCCCCGTCGCTGCCCTGCATGCCAAGCACCCAGTTTATCCCCTTCTCCACCTTCTTTTTCGTATGCTCCTTGTCCGCGTAATTGCCAAGGAACATCAGGACCACCGCCGAGTCATCCACATCCGGGTACCAGTTGTTCTCAAACTCGAATGCCCATCCGCCCGGCTCCAGGTCCGGCCTTTTTATGCTCCAGTCGCCTTTCCTGTCTATCTGCTTGGACTCCAGCCACGCGCAGCTGTTTGCCAGCGAGGGGTGTTCCCTCGGGACCCCGGAAGTGGCAAGCGCGATCGACGTCAGGGCGGTATCCCAAACCGGGGAGATGCAGGACTGCAGCACCAGCCCGTCATCCTGCTCTATGGCAAACCGGCCAAGCGCCTCCAGTCCCTTGCGCAAAGGCGGGCTCTCCACGCCGTGCCCAAGCGCGGAAAGCGCCAGGATGGAGTTGACCATGGCAGGCTGTATGCCGCCCCAGTCGCCTGTTTCCTCCTGGTGCTCGAGCACCCATTTTTCAGCGGCCCTGAGGCCCCTGGATTTTAGCGGCCTCAGCGGGAACCTCTCCAGGCCCTTCATCGTCCTGTCTACCATGCGGAAGAACTTCTTGATCGCCGCGTGGAGCATCTTGTCCTGGCCATGGCCGTACCCCTTGCCGCCCTTGATGAAAAGCTCATCTATGCGCGCGCTCTCCGGGGGTTCCACAACCGGCCTCATCTCCAGGATTATCGAAAGAGGCACGAATGTTGATCGGGCCCAGCTTGAAAAGCTGTAGACGCTGAAGGGAAACCTTGGAGGCAAAAGCATTATCTCCACGGGCAGAGAAGGCAGGTCCATCCAGTCCACCTGCCCGAACAGCGCCAGAAATATCCTGGTAAAGACCCTTGAGGCCCCTACCCCGCCATGCGCCAGGATGAACTCCCTTGCCCTCCTCAGGGGAGGCGCATCGGCACTCAACCCGGCAAGCTTCAGGGCGAAATAGGACTCTATAGTGCAGTTGAGGTCCCCCGGCCCGTCCCAGTGTATGGGCCATGTGCCGTCCGTCCTCTGCTTGTCCAGCAGGTAGGAGGCTATCATTTTGTCCCTGTGCCGGTCCTCCAGACCAAGGAAATGCAGGAGCATGAGATATTCGGCGGTGATGGTGGAGTTCGACTCCAGCTCATACCACCAGTACCCGTCCTCGTGCTGCTCCGAGAGGAAAAAAGCCTGCGTTTTCCTGATGGCGTTTTCCACTTCCTGGGCAAGGTCCGGCGCCTTCGGAAATGGCTTCAACTCACCCTTGAACCCGGTGTGCGCTATTATAGAGTTGTCTTTAAGAGTGCGCCTTTTTTTTATTTTCATTTTTTATGAAAAAAACCAGTTTTCGGCTTAGCCATAACATATCAGACGGCCCATCGAATGTCAATTATATTTAGAATTCGAGGGCTTTTGTTTTAAGCGATCAGGATTGACGTTTCCTGTCCCTCGTCTCGGCGAACTTCCTGGCGGCGGTGCGCACCACATCCGGCACGTCCTTGTTCCTGACAAGCAGGTGCAGGTCCTTTGATTTTATCCAGGGCAGGAAACCAAGCGAGACGCCCGCAGGGGTTTTCGCGTTTGACACCAGGTTGCATATGACCGTATAGCTCTTCACCCATTCCTTGTTCTTTGCTATCTCCCTCAGGGCCTCCTCCGGCATGGACCGGGAGCGGGCCGCCATTTCCACCTCCGATATGGTTATCCTGGGGTTCGCCATGACCCCGAGCACCACCTGCTTGTTCGCGTCCTTAAGCAGCAGGGCCCTCG
>JAKAMR010000073.1 GCA_021812785.1 Nitrospirota bacterium
GGCAAACCCCTATCTCCTGAAAACTGCCTTTTCTGCGGCCAGTGCGTCTCCACGTGCCCCACAGGTGCCCTTGTGGAAAAGCCCTCCGCCAGAACGGGCCGGCACCTTTCCGTAAAAAAGGTTAAAACCACTTGCTCTTACTGCGGGACGGGTTGTTCCTTCTTCCTGAATGTAAAGCATGGCAAGGTGACGAAGGTCACCTCTGACTACGATTCTCCCGTCAACAAAGGGAACCTGTGCATAAAAGGGCGCTTCGGCTATGAGTTCATACATCATGAGGACCGGATAAAAACCCCTCTTATAAAAGAAGACGGGGAATTCCGCGAAGCCACATGGGATGAGGCCCTGGACCTCATAGCAAGCCGCTTTGGAGAGCTGAAAGAAAAATATGGCCCGGAGGCGGTGGGCGCCTTTTCCTCTTCGCGCTGCACCAACGAGGAAAACTACCTGGTCTCCAAGTGGGTCCGAGCGGTCCTTGGCAGCAATAACGTAGACAACTGCGCCCGAGTTTGACACGCCCCCACTGTGGCCGGTCTGGCCACCTCTTTGGGAGCAGGGGCCGCGAGCAATTCCTTCGATCAGATAGCGGAGGCGGACACCCTTTTGATCTTCGGTTCGAACACCACCGAGGGCCATCCGGTAATCTCCCTCTATGTGAACAAGGCCATAAAAAACGGGGCTCGCATAATCATCGGCGACCCCCGGAGGATAGAGCTGGTCAAATGGGCGGACGTCTGGCTGAACCTGAAACCCGGCTCAAATATCGCACTTTTGAACGGACTTGTGCATGTAATACTTAAAGAGGGCCTTTATAACAGGGATTTCATCGAAAAAAGGACTGAGGGGTTCGAAGAGCTGAAGGCGGCGGTGGAGGAATATACGCCTGCCCATGTTCAGAAACTGACTGGCGTAACGCCAGAGAAGCTCATGGAGGCGGCAAGGATATACGCGGGGGCAAAAAACGCCATGATCCTCTACGGCCTTGGGGTCACCGAGCACCAGACCGGTACGGAAAACGCCATGGCCGTGGCTAACCTGGCGCTGGTCTGCGGCCATATAGGCAGGCGCGCCACGGGCATTATGGCCCTGAGGGGGCAAAACAACGTGCAGGGGGCCTCGGACATGGGGCCGGCCCCGGCGGTATTTACAGGTTATCAGCCTGTGACGGACCCGAAAGCACGTGAAAAATTCGAAAAGGCCTGGGGTGTGAAACTGCCGTCCAAACCCGGCCTTAAATCTGTAGAGATGCTCGATGAGGCAAAAAAGGGCAATTTCAAGGGGCTTTTTATCCTGGGTGAAGACCCCGCTCATACGGACCCGGATATCTCTCATATAAAAGAGGCCCTGTCCTCACTGGATTTCCTGGTCGTACAGGACATATTCCACACCGAAACCACGCGGTTTGCCCACGTAGTGTTGCCCGGCGCCAGCTTTGCTGAAAAAGAGGGCACGTTCACGAATGGGGAACGAAGGGTACAGAGAGTAAGGAAGGCGGTGGAACCCGTCTCCGGCAAGGCCGAATGGGAGGTCTTCTGCGAGATAGCCACCAGGATGGGATACAAAATGAAATACAATCATCCGGCCGAGATCATGGATGAAATAGCCTCACTGGCCCCTATTTACGGGGGTATAAACTATGTGCGGCTTGAGCATGGGAGCATACAGTGGCCCTGCCCCACCAAAGACCATCCGGGGACGGCCACGCTTTATAAGGACATGTTCTCCCGTCCGGGAGGACTGGCCAGGTTCATGGCCCTTGAGCACAAAGGCTCCGGCGAAGTCCCGGACCCCGAATTTCCCTTTGTTCTTATCACGGGCCGCAGGCGCGAGCATTACAATAACGGTTCGATGACCAGACGCTCAAAGGGGATCATGGAAATGTATCCTGAGGAGCTTTTGGAACTGAACCCCTCGGACGCTCAAAAACTGGGGGTAAAGAACGGCGAGATGGTGAAGGTCAGCTCCAGGCGGGGGGAAATAAAAGTAAAGGTGAGTGTGTTCGAGCGCTCCCAGGAAGGCAACGTCTTTTTGGCCTTCCACCACCAGGACGTGCTAACAAATATTCTCACCTCGCCCCACCGGGACCCCATAGCGGGCACGCCGGAATACAAGTCCTGCGCCGTGAGGATAGAGAAAATCTAGTCCGGATTTGCTTGAGCCACCAGGCCCTCTTCCCAAAAGGCAGAGGGCCTGGTGGCATGGAATTTTTTTAAACCCGCCCCTTCGGAATTTAGTCCTAAGAAACATCTACAAGAATCTTTTCAAGGTAAAAAAATAATACGAGGCCTTTCCCCAGGTCAACACACAGGGTTGCCTTCCGGCCCCCCCTTCCGGCCCAATAGTTACGCCTTATACAGTGCATTCATCAAACTTGTTAGGAACTCGCAGGAAATTTTACAATACCGGTTAAAAGCATCCTCATGAAATTAGGCGAGAGGGGAATTTTGATAAATGAGGGAAGAGGATACACTTTCACTAAACCTGCTCAGCAAGGCCGAAATCATAGTTTTAGTCGGGATAATCCAGCAAAGTTTAGAGTGCGAAACCGTTGAACAATTCAAATATCTTGTTATTAAACTGAAAAAATATCTTGCGTTTGATTATGCCATTTCTGGATTTGCAAAAACCGAAGACGGCAAACCCGCCGCATACAATATACTTAATATCAGTTATCCCGAGGAGTGGCTTGGGATATATGAAAAAAATGGATACCCCCGTACCGACCCCATAGTGCGCGAACATTTTTCCGGATTTGGGTTGCAGTTCTGGGCGGATACTTACAAAAAATTCAAGCCAACCAAAAAATTTCTCATGGAAGCTGAGGATTTTAATCTGAAGGGTGGGTACACTACCGGCACAAGGAACAGGAGCGGTTCATACGGCAGCATATTTACATTAGCCGGCTCAAATTTAGAGCGTGACAGGCACACTGAGGTCGTGCTCAAAATAATAACACCCCACTTGCACAATAGCATGATGAGAATAGAAATGTCTGCTAAAAGACGGGGCATTAAAATATCCTTTCGGGAAAAAGAAGTCCTGAATTGGCTCAAAGAAGGCAAAAGTTCCTGGGATATATCGGCCATACTAAAGGTAAGCGAAAACACTGTGAATTTTCATATAAAGAATATAATGCATAAGTTCGATACGGTTAACCGGACACAAGCTGTAGCGAAGGCGATAGAAACCGGTGTGATTGGTTTTGAGTAAACCATTGGTACATCAATGGCCGCTAGTCTTTGTTGATCTCATCAAAACGATGCCAATCCAGCAGAACAGCCGCCGCTTCAGTGCCGTCCGGCATGACTACGGGCACGCCTACAGGCTCGCATGGAAAGCCCTTGGCGCAGAGCAGTCTAAGCACCTTGGTTTCAACAACGGTATAAATATATCTGATTTGCCGCGGGACGCACCAATGATAAACTCCTTTAAGGAGAAACATGAACGTGTACTGGCCAGAAGGCAGTTTTTGCCTTGCCCCGGGAGAGACACAGAACCTGGAGGTTTCCCCGGTATCCGGCTCGCGCCTGATTACATGCGCCGGATCCATCAGGACAGCAAAATCCCTGTCTATCATGAACGGGCGGCTGGAGGGGATGTATCTGATGTAGGCCAGAAGTGCTCCTTCGAAAAAAACGCTGAACCCCGTAGCCGCTGGTGTGTCATAACAGTCTATTTCAAGGTTACCGGGTGTCATTGGGACCCATCGCAGTTCCTCAGCGAATATCTTATGCCTGAGAGCATAAGCCTGGGCCAGTTCGTCTCCGGTCTCGATGGTTTTCACAATATATCCGTTCTCTTCGATGAGCACAAGGGATTATTCCCTGAGAACAGTACATATTACAGCTACTAGAATTGGTAGTTGCTGTCCCCCCCTTGCGAGATTTATCATACTTTATGAAAAAAAAAATGCAGCGAGCGATGATCGTCGCTCAAAAAAGAAAGAAAAGGAGATTATCGCCCAAAAACTTTTCTCCTTGGCACTAAAAAATTACATGTGGGAAAAGCTTTCTCCGTCTAAGCTCGTGGCAATTATTAAATTTCTGGATCTATTGAAGGATACCTGAATGCCAATACTCCATTCAGGCCGTTTTAATTGCGACCAATTACCTGCGGTTTGAATAAGTCCTCGTTTCGTCGATATCCCTCCTTTTTTCAGAATCATCTGCGATCAATTTATCACCGGCCTAAATAAAGAGCAGATTTCCCCGGAGTCAATTTTCTAAAGGAAGAATTGCAAATTATAGCAATAAAAAATAAAAAGAAACCTACCTGTTTTGATAGATAGATTTTTCTTATTAAAAAGATAAACATAAACAATGCCTTACCTTAATGTTCTAAAAAAAACTCTAAGAAAGATCGAGAATTGTGAAGGATCGAGAAGATAGCCGGGAAGGTTTCCGCCGTGAAAGACCACGCCCGTCACATCAAAAACAACCGGGGGCTGACGCTCAAAAAAAAATTTATTATCCGAATCGTAGACGACGTCTCAGGGCGAGGTTCAGAAAGACCTCTTTTGAGGGTTTCAGCAAGTACACAACTCTCGAACTTCTTCTTACTTACGCAATCCCGCACGGGGACATAAAACCTGCCGTAATGGAATTGATCAGGAAATTCGGAGGATTTCAAGAGGTCCTGGACGCTACATTCGAGGAACTCTCCCTGATAAAAGGATTAGATGAAAAATCGGCCACTTTTTTTACTCTGCTTAAACCATGCGCCTCTCTATATCTGAAACAGAAACTAATTAAAAAGAAAACGATATCAGGCACAACAGACCTTATCGAATATTGCATGACGGAGATGAAAGGACTTAAAGACGAGCAGTTCCGCGCCATATTCCTCAATTCCCAGAACGAGATGATTGCCGAGGAAATCATACAGACGGGAACAGTGGACCAGACAGTCGTATATCCCCGCAAGGTAATGGAGCGCGCGCTCCATCATAGGGCGACAGGGATGATCTTCGTCCATAATCATCCAAGCGGATGTTTCCACCCATCCATGGACGACATAAGGCTTACGGAGATGCTGAAGCAGGCCGCAAAGATTCTGCAATTAAAGGTACATGACCATCTTATAATATCCAGATCCGGCTATTACAGCTTCTTAGAAAGCGAGTCAGCGTACATAGCACACTTAAAGAAAAACGGCGTAGCAAGCAGACCCATGCAAAAAAAAGCGGATAGTCCGCATCTTCAGCACCTGATCTAAATTCCTAATATGATGAACCGTTTAAAACCATGTTTCTTAATTTTTATATTCTAGGTCCTAATAAAAAGCCCCCCTGTTTTCCCGCAGCATAAGGAGCGAGGCAACCTCCTGGCTGGCCGGGCTGCTGATAACTTCTTCAGGCGGGCCGGATTGAATGACCCTTCCGCCGTGGTAAATTATAAGCCTTCCGGCCAGCCCGCAGGCCTCTGCCAGATCATGCGTAACCAGCACCACGGGTATGTTAAACTCCCGCCTGATCTCCATAAGGATCCTTCCCATCTCTGCGCGCAGTGGAGCATCAAGAGCCGAAAAGGGTTCATCCAGCAGAAGGGCCCGCGGCCTGCCCACAAGAGCCCTAGCAAGTGCGACGCGCTGTTTCTGCCCCCCGGATATCTCGTCCGGGCGCTTGTTTCCGAGCCTGCCCAAACCAAAGACATCGAGAATATTTTCAACCCTTTCAGCGGGACCGGCCGCGTCTTTTCCTGTAAGCCCGTATTCAATATTCCCGCGCACCGTCATGTGCGGGAAAAGGGCCAGGTCCTGAAAAACGTAGCCGAAGCGCCTATTTTGAGGAGGAAGGTCTACTCCAGATGAGCCGTCAAAGAGCACCGCACCGCAGGAGGCTATATTGCCCTCGTCCGGTTTCATGAGACCGGCGATGGCTTTAAGCGTGAGGGACTTTCCTGCTCCGGAGCGCCCGAACAATACCGCAAACTCGTTTTCGATACTCCACTTGGCGTCAAGGGAAAATCCGTTGAGTCTCTTTTTTATATTAACCGATATGCTCATATGATCAGATCCTTTTGCTCAGCCTGTTTGCCATGTAGATGACCGATACCGACAAAACGGTTAATATGATGACCATGGTCCGCGCCCTGGCCCACTCGCCGTTTTCAAGGTAGTTGTATATGGCAAGCGGCATCGTCTCCGTCCTGCCGGGGATATCGCCTGCGAACATGAGAGTTGCCCCGAACTCCCCTATCGCCCGCGCGAAGGAGAGCACCGTACCGGCCAGTATCCCCTTCCTGGCCAGCGGGAGCACTACCCTGAGCGCGGTTTTGAGCTCTCCGTGCCCAAGGGTGTAGGATGCGTTTATGAGTTTTTCATCCACCGATTCTATCGCCGCGCGCGACGTCCTTATCATAAGAGGTATGGACACCACGAAGGAGGCTGCGGCCGCGGCCCACCAGGTGAACATGGGTGTCCATCCCGTGAGATTGTAAAGAGGACGGCCAAAAAGCCCGTTCCTACCAAGCAGGACAATCAGGTAATAGCCCGTTACCGTTGGAGGAAGCACCAGGGGAAGTGTAAAAAGCGCGTCCAGTATCTCCTTGCCATGGAAGTTTTTCCTTGCCAGGACGTAGGAAACCGGAACACCAGCAAGCAGTATGAAAAATGTCACCACAAAGGCCACCTGGAACGACAGCTTGAGCGAAAACATACCGTAAGTGCCCATGGTATTACCGGAGCCTCCCGGCTGCTAAAAGCGCAACTGAAAATAAGGATAAAAAAATCATTTCGGTTCAAACCCGTATTTCCTGAGTATGTTTTCCCCTTCCGGTGAGACAACCAGCGCCTCGAAGGACCGAGCGAGTTTTCCGTTCGGTGAGCCCTTGATGACAGCGATGGGATACACGACCGGCTTGTGGCTGGAAGGCGGCGCGACTGCAGCAACCCTCACCTGCCCAGCCTCGATCCTGGCGTCCGTGGAGTAAACAAGACCGGCGTCCACCTCTCCCCTGGCCACGTATTCAAGCACCTGCCTTACATGCTCCCCGTATATGAGTTTTTTGCTTACGGCATCCGTAAGCTTGAAATACTGTAGCGCCTCTTCCGAGTACATCCCGGCGGGCACAGACTTGGGGTTACCTATTGCGACCCTCTTTATGCGCGGGTCCGCCAGGTCCATGAAAGAAGTTATGTAGGCGTATTTTTGCCCTGCCGGCGCGATAAGGACAACGGTATTTTCGGCGAAATCCGCCCTGGAGCCAGGCGCTATAAGGCCTTTTTTAGCGATCTCATTCATCTGTTTTTCAGCAGCTGAAGCAAAGACGTCAACCGGAGCGCCCTCCTCTATCTGCATCATCAGGTTGCCGGAGGCCCCAAAGTTAAAAAATATTTTCACGCCCGGATGCCTGCCCTCGTATATCTTCGCTATCTCATTAAAGGCGTTTTTAAGACTTATTGCTGCCGAGACAGTGATCTTTTGAGAGGCGTAAGCGCGACCCTCCATCGGACAAAAAATTACAAAAAAAGCGGCCGCCAACAAAAAAATCACTGGTAAAACTGAAATCTTTTTCAAAAAAAACTGAGAAAAACCCTTCCTGCGCATACCTTAACCTCCAACCTGTTGCATTGTCTCGAACTGCACCGCCTTATTTAGAAGGCTCCCTTTTTCCTTGCGACTCACTGATAAGAGCAATAACTGTTCCAGCTCTTTTTCAGTGGAGGCCGTGTTCAGGTCCTCCTCGCAGGAGGAGAAAAGGCAGGACCTTATCTTCCCCGCAGCCGTTATGCGTAGCCTGTTGCAGGAATCGCAGAAATGGCCGCTTATGGGGCTAATGAAGCCGGCCACTCCTTTTGCGCCGGAAAGCCTGTAGTTGTCCGCAGACCCCGTCCGTCCGATGGATGTCAGCTCAAAGTGCCGGGAGATAGCCTGTTTGGCCTCCGTTGCCGTGATGCGCAGACCCTCGAAGGTGATCATGCCCACGGGCATGAGCTCGATGAACCTGACGTGAAATGGTTTTTCCAGCGTCATTCGCGCGAAATCCGGTATTTCATCCCCGTTTATTCCTTTTATGGGGACCATGTTTATCTTGACCGGAGCAGGACCAAAAACCCCTTCGGCCACGCTCACGGCACGGAGCGCGGCGGACAGGCTTCCCCCTCCAGTTAGTTCCCTGTAGACTTCAGGACGAAGGGAATCGAGGCTTATGTTCACCCTGTCCAGTCCTGCCTCCTTAAGCTCCTCGGCGAAAAAGGGCAGCAGATGGCCGTTTGTGGTAAGACCAAGATCCTCTATCCCTACGGCCTTGATCTCACGGACAAGCCGGACTATATCTTTCCTCAGGAGCGGCTCGCCCCCCGTTATCCTTACCTTTTTCAACCCGTATTTTTTTGCCACGCGCAAAAAACGGGTTACCTTTTCGAGACTGATCGAATTACCGGGTTTTGATGTTGAAAGACATCTTGACGCTCCCCCCGGAGCGCAGTATATGCAGCGGAGGTTGCACCTGTCCGTAACGGAGAGCCTTATGTAGTCGATCTTTCTGCCGAAGGAGTCTTTCAGTTCCATACTTTACAGGATTTCCTCACCCTCGGAAATTCTCTCTCCCACCGGGAGAGGGAGGGATAAGGGCTTTTTATTTTATTTTTCTAAAATTTCCCAAACGGACAAACCGGCCATAGACAGACCTCGCAGTGAAGACACAGTCCCCCGTGCCCCAGTTCCGCAAGTTCCTTCCTGCCTATCTCCTCCCCCGCAAGCACTCTGGGCAGAACGAGGTCCAGTACGGTCGTCTTGCCGTACATGGCGCATGTTGGCACACCCAGGACCGGTATGACCCTGCCCTCACCATTCTCAACAGTGGCGGAGAGGAACATCGAACCGGGCACCACCGCCGCCCCGTATGCTATGTTCCTGGCGCCCAGATCCCTTATGGCAAACCGGGTGACGTCGTCCGGGTCTACGGACATGCCGCCGGTCGCTATAAGCAGGTCGGCCCCTTTCTCAATGAATTCCCTGAGCCTTGCGGCGATGAAATTTTTGTCATCGGGTGCATAAGCGATGCCCAGGATCTCCCCGCCCAATGCATTTATTTTTTTCCTGATGACCGGAGCAAAAGAGTCCGTAATCATTCCGGAGAACACCTCGCCCCCGGTTATCACGACGCCGGTCTTTGGTTTTCTGATGGGTATGACTTTAACCATGCCCCCTTTTTCGCGGGCAATGCTTACAACCTGCTCCACTACGCGGCGGCTCACAACAAGAGGGATCGCGCGGGTGGCTGCAATCTTTTGCCCTTTTTGCACGACCGTACGATCATGCAGGGTGGCGCACATTACCTCCCCTTGCATGTTGAACTCCATGAGGGCCTCTTTATCCACCTGAAGAAGTCCGGCAATAGAGGCGATCAGGTTTATTTTTCCTTCGCGGCACTCCCCTGTTTCCACACCCCCGCCCATAATGGCCTCCGACATGACTAATGCCGCTTCATCCTCGTGCATCTCCTCCGGGGCCAGGTCCAGGACAAAGAGGTTTTCTTTTCCAAGCAGTATCAACCGGGGTACGTCCTCCTCTTTTACTATATGACCCTTCCTGAACGCCCGCCCCTTGAAATCAGGACGCACTTCGGTGATGTCGTGCGCAAGCACCATCCCAACGGCCAGCGGCGCGGGGACGGTTTTACCTCTTCTGCCGCCTTTTTCTGAAGGAAAATCATCGCACATATTTAACTCCTCATAATCCAAATATCTCCCGGAACCTCTCATCCGCCTTCAGGCGCACTTCTTTCTCGATCCGGTCATACCTGGCCAGAAAGTCCCGTATCTCGGGGCTCAGGGTTGCGCCACCTCCGTTTTTACCTCCGGCTTTGCACTCCACAAGCGGGATGCCAAGCCTTTCTTCCATCGCCTTGATATAGCTCCATGCCTTCCTGTAAGAGATATTCACCTCTTTTGCCGCCCGGCTTATGGAACCGTGCCTATCTATGGCCTTAAGCAGAAGCACCTTGCCGCGGCCGAAAAAAGGCCCTCCACCGGACTCAATCCAGAGCTTCGATTTGACGGCGAAACCGTCGCCGAAATCGTTATGCATTTTGCGCATAACGATGGGCGAAAAAAAAGGACTCTCATAATAGCCCCCGTTTGCGCACGTCTTGCATAAATTTCTTCCGCTCTGCGCCACTTCTCTTGAGTCCTGCACATACTCTCCGCAGTTGGCGCATTGTGTCCTCCCCAGGGGGCGGCCCGGCATGTCCTCCGGTTTAATTTTTATGGAAACCTCCGAAATCTCGAAAAGCTCGTGCTCGGGCATGATCTTATAGGCCTCAAGCTGCGCCTCGTAACGGTTTTCTATCCTGGGAAAGTATTCCCTGGCCAGTTGCCTGGACTCCTCTTTGGCCAGAACACGCACCGCTTTGCCGCTTTTAAGGTTGACGAAGGTTGCGGCCATCTTGCCGTAGTCCATGAACTTCATCGTCCTTTTGCCAAGACTGCAACCGGTGACGGACTGTATAGCATCCGTCGCACACCTGTCTATCTCGACAAAAACAATGATGTTTTTTCTGTCAGCCCCTTTAGAGTCGGAGATCCCTGCTTCTCTCAGTCCCAGGATAGACATTCTCACTCCCAACACCTGCCCGGCGCACAGATGCCCGTGTATCCTTACGGATTCTTCCAGAAGTTTTTCAAAATCCATCATAGCTAAGTTTACAAAAAAACCTGATGAAAATAAAGCTGAAATCAATGGGCAGCGAGAAAAAACGATCAATCAGAATTTCCCTGCATTCGATACCTGAAGGGCATAACAAAAAAACGGGCCGCAATATCTTTGTCTCTCCGGCCCGTTTCGATCACTCATCCGCTTTGCAGCGGCAGATATCAGTCTCCTGCTACAAACTCCTTCATCTCCTCCGCGCTCAGCAGGCTCTCGTCTTTCTTTGCGGCTGAAAGGATCGCGGCCAGTATATTGAGCCCGACCAGCACACCCATGACTACAACGAAACCACGCATGAATGCGTCGTTCCTCGCTGCCATGGGGATCGCCTTCGTATTTGCAAGGCCGTATCCCTTGGACAGATAGTATTTGTGTTTAATGCTGGTGAAGATGAGCCCGGAGATGTCAACCCCGAAGATAAGCCCAAGCGATCTCATCATGTTAAGTATGCCGCCAGCCAGACCGAGCTTCTCCCTGGGAGCTGCGCCCATTATCGCGCTGTTGTTGGGTGGAGTGAACATGCCCATGCCGATGCCAAGCAATATAAGGTCAAGGACAAGCAAAGTCAGATGGGATATCTGCCCAAAGAACATCAGGAAGAAAGAGGCAACGGCACACACGAACATTCCGGTGGCGGTCATTATCCTGGAGCCGTGCTTGTCCGAGATGGAGCCGGCAACCGGGGCGATGACGGCCATGGCCAGCGGGATAGGAGTAAGGAGTGTGCCCGTAAGGGCCACCGGATATCTCAGGACCTCTTCCATGTAGAAGGGCATCAGGAAGAGGATCGCGAAAAGCACATAATAGGAAAGCATGCCGGTAAAGTTCCCCGCGCTGAACGTGTAGTTTTTGAAAAGCTTCAGGTCTATCATGGGATGTTCCACCTTCAGCTCGGTAATGATGAATGCGGTGAGCAGCACAAAGGCAAGCGCTAAATAGCCCAGTATTGTATGCGAAGTCCAGCCCAGTTTCTCACCCTTGTTCAGAGCCAGAACCATAAAGGCGAGGCCGGGGGAGAAGGTAAGTATGCCCACAAAATCGATCTTTTCCTTCTTTTGGCTTTTTTCGCTCTTGGGCAGTATCAGAAGAGCCATCAGGACGCCCACTATGCCGATTGGAAGGTTTACATAGAATATCGCACGCCAGTTAACGATGTGTATCAGTATGCCGCCAACAAAGGGTCCTATCGACATGGCCACGGCCTGCACGGCGCCCTGTATTCCTATGGCTTTTCCGCGTTCGTTACCCGGAAAGGCCTGTGTAATTATAGCCACCGAGTTGGCCTGAAGGAGCCCCGCACCCACAGCTTGCAACACGCGTGCAAAGATGATGAACGATGCCGTCGGGGCCATTCCGCAAAGAACGGAGCCAATGGTGAAGACCACAAAACCCGTCGTATAGAGCTTGGTTCGCCCGTACATGTCTGCAAGCCTTCCGAAAAGCGGAAGGAATATGGTGAGAGTAAGCATATAGGCCATAGCTACCCACTCTATAACCGCCAGCGATACATTAAAGCTGTGCTGCAGCGTAGGCATCGCCACATTCACGATGCTCACATCTAGCGCCGACATCGTTGCGCCAACCAGGACCGTGGTCAGTATGAACCACTTCCAGCCGGGCTTCGAGGAAAAATACGGATGCGGGAAGGGAAAGCCCTTACTCAATTTAGCAACCTCCTCTGACTTTTATAAAATGCGCGGGACGAAAAAAAAAAACGCGCCGCGAACTCAGGAGCCATTGCAGAAAAAAAACCTTCTTGAATAGCCACAAACCTGATGTGACCTTTTTTTTAATATTTTTAAAAAAATCCTGTTTCCCTGTAAAATCAGGCCCTTTCAAAGGCTGAAGCCCATATGGAACAAGCAGCGCCGCCGCCTGATTTTTAACAGGACCGCGAAAACCGGTCCTATTTTATACCCTCGCCCGCCTTTTTTGATTTTTATTTTAAATGAACTCATAAGGAAAAACAAACTTGTGGGCCAATGGGGGGGCCTTACCGGTCTTCCTTCCCGGCTGATAAGGAAGTTTCTGGATGAGCGCTGCGAAAATAAAATTGCTTTTTTTATTTTTTCAGATGAAGCTCGTGACAGCGGCAGCGGGAATTTTTTGCGGATTCAACCCTTTTTGTTTTTTTGCGGTTGATCAGGCCTTATGGAAATATTCCTTTATCCTGCCAAGGATGAATTCCTCCCCTACCGTCTTGATA
>JAKAMR010000074.1 GCA_021812785.1 Nitrospirota bacterium
ACTTCATACAGACCGATGCGGCCATAAACCCCGGCAATTCAGGGGGGCCGCTGGTGAATGTGAACGGCCAGGTCATAGGCATCAACACCGCGATATTTTCCAAGAGCGGCGGTTTCCAGGGGATAGGGTTCGCAGTGCCAAGCAACATGGCGCGCGAGATAATGGAGCAGCTTAAGACCAACGGCAAGGTTATCAGGGGCTGGATGGGCGTGACCATGCAGGATCTCACGCCGGGGCTTGCGGAGAAGTTCGGGCTGGGAACCGCCGATGGAGCGCTTATCAGCGATGTGGCTCCGGGCAGTCCGGCGGCAAAGGCGGGCATCAGGAGGGGAGACACCATAGTCGGGTTCGGGGGCAAGGCGGTCGAAAGCCCGGCAGCTCTTAAGAACATGGTTGCGGAGACCGGCCCGGGCCGGGATGCGCAGGTCGACGTGCTAAGGGGCAGGCAGGAACTCCATCTCCATGTGGAGCTTGGGCAGTATCCGGCCGACCTCGCCCAAAACGAAGTTATGACGCCGCGCGTGCAGATGCACAGGAGCGCATTTTCCGGCCTGGGGGTGATGGACCTTACCAGGGACATCATCAGGCAGTTAGGCCTGGCCTCCGGCGAAAGGGGTGTGGTCGTCTCCGATGTCGATGAAGACAGCCCTGCCGGAGAAGGAGGCCTTAGGAGGGGCGATGTAATCGAAGAGGTGGAGCGCAGGCCCGTCCGGTCGCTTACGGATTTCAACTCCATGATAAGGAGAGCGGCCGGGTTGCGCACGGTCCTCCTGCTGGTCAACCGCGCAGGGAAAAGGTCTTACGTCCTTTTAAAACAGGATTAGGCGAATTTTTTATCCGGCTTATCTTCATAGCGGGCCGCAGAGCAATAGAAAGACCCGGAAAGAGGTGGAAAAATGCTGGCATTTTTCAGAAGTGCGATAGTGATAGTATTTTCCGCAGCTGGATTTTTCCTGGGACAAAATTACGGATATCCTTTTGCGGGCCTGGCTGGCGGCATCGTGCTTGGCCTTGGCGCGCTGCTGGTGGAGTCTTCCCTGAAGAAGATTTCACTTGGCACCATTATCGGCGGGTTCATAGGTCTTGCCGCAGGCATTCTGTTTGCGGAACTCCTCCTGGAGCCGCTCTCGGGGATAATCCCCGCAGGGACCAAGCATGTATTTGATTTTGCCCTGGCTGGGCTGCTTGGATGGGGGGGCATGGTGATAGGGCTTAAAAAAGGGCAAAACCTTACCGTCCCGGGGCTCTTCAGGATTTTCAGGGGGGAGGCCGAGGAGCAGAACCTGAAGATACTGGACACCAGCGTCATAATCGACGGCCGGATAGCCGATATCTGCGAATCGGGTTTCCTGGAGGGCAGCTTCATACTCCCTCAGTTCATATTGCAGGAGCTGCAGCACATAGCCGATTCGCCGGACCCCATCAAACGCGGGAGGGGCAGGCGCGGGCTTGAGGTTCTCCACCGGATGCAGAAAATGACGAACCTGGAGATCAGGATAGTGGAAGAGGAGTTTCCCAAGATAAAGGAGGTGGACTCCAAGCTGGTCGCTCTGGGTAAAATGCTGGGGGCAAAGGTGGTCACCAACGATTTCAACCTGAACAAGGTGGCCGAGCTTCAGGGCGTCTCCGTTTTGAACATAAACGAGCTTGCAAACGTGCTGAAACCCGTTGTGCTGCCGGGCGAGCTCATGAAGGTCTTTATAATAAAGGAAGGCAAGGAGGCCAACCAGGGAGTTGCATACCTGGACGACGGGACCATGGTGGTCGTGGACAACGGCAGGAAACTGATAGGAAAACATGTGGATGTGACCGTGACGAGCGTGCTTCAGACGACCGCCGGAAGGATGATCTTTTCCAAGACCAGGGAAGACTACGAGAAGGAAGAGCTGAGGGCCGCCAGATAGCAAGCGAGGGGGTAAGACAGAACCTGCAGATGGAAGTCGTTGCGATAGTGCCCGCCGCGGGCCTTGGGAAAAGATTTTCTTCAGGCATGGAGCAGGATGCCAAAAAGGGGAAAAAGAAAAAGACTTTTTTTGAGCTGGGCGGCAGGCCGGTCATAATAAGGACGCTTGAGGTCCTGGACAGGGTTGCGGGAATAAAAGAGGTGATCCCCGCGGTGCGGGAAGAGGATTTTGGTCCGCTTGAAGCGCTTCTAGAGGAAGGGGGCATCAGGAAAGTCCGCCGTCTGGCCCTGGGCGGCAAGGAGAGGCAGGACTCCGTCTGGAGCGCACTGGGCCTTGTGCCCCCCGGCACAAGCGCTGTAGCTATCCACGATGCGGTGCGCCCGTTTGCCACCGAGCAGTTCATAAGCGGCCTCATAGCGGCCCTCTTCGAGCCGGGGTGGGACGGGGTAGTGCCGGGCCTGATGCCAAAAGACACGATAAAACAGCGTGGGGAAGGCGAAGCCATAAAAGGGACGCTTGACAGAAGCGGGCTTGTTGCCGTGCAGACCCCTCAGATATTTCTCTATGAGGTACTTTTGCGGGCTTACGGGGAAGCCATGGCCCGCGGCCATTACTGGACGGACGATTCCGCTCTGGTGGAGGCCGCCGGGGGCAGGGTCCGCGTGGTGCCGGGGCTTCCGGAGAACATAAAGATAACCACTCCGGAGGACGGTTTGATCGCCGGGGCGATTTTCAAGCACAGGGGAGGGGCGTTTTAAATCAAAAAGACCGATGCTTATTAGGACCGGATTTGGCTATGACAGCCACAGGTTTGCCGGGGACAGAGATTTTATATTGGGGGGTGTCCGTATACCGCATGAGAAGGGCCTGGCAGGTCACTCGGACGCTGATGCGCTTATCCACGCCCTTATAGACGCCATCCTTGGCGCTCTTTGCGCAGGCGACATAGGGACGCACTTCCCGGACACCGACCCCAGGTACAAAGATATATCAAGCCTTGTGCTCCTGGAGCATACCGTGCGCCTGGCAAGGGAGAAGGGCTACGCCGTCGCCCAGGCGGACTCGACCATCATAGCCCAGGCCCCCCGCCTGGCCCCGCATGTCGAGGCCATGCGCAAGGTGCTTTCCGGTGTGCTTGGGACGGAGGCGGTGAGCGTGAAGGCCAAGACCAACGAGGGCATGGGTTTTATAGGAAGGGGCGAGGGCATCGCGGCCTTCGCAGTCTGCGTGCTTAAGAGCGTCTGATAAGGCCGGTCCTTCGGTCAAGCGGTTCCGGGCGTATGCAGGCGGTCCCTTTTAAGGTGTCTTCAGGGCGAAGCGGCGAATTGTCGTCAAGATGCGTTCCTTTAGTATTCGTCCGCTTTGCTCCCTCCCTCAAGGACCGGGCAGATGCCAACTATACTCGCTGGAGATCCCGGCAATCCGCCCACAGGAATTCTTAGAAGAGCCCTTTATTTTTTAGGCTCGTACTTCGCTTTCAGCTGGCCGCAGGCAGCAAGGATATCCGCTCCCTTGCTTTTCCTGATGATGGCCGTGCAGCCGGAATCCGTAAGGGTCTTCTGAAAGGCCAGCACGCTTTGGACAGGCGGCGTCCGGAAGTCCGTCCCTTCATGACGGTTAAAGGGGATCAGGTTTACCTTGGAAGGTATGCCGTGCAGCAGCTTTACAAGCCTGCGGGCGTCCGCCACGCTATCGTTTATGCCGCCAAGCAGCACATATTCGAAGGTTATCCTTCCCCGCCTGGCAAGCGGGAACTGCCTTAGCGCCTGCATGAGGGAGGAAATCCCGTATCTTCTGTTTATGGGCATGATGAGACTTCTGGTCTCATCCGTTGCAGCGTTCAGGGACACGGCAAGGTTCACCATCGGGGCCTTTCCGGGCAGCTCCATTATGCTCGGCACAATGCCCGCCGTGGAAAGGGTGATCCTCCGTTTTGAAAAATGCGCAAATTCCGTAAGACGCTCCAGCGCCACGGCAACGTTTTCAAGGTTGTTAAGCGGCTCCCCCATCCCCATGAAAACGATGTTCGTTATCTGACGGGGCGCAATTAGCCTCTGGACAGAAAGGACCTGCTCCACGATCTCCCAGGCTTCGAGATCCCTTATGAAGCCAAGCCTGCCCGTGAGACAGAACCTGCAGCCCACAGTGCAGCCCACCTGGCTTGAAATGCAGAGGGTGAGCCGCGAAGTCTTTGTTTGGGCCTTTTCGTCCGCCTCCTGGTCCTCATCGGACGGGATAAGGACGCTTTCGACGAAATTTCCATCCTCCAGCTCAAACAGGTATTTTTGCGTACCGTCAGTGGAAGAAAGTGTTTCTTTTACTTTCAGTGTGCTTATGAACGCCTTTTGAGAGAGGCTTTCCCGCAGGTTTTTTGAAAATTCCGTTATCTCTTCAATGCTGGCTACGTTTTTTTTATACATCCAGTGCAGGAGCTGGCCGGCACGGAAGGAAGGGATCCCCTCATTTCTCATTAAAAACTCTTCCAGAGCGGGTTTGTCTAGGGATTTTAGATCTTTTTTTGTTTTTGCCCTGGCCATCATTTTATTTTAATTCCGCCTCCGTCGCCCTTTCAAGGCAAACAAAAGAAAAAGCCCGGGCTGAAAGACCCGGGCCTTTTCTTTTTGTTTTTTATTTTTCGAGCAGAGGTCTGACTACGTGCCCATCTCCCAGCTCTGAAGGTATTTTTTCTGCTCGGCGGTCAGTTTGTCTATCTTAATGCCCATCCCTGCCAGTTTCAGGCGGGCTATCTCCTGGTCTATCTCACAGGGGACCGGATAGACGGTCTTGCTGAGCTTTTTGTGGTTTTTTGCCATGTACTCTGCCGACAGCGCCTGGTTGGCAAAGCTCATGTCCATCACCTGGGAGGGGTGCCCTTCGGCCGCGGCAAGGTTTATGAGCCTTCCGTCGCCAAGCAGATAAACCCGGTTTCCGTTCCTGAGGGTGTGCTCCTCCACGAAATCCCTTATCTGACGGGTGGCCTTGGAGAGCTTTTTCAGCGCCGGTATGTCTATCTCCACGTTGAAATGGCCGGAGTTAGCGATTATGGCGCCGTCTTTCATCTTCCTGAACGCCTTCTCCGAGATGACGTTTATGTCTCCCGTCACGGTTATGAAGATGTCGGCATCCGGCGCCGCATTTTCCAAAGGCATAACGGAGAAGCCGTCCAGCACCGCCTCCAGCGCCTTTAAAGGGTCGATCTCTGTCACTACCACCCTGGCCCCCATGCCTTTTGCCCTCATAGCGACCCCTTTGCCACACCATCCATAACCGCAGACTACCAGTACAGAGCCCGCCAGCAGCCGGTTTGTGGCCCTGAGCACCCCGTCCAGTGTGGACTGCCCGGTGCCATAACGGTTGTCGAAGAGGTATTTTGTGTAAGCGTCGTTTACCGCGATAATGGGATATTTCAGGACCCCGTCGGCTGCCATCGCCTTAAGCCTTATGACGCCGGTCGTCGTCTCCTCCGTGCCGCCCAGCATGTTTTTAATAAGGTCCTTTTTTTCCTTGTGGACGGTGCTCACCAGGTCCGCCCCGTCATCCATCGTTATGTTGGGCATGACGGAAAGGCACTGCCCCATGTGCTTGTAATAGGTCTTGTTGTCCTCGCCCTTTATGGCAAATGTTGGTATCTTGAAGTGCTTCACCAGGGAGGCCGCAACATCGTCCTGCGTACTAAGCGGGTTTGAGGCGCACAGGTGCACCTGGGCGCCGCCTGCGGCAAGCGTGTCCATAAGGTTTGCCGTCTCAGTGGTAACGTGCAGACAGGCGGCCAGGCGTATCCCCTTCAGGGGTTTTTCCTTCCTGAACCTTTCCTTGATGCCCCTGAGCACCGGCATGTCCTTTGCGGCCCACTCTATCCTCAAACGCCCCTTTTCAGCCAGCTTGATATCTTTTATATCGTATTTCATTCTTAAAGCCCGACCTCCTTCCTTAGCGCCTCGGCCTTGTCGGTTTTCTCCCATGTGAAATCGGCGTCGCTTCTGCCGAAATGGCCGTATGCAGCCGTCTTTTTGTATATCGGCCTCCTTAAGTTGAGCGAGTCTATTATTCCCTTAGGGGTGAGCGGGAACAGCTTTCTCACCGCTGCGGCCGTTTTCTGCGGGTCTACCTTCGTGGTGCCAAACGAGTCCAGAAGCAGCGATACCGGCTCCGGCACGCCGATGGCATATGCGATCTGCACCTCCATCTTGTCCGCGATCCCGGCGGCCACTATGTTTTTTGCTATGTATCTGGCCATATAAGCCCCGGAGCGGTCGACCTTTGTGGGGTCCTTGCCGGAAAAAGCGCCGCCGCCGTGGCTGCCGACGCCACCGTAGCTGTCCACTATTATCTTTCTTCCCGTCAGCCCGGTGTCGCCCATCGGGCCGCCGGTCACGAACCTGCCGGTTGGGTTTATGTAATACTTTATATGCTCCTCGTCCACCAGTCCCTGCGGTATGACAGGTTTTATGACCTTGTCGATAAGGTCTTCTTTGAGGTCCTTCAGATGGACATCGGGGCTGTGCTGGGTGGAGATGACGATAGTGTCTATCCTGAGCGGCTTTCCGTCCCTGTACTCAACGGTCACCTGCGTCTTGCCGTCGGGCCTCAGATAGGCAAGCACATCGGACTTTCTTACTTCGGTGAGCTTCATGGCCAGCTTGTGGGCCAGGGAGATGGGAAGCGGCATGAGGTCCGGGGTCTCGTTGCAGGCATAGCCGAACATGAGCCCCTGGTCACCCGCACCCCCCGTGTCCACACCCATGGCTATGTCCCCCGACTGCTCGTGGATCGATGTGACCACGGCGCAGGTCTCGTAGTCGAAACCGTATTTTGCCCGCGTGTACCCTATCTCCTTTATGGTTTCCCTGACGATCGAAGGGATATCCGCATATGTCGAGGTGGTTATCTCTCCGGCCACGAAGGCAAGCCCCGTGGTCACAAGGGTCTCGCAGGCTACCCTTGAGAACGGGTCCTTCGCTATGATCGCGTCAAGTATCGCATCAGAGATCTGGTCCGCCACCTTGTCCGGGTGCCCTTCGGTCACTGATTCCGAAGTGAAAAAATAGTTCATTCTGGACATTTTTAAAAGCACCTCCTCTTTTTCTGAAAATCGCAACCTCTAAGTTTACTCCAAGGAGGGTTTAAAGGAAAGAGAAATTTGATTTCCGCCAGGTATAGGTTTTTTATCAGGGCAGCAGGGCGGGAGGCTTTTTGTTTTTAACCTGAATTTCCTGAGCCCGCAGCGGGGTGGTTCAATGGGGGGGCAGGATCGGGAGAAAAGGTTTTTTAAAATTCCTTGCGGCCCAGGAAGGCCCTTGGTTTCCCCGCGCCCCTGGGTGGGCCGATCAGGCTGTCCTCCTCCATGAGCTCAACTATCCTGGCGGCCCTGTTGAATCCTATCTTGAGCCTGCGCTGTATTGCGGAGATGGAGACTTCGCCCGACTGCGCGCCAAGCTCCACCGCCTTTTCGTAAAGCTCGTCCCTGGCGGTTTCGCCGGGCTGTTCGCTTTCGGGCTCCGCTTCCCTGATGGCCTCAAAAATGCTGTAGTCGGGTGGCCTCTGGGCCTTTATGAAATCGGTGATGGATTTTATCTCGCCTTCGGATATGTAGGCGCCATGGACCCTAAGGACCCTGGAGCCCGGGGAAAGCAAAAGCATGTCGCCCTTGCCTATGAGCTGCTCGGCGCCCTGGGCGTCCAATATGGTCCGTGAATCTATTCTTGAGGCCACTTGGAATGCTATCCTGGTGGGGAAATTGGCCTTGATCACGCCCGTAAGGACATCCACGGAGGGCCTCTGGGTAGCAAGTATAAGGTGGATGCCTGACGCCCTGGCCATCTGGGCAAGTCTGGCTATGCTCTCTTCCACCTGGGCCGCCGAGGACAGCATGAGGTCGGCAAGCTCGTCAATGACGATAACTATGAAAGGGAGCCTTTCTTCCTCCGGGACGGCGCGGTTGTATCCTTCTATTCCGCGGACCCCTTTGCCCGCTATCAGCCGGTAGCGCCTCTCCATCTCGAACACCATTTTTTTGAGCGCCTCAGAAGCCGGCTTTGGGCCGGTCACGACCGGGCTTATCAGATGTGGTATGCCTTCATAGGCCGAAAGCTCCAGGAGCTTTGGGTCTATCATGAGCATCTTTACCTGCTCGGGCGAGGCCTTGTAAAGGATGCTGGTTATCATGGAGTTAAGGCAGACGCTTTTGCCGGCCCCCGTTGCGCCGGCCACCAGCAGATGGGGCATGCGCGCAAGGTCCGCCACGACAGAGGCCCCGAATATGTCCTTGCCCAGCGCCAGGGTCAGGTTCGAGGCGCTGCGCCTGAAACCCTCCGAGCTGATTGTGTCCTTTAGAAAAACGGTCTCCCTCTGTCTGTTGGGCACCTCTATGCCTATGGCGGCCTTGCCCGGTATGGGGGCTATCCTTGTGCTTTGCGCCTTTAGGGAAAGCGAGAGGTCCTCGGCCAGCGAGACCACCTTCTGTATCTTCACGCCTGGGGCGGGCTCGAACTCGTACATAGTGACCACGGGGCCCGCCTGGACCTGCGAGACCTTGCCCTGGATGCCAAAATCCCGCAGTTTCCTTTCAAGCAGCGCAGAGCCCGAGATAAGCTCTTCCTTGGAGGGGCGCTCCACCTGCCCGTCCGGGTCGTCAAGCAGGCTTGCCGGGGGCAGCACATAAGCCGGATTACCGGAAGAGGCGTTTCCGGACGGAGGCGCAGGAGCAGGCTCATATTCCCTGCTGTCCTCGGGCTCCTCGGGGCCGGCGATGAAGACCGGCTCGCTTTCCGAAAGTGTATCTTCCTCAAAGGGCACCGGCTCCGGGTTCTGCTCTTTTTCTTTCCCACGGACTGTCTTTTTTGCCGGCCTGAACTCCTTGTCCTTTCCCCTGGAGAGCATCTCTTTGATCGTCACCGGGCTTAAAAGAATCAAAGAGGACAACAGGAAAAAAACGGCCAGGATGTAGCCTCCGGGGACGGAAAGATACCTTACCAGGTACAGGGCGCCCCGCTGGCCCGTGAAACCGCCTGCGTTCCAGCCTGTGAGCTTGAAATCAAGTCCGGTAAGTCCCGAAAGGAAGGAAAAAGAAAGGATGAACAGCGCCGCGCCCGCCATGTGGAGCTTGAGTATCTGCCGTTCCATTACCTTCCTGATGCCGGCTGCGGCCAGAAACAGCGGCAGAAAAAATGCCGAGACCCCGAAAAGCGAGAAAAGCAGGTCTGCGATGTCGGCGCCCACGGGACCGCCATAATTGTGCACACCATAGGTGCTGTCAGTGAAAAAGGACGGGTCCCATTTCGAGTAGCTGAAAAGACAGATCGCAAGATACAGGGCGCCCAGGACGGAGGCAATGCCTATGAGCTCGCGTTTCTTATTCACAGGCCGTCAAAAAAACAAAAACTTTTTTATCCGCGCAAAAATACGCTGGCGGGACCTCAAACATGGAAGAAATTATAACATTTTTAAAGGCGCGAAATGAGAGGCAGGCGCGGTCTCTTAACCCATTGAAAACAGAAGGTCTTTTATTGTACTATTAACATTAGCCGAAGTGGTGGAACCTGGTAGACACGCACGTTTGAGGGGCGTGTGGGGCAACCCGTGCGGGTTCAAATCCCGCCTTCGGCATTTTTCTTTTTTGCGTTGATCTCCATCCCCAGGCAGAAGGTCCATGGGCCGCGAGCAGTTTTTTTTCATTGCGCCGTTCGCCTGTCCAGGACCTCCCTCACCTTTGAGATAAGCACCCCGGGGGCGACCGGCTTCAGGACGAAGTTCATTCCGGTTTCCTCAAATCCGTTTCCGCTTATGACGTCAGGCGCATAGCCGCTCATGAAGATGACCTTCGTGGACGGCTCTGTCCGCCTTATCTGCTCGAAGGCCTCCTTTCCCCCCATCCTGGGCATGATGACGTCCAGCAGGGCAAGACGGATATCTTTGCTGTTTGCCGTGAACTTCTCAACGGCGTCCAGCCCGTTTTCCGCCTCTATCACCATGTATCCGTATTCACGCAGGATGGTGCTCGTGAGCTGCCGCAGCATGGTGTCATCTTCGGCCACAAGTATGGTTTCAGACCCCCCTTGGGGAGCGTCCTTTTCCTCCAGGTCCTTTTTTGGGCCCATGGCTTCAGGGGCATCTATAAGCGGCAGATATATGTTGAAGGTCGTGCCGATTCCGGGCTCGCTTTGGACCTCGATGCCTCCGCCATGCTGCTCTATTATTCCGTAGGTCATGGAAAGGCCCAGCCCGGTCCCCTTGCCCACTTCCTTTGTCGTAAAAAAAGGGTCAAAGATCCTCTTGGCGGTCTGTGCCTCCATCCCGGTGCCCGTGTCCGTCACCGAGATAACGGCGTACCTGCCAGCCCTGAGATTGCCGCCCCCGATGTGCCCGTCATCCAGGTCCGCTGCCCTGGCCTGTATAACAAGGAACCCTCCTCCAGGCATTGCGTCCTTGGCATTTGCCACCAGGTTCATGAGGACCTGTTCTATCTGGCCGCTGTCGGCCATTACGACAAGGTCATCGCAGGCGCACCTGACCACAAGCTCGATGTCTTCCCTTATCAGCCTCAGAAGGAGTTTTTCAACCCCTTTTATCAACGCGTTTAGCTCAACGGGGCAAAGGCTTATGGTCTGTTTCCTGCTGAATGCCAGAAGGCTTTTGACCAGTTTTGCCGCTCTCCGGGAGGCGGAGAGGATATGGTCCACGTAATTTTTGAGGGATGGATTTCCGTTGACCTTGGCTTCAAGCAGGTCGGCATAGCCGATTATGGCAGACAGTATGTTGTTGAAATCATGAGAGATGCCCCCGGCCAGCTGGCCCACGGCTTCCATTTTCTGCGCCTGCCTAAGCTGCTCCTCCAGCCTTTTTTGCCGGGTTATGTCGGTGGTAATGCCAAGAAGGGCCGTGATCTTCCCGCTTGCGTCCCTGAAGGGCACGGCCTGCGTCAGGAGCCGCCGGGCTGTCCCCTTTAAACCCATGATCTCAAACTCAAGTGAGCCAGGCTCGCCTTTGAAGACCTTCCCAGTAAGCGCCTTAAAGGCATCCCTGTATTCCGGCATGACCAGGCCCGAGACCTGCTTGCCCTTTACCTGCTCGAAGGAGTCTGCCTCTATCATGGCCAGCCCCGAAGGGTTCATGGCCAGAAGCGCCCCGTCCGGGGCAATGAGCTTTACACACTGGGGCTCGGACTCTATTATCATCCTCAGCCGGCTTTCGCTTTCCTTAAGCGCCTCCTCCAGGTTTTTTCTCTCGGTGATGTCCTGGAAGGTTTCGGTAACAAAGAGCAGCCGTCCTTCGGGGTCATAGGCCGGGGCGGCGCTGAAGATCATGTGCCTGTCAGTTCCGCCCAGATTGCGGAACCACCCCTCGGACTCAAGCCCCTTGTTGACCAGCCTGGAGTGGGAATGGACAGCGAACAGGCTGTCTATTCCCTCATAATTTCCATCTATTATCATGTCCGCAAGGGTTGGGCGCTTTTCGGGATGGAAAGGCCTCCAGTGGTCCCGGGTGCCTATCACGGCCTCGGCCTTCACCCCGGTGAGTTCCTCGCAGGCCTTGTTCCAGACGACCACCTCGTGGTCCACATTGAGCACGAAGGCGGCTACCGACAGATTTTCGATCAGGCAGGCATGCAAAGCCTCCGCCTTTTTACTCCAGTCCGAGGCATTTGCCGCGGCGCTCCGCCCGTTCCGGCCGGTTTCCAAATGGTTTTTCCTTTTTTTAAAAAAATCAATTTAATTAAAAACCAATGGATTATTTTAAAAAAAGCGATGCATTGTCAAGTCCCATATGAAAAAACAAGGTCCTTTAAAGCTCAAGTTTTAGAGCCTTGTCCGTCAGGGTTTTGCAGGCCGAGTAAAGCCGGTTATTTGGATAAAAGAAGAATTTTCAGGACCGTCTCCGGTCTGGCCCTGTATGGCCCGTCAACTGAAATTTTGATTCTTATAAGGCCTATAAATTAATGTAGACACAATGACGTTTTTTAGCATAGAATAATGGCCTATTGATCCTTGGTCTATTGGCCCAGAAGGGGGAAAAAGCGGAAATGGCGAAGCGGTGTATCGGTGTTTTCGGTGTATTTACATTGGCGGTTTTCCTGGTTTTTCTTTCCGGTCTAGGGGCAGGGGCGGCGGCGCCTGCCGGTATTGGCAGAATAGGAAAAGAGGGCTGTGTAACGAGCAAGTGCCACAGCAACTTTGGGACTGACAAGTTTATCCATGGCCCCGTTGCGGCTGGTGATTGCCTTTTCTGCCATCAGCAGACGTCGAAGCACAAATTCAAGCCTGTTCCAGACCCTGTTTCTCAGCTCTGCTACAAGTGCCATCAGAGAATGGACACGGCGCGCCATGTCCATCCGCCGGTGAAGGCCGGCGCATGCACGGCATGCCACAGTCCCCACCAGTCCCCGTACAAGTTCCAGTTGCGGGCTGCCGAGGGACAGAACCTCTGCTTCATGTGCCACGACAAGAAAAGAATGGCCGGCCCATTTAAGCACGGGCCGGCCGCAACCGGCCAGTGTACCATATGCCACAACCCCCATGGCTCCCCTTACCCCAAGATGCTCTTTGCAAGAGGAAACAATCTCTGTCTTACCTGCCACACCGACAAGGCGGATGAACTGAAAAATGACAAATACATCCATCCCGCCGTGGAGCTTGGATGCATTAACTGCCATAGCCCGCACAGCGCGGGCTACAAGTACAATCTGAGGGCCGACCGTCATGAGGCCCTTTGCTTCAGATGCCACACCGGCAAAAAGCAGCAGGTGGAGGACTCAAAGACGAAGCATGGCGCCATTACCGAGACCAAGAAAAAATGTCTCAACTGCCACAACCCTCATGGCTCGAACCTCCCCAAGATGCTCCTGAAAAAACC
>JAKAMR010000152.1 GCA_021812785.1 Nitrospirota bacterium
ACAATCAGGAGTCCTGTTATTGCAATCGTTTTCAGGCGAGCCAGCAAATGCTCTCTTAAGATCAGATATATCCGGGATTCAGATCAGAATTCACGAAAAAATTATAACATAATGAAAATGGCTTGCAGGGTCATTCATGGCCAAATCTCCATGGATAATGAGCTGGCCTTTATTTCAAGCGCTATACGCCATGATGTATGATCGACAACAACAATCGCCGGTTGAAATTGCCATGATGAGATGATAAAATACATGATGCTTTTTAAAGCCGGAAAACGTTTCGTTGGCGCAATCTTTCTGCTATGTTTTCTCTTTTATACTGTCTCACCTCTGTCTGCAAGTATTGTCCAAAACAGGCATGGTTTATGGGCGAGGCCCTCTAGCCTGTCTTTAAAGAACGTCCGTCTTTTTTTGCTTGAGATGTTTGTTTCCCAGTTTTCCGCCCCGCAATCGGACCCGAATGACGGCGCCCCGTCCATTACCTTTTATCTTCTACAGAAAAGCAAGCTGTTAATCCCGGCTAAAAGCTATGCATATTCGCTACACATGCCGGTGCTTGAAGGCCAAACGCCATGGGCCCATGCGGAAAAACCCTGGTTTGAGGTCTCTGAACTTTTGGTTTCTCTGAACGGGCCAAAAGCGGTCACCGGATTTCATCTGGTCCATTCCGGTCTTTCCCCGCCTCCTGCGCAGATTTTTGTTTAGGCTGCATCTGAATTTTTTTGGCGCGACCCATATAAAAGCTGCTGATAAAAATTAATTCCTGATCTGCTTAAAAAACGAAATCTGCACGCCGCCAGTCAGATGCAGCACAGGTCTGCTTTCTCTATTAACCATAGAAGAAAAAGGCCAACACCCGGTATATAAAAATAATTCAAGACCGGTTTTTTGGCCGCGATTGGAGGCGCAAAAATTAATGCAGAAGTCAGAGGCGTTCGAATTCAAGCAGTGCATCACGATAGCCAGGGCATTGGGGAAGAAGGCAAAAAACCTGAAACAACTGAGGGACTCCATGGCGGTGGTGCACCCCGCCTCAATTTATCATCATACCTATCAGTATTTCCTAAAAGGGCATACCATGGAGTATACGAACGATTTTGCCCAGTGGGCGGGCGAAAGTCTTGAAAACAGGGCGCTCTCCGAGCATCTGTCGATCGTGGACCCCTACGAATTCAAAAATGTGGAAGACTTAAGAAAAGAGCTGTTGAGCGTTATGGACGGCTATGTTGAGAAGTTGATCCAGAAAGACGCGGCCCCCGGGGACGAGTTTTTCTTTCACGAGGGATTTACGGTCGTTTTTCCGGCAGGCATAAGGGCAAGGGACCTCGCGGAGTTCCAGATAGCAATGAAGGTGCTCGAAAAAGGCGCGATCTATTATCACTTTTATGATGCGAGGGCGCGCCACGGAGTGGACGATTTTTCAACATGGGTCCTTGAAACCCTCGGGAAGGAGAAACTTGCCGGGCAAATAAGGGCGGTTGACCCCTTCATGCTCAGCACCGAAGGAGTAAGGGCCCGTATCCTTAGGGCCGTCGAGGGCGAACTGATAAACGAAATAAAGGAAGGAGATGCGCTGTGAAGATCACCCTCCGCCTGATCGTGTCCCTGGTCCTCGCTGTAACGTCCGTTACGGCCGGTTTTTCGTTGTACCAGGTGGACAAGGAGAAAAGCCGCATGGCAAGCAGCCTTGAGCGGAGGACCTCCATCCTTGCCGACAGCCTCCGTGAATCGGTGGCTTATCTTGTGAGGCGCGGGCTTTCAGCAAGGCTTGAAGGGCTTGTCGTCAGGTTCGGCAACCGGAAGCGGCTTGAGGGCATCGCCGTGTTCGACATGGACGGCAACATCATAACGGCCACGCCGGAGCTCGAGCCGGACATACCCCAGCCGTTCCCCGAAGCGGTCAAGACCATGCTGTCAAACAGCCCTTCAAGCAGGCTAAGGGACATAAACGGGAAAGAGACTTATATTTATGTCCTGCCGCTTAAGTCGAAGGGGAAGACCAACGGCGCGATGGCCCTTTTCAACGATGCCTCCTACATAAACCTGAGGCTGAAAGAGATATGGAAATATAACCTGCTCAGGTTCCTCATCTATACTGTCCTCATCGTCCTCATAACGCTGGTCGTGGTGAGGTGGAGCATTACCGGCCCCATCGCCCGTATGGCCCAGTGGATGAGGGAGGTAAGGACCGGCAAGGACAAGGCCGACCTCTCCAGGTTCCCCAGGGGGGACATCCTTTCTTCCCTGATCAACGAGGCGTCCCATATGGCAAAGAGCCTCACAGCGGCGCGAGCCAAGGCGGAGGAAGAGGCAAAACTGCGTTTTAGGGCCGCCTCTTTGTGGACAGCCCACCGTCTGAAAGAGCACATGCGGGCGGAGTTGAACGGTAAGAAGCTCTTCCTTGTCTCAAACCGTGAGCCCTATATGCATGAAAAAAGCGGCCGCGATATCAGGTGTATTGTCCCTGCCGGGGGGTTAGTCACCGCCCTGGACCCGGTAATGCGCATTTGCGATGGCCTGTGGCTTGCTCATGGCGGAGGGGACGCCGACAGGGAGACGGTGGACGCTTATGACAAGGTGCGCGTGCCTCCGGAAGAGCCGGCTTATACTCTGAGGCGGGTATGGCTTTCAAAGGAAGAGGAGATGGGATACTACTACGGGTTTTCAAACGAGGGGATATGGCCACTCTGCCATATCACCCATACACGTCCGGTCTTCCGTCTGGAGGACTGGGTCTATTATCAGAAAGTAAACCAGAAATTCGCTGAGGCCCTGCTTGAGGAGATCAAGGACGAGGAATGCCCCCTGATACTTATACAGGACTACCATCTTGCGCTCCTGCCCCTGCTAATAAAAGAGAAGCGGCCCGATGCCAGGGTTGC
>JAKAMR010000153.1 GCA_021812785.1 Nitrospirota bacterium
GCAAACGTTATACCACTGAGCTACACCCGCACAGTGCTGGCATTATAGCCAGCGGGGGAGGGGGTGTCAAGCCTCGAGACTCAGTCGTTGATTCCGGCGCCCTTCTCATCGTTCAGCCAGGCGCGTCCATCGCGGGCGAGCAGGGAATCGGCTTCGGCGGGGCCCCAGGTCCCCAACGGGTAAGCCGCCAGGGGCGGAGTCGGACCCGCTTCCCACGTCTGGAGGATCGGGTCTATCAGGCTCCAGGCCATTTCCACTTCGTCGGCGCGCGTGAACAGGGAGGCGTCACCCTGCAGGGCGTCGAGGATCAGGCGCTCGTAGGATTCGGGGATGGCGGTGGGGCCGAACGATTCGGCGTAGTGAAAGTCCATATCCACCGAGCGCGTCTCGGCGACAGTGTCGGGGGCTTTGGCCTCGAAGCGCAGATGGATGCCCTCATCTGGCTGGATGGAAAGCACCAGCAGATTGGGCGCCATCTTTTTATCGGGAGGCATGGGGAACATTGCCAGCGGCGGCTCTTTGAACTGAATCACAATTTGCGATTTTTTCGCGGTGAGGTTTTTCCCGGAGCGAAGGTAGAACGGAACGCCCTGCCAGCGCCAGTTGTTGACGTGGAGTTTCAGCGCCGCATAGGTGGGCGTGACCGAATCGGGCTTGACCTCCGGCTCGGCCCGGTAGCCCTGGTATTGCGCGCGGACTGTGTCTGTGGCGACTTGCGCGGGAGTCATCGGCTGGATGGCGCTCAGCACTTTCACTTTTTCGTTGCGAAGCGCGGACGCGTTGAACGAGGCGGGCGGTTCCATGGCAACGAGCGCGAGCAGTTGCAGGAGGTGATTCTGGAACATGTCGCGCAGCACACCGACCGAGTCGTAGTACCCGGCGCGATGCTCCAGCCCCACTTTTTCCGCGACGGTGATCTGCACGTGGTCAATATAGTTGCGGTTCCAGACCGGCTCGAAGATGGTGTTGGCAAAACGCGCGAAGAGGATGTTCTGAACGGTCTCTTTACCCAGATAATGGTCAATGCGATAGATTTGATTCTCGTTCAAGGTCTTATGCGCCTGCAGGTTAAGCCGCTGCGCCGAAGCGAGGTCTGTGCCAAAGGGCTTTTCCACCACCACGCGCCGCCAGCCGCCGTTCTCGTGCATTTGACCGGTCAGGCCGAGCAGGTCAATGATGCTGGGGAAGATGACCGGTGGAATGGCCATGTAGTAGAGACGATTGGCCGAGCCGCCTTCGAGTTCATCCAACCGTTCGCCCAGTTTACGGAAGTCGGCCAGGTCGGTGTAACGTCCATGGTGATAGTGGAGATTTTCCGCAAAGATTTCCCACGCCTCTTCTTCGAAATCGGACCCCGCATACTGCACGATGCCTTCGCGCAGGTGCGCTCGGAATTGCTCGTCGTTGAAGGCGGTGTTGCCGTAGCCGATCATGCGGAGTTCCCGCGACGTTTTGCGTTTGCGGAAAAGGTTGAAGATCGCCGGGACCAGTTTGCGCTTGGTCAGGTCGCCGGACGCGCCAAAAATAATGATGGAAGTTGGGATTGCTTTGGTCATGTTTGATTCAAGGCCTGTAAGAGGCGCGAAGACTTACGCCATTCTCAGTACTTCACGAAAGCGCATATTGGGCGGTCTCTGCCGCCGAACTTGCGCGGGAGAGCGCAAGGTGCGCAGTGTTTTCGTGATCCACTGATTCTACGGAGTCCTCGCATGTCTGGCGGACAGAGGTTACTCTGCTTTCTTGATTGCATGTCCGCCAAATTGATTGCGGAGCGCCGACAACATGCGCGCGGGGAAGTTTTCCTCGTCGCGGCTGGCGAGGCGCATTTGCAAAGCCAGCGTAATGACCGGCGCGGGCACGTCCAGGTCAATGGACTCAAATACCGTCCAGCGTCCCTCGCCCGAATCAGCCACCCACGGCTTGATCTCGGAAAGGTCCGTGTCTTCGTCGAGCGCGCGGGCGGCGAGGTCGAGCAGCCACGAGCGCACCACGCTCCCGTGTTGCCAGATGTGCGAGACCTGCGCCAAATCGAGGCCGAATTCCTTTTTCGATTTCAGGATTCCGAATCCCTCGGCGAAGGCCTGCATCATGCCGTATTCGATTCCGTTGTGGACCATCTTGACGAAATGCCCCGCGCCATGCGGACCGACTCGCCCCCAGCCTTTGTCCGCGGCCGGGGCGAGCGTCTCGAAAATGGGGCGCATCTTTTCTGTGACCTCGGGCCTGCCTCCGATCATCAGGCTGTAGCCTTCGGTGAGGCCCCAGATGCCGCCGCTCGTGCCGCTGTCTACAAAATCTATTCCCTTCGCTTCGAGCATCCCGGCGTGACGGATCGTATCTTTGTAATTCGAATTGCCGCCGTCCACGATGATGTCGCCCTTGCTCAACAGGTCCGCGATTTTCTCAATGGTCTCGGTGGTGGTTTTCCCGGCGGGCACCATGACCCAAACGATGCGCGGACTTTGCTTGAGCTTGCCGACCGCCTCTTCGAGCGAATGCGCTCCCTCGATTCCATTTATTTCGGCTTCCGCCACGGTGGCGGGTGTGCGCGCAAACCCGATCACGCGATGGCCGCCGCGGACGAGCCGGGTGGCCATGTTCATTCCCATTTTTCCCAAACCAATCATTGCGAGTTCCATAAATTCTCCTTGAAATTTGCGCCGCGGCATTCATGTCGTGGCGCCAAAGTGTTAGAGTTTTTCCGCGGCGGACTGATCCACGTGCCACGTAATGTTCCCGTCGCTGGGATGGATGCGCGCGGCGGGGTATTGTACTTCCGAATCGCCATTCAAGACACGCTTGAGCGCCTCTGCCTTACTCGCCCCAGTGACCATGAACAGGACCTCGC
>JAKAMR010000154.1 GCA_021812785.1 Nitrospirota bacterium
CGTGCAGGGCTGTCACCTGCTCGGGGCTCGAGACGTCGCAGGCGACGGCGAAGGCACCGTTCGGCAGCGTCGCCGCCACCGCCTTTGCACCGGCTTCGTTGATGTCGCTGACGCAGACGCGGGCGCGTCAATGGCCTTCGTATTTTTCATAATTCTCAGCTCTCAGCTTGAGTCAGCGCCGATTTGAGAGACTCGCTGAAGGCGATGCTGGAATCGGTCGCCCCGGAGATTGCGTCCACCTGGCTGCTCTGGGCCTGGATAGCCTCCTGTACCAGCCAGGGGAGCGCTTGCTGATTGATCCTCACCGACCTGAACCGGTCGTTTGGCCATTGCAGGAACTGCACGTTCGTCAGTTTTCCATTCGCGATCGTCGCCTGTACCTGGATATTCCCGTAGAAGGCGTCTGCCGAGGTTCCAGTGTAGGTTCCGTCCTTGTACGGCGAGCCCGATTTTGCGGCAGGGGCCGGCGTCGTTCGCGGAACGGAAGTGGGAGCATTCGCGGCCGGCGCTTGTGATGGGTCGGACTGTGCCGGGCTGGGGGAGGAGGATGCAAGAGCTGTTGGCGCCCCGCTCCCGCTCGAGCCCGGGGAAGGACTGGAAGCTATGTTAGGAGCGGTCGGACTCGGACCAACGCCGGCGGTTGCTTGCACACCGATAGTTCTCTGGTAGAACGAGTAGACGACGAACATCGCCGTCACTACCGCGGTTACAACAGATTTTCTCATAGGTCGTAATTTCCTCCAGGCCCGGTCATCGAGCCGTTTTTGCGCTAGAGCGGGGGTACGGCATACCTGGCAAAACCACTTGTGTAAGTAGCGGTGCCGCTGCTGTCGATCATGTATCCTTCAAATCCGGGCAGACCTTCTATGAAGTAGATACCGGTGGAGCCCATCGCAAAGGCTGCCGTCGCGAAGCGGTCGGCTTCATAAACGTTTGCCCCGATCACCGAGAGGCTGACTATGTCGGTAATCACCCCGTTGGGCCTGTACGGATTGTAGATGTGCTGCCCGCGACAGGCCGTCCCTGACGTTGCGATACCTTCGTCGGAGAGAGTAAGCACTTTTACGATCTCTCCTTGGTCGAAAGGATTTCGTATTCCCACTCTCCAGGGCTTCCCTTCGGCATTTCTCCCTGCAAACTGGATATCTCCTCCAGCATCCACGTAAAAATTCTCGACACCTTTCTGTTTAAGCAAGTTTGCCGCTTGCCAGATAGACCAGCCCTTTACGAGGCCCGAAGGGTCGAGTATTCCGTTATGCCGGATATCGAAGTACCCGTTCGTCTCTCTCCGCGTTAGCTCACACAGCGAGAGAACCTGCTTCATATCAGGGCTATACTGACTCTCTCGTATCAGGTCGTTGTTAATCCGCGATATTTCGCTTGTTTCCTTATATGTGCTGAACTTCTCGTCTACGTAGCGAAAGTACTCATAGATCTCGTCGATATGCTCTGAGCTGGCGCCCTTGTCCACTATCTCAATCGTTATGTGCGTGCCCATAAGGTATCGTGTTTGTTTCATCGGACTTTCCCGGGCCTTCCACCCATCTGACCAACTGTTGTACGGCGTCGATGGCAGGGTGCATACCGTATTTACCATTAAAAGTCCAAAAAAGGGCTATATTTCTGTAAAATGTCCGCGCTCGCCCCGCGGGGCAGGGGGGAAGGGGGTCGTCGGAGTCACGGCACGCAGAGAACTCTCTGCCGGGGCCGCGACGTACGGTTCCACAGTGAAGCAGCGACCAAACCCACGGGGTCTTTGGCTCACGCAGTCCTGTACTGGCGCGCCTCGATCCCTCGAGACCCCGCGGCTTTCACCTTGGCGTTGGTTTAGTCATGCACCTGCTTGATAAATGGGTCATAGTGAAGCCAGGCGGGTTCCGTAGCCGGGTGTGCTGTCGTGCTTCCGACGAGGCGTGCGCCGACCGCGGCTACGCGGCGTGCATCGAGCTAGAGGAGTTGCAGCGCTTGCGCCTGAGCGCAGGCTCGGCATGACGAGGTACCGGTGATGGGCCTGGGCTATCGGCTATCATATCTGATCACGCGCCCAATTCGCCGCTACCTTGTTGGGTCCGCACAGCGCTGGGCTTTCGAGCGGCCCCCGCTGGACTGGACGCCGCCACACGTCGAGCGCACCTCGCTATACCTGCACGTGCCCTTCTGCCGTCACTTCTGTCCCTACTGTCCGTACACCAAAGTCCAATATCGCGAGTCACTCGTGCGACCCTTCACCTTGTCAGCAATCGCCGAGGTGGACTGGTGGGCTGATGCACTCGGGCCGGCCGAGATAACAAGTGTCTACATCGGCGGGGGCACCCCGACGCTGGCGCTGGACAGTGTTGCCCGCGTGCTGATGCGTGTGCGCGAACGGTTCCGTCTGACGGGCGACATCTGCATTGAGACTAACCCTGCCGACGTGGACGATGAGACCGTGCGACGGCTGCACGACATGGGCGTTACGCTCGTTTCGCTCGGCGTTGAATCATTCCAACCCGAGAAACTCGCCATACTCGGACGCGACTACTCTCCCCTCGTTGCCGAGCGCGCCCTGGGGTTGCTTGCGGCCGGTGATTTCGCCTCGGTCAACGCGGACTTCATGTTTGCTCTCCCGCACCAGACCGCTGCCGACGTCACTGCCGACCTGGCCCGAGCCACCCAGGTCGGCGCGGACCAGCTCACGACCTACCCTCTCTTCACTTTTCCCTATACTGCGGTCGGTCAATACCTGCGCCTAGCAGCGGTGCGCAAGCCAAGTCTGCGCGTGCGTCGGGCACATTACCGGGCCATCAGTGAGTGGTCCGCTCAACACGGCTTTGAGCGCGTTTCGGTG
>JAKAMR010000075.1 GCA_021812785.1 Nitrospirota bacterium
GGACTCTACAATCGCGCAAAGGATGTTGTGAGTGGCGTTTATGTTATTGTTCACCGTGTAGCGCTTGTGGAAGGCCGTTTTCATGGAATAAGGCGCGGCCCTCTGCTCCGCGAAATGCACCACGGCCCTCGGCTTTACTTCCTCCATGAGTTTGAGCAGCCTGAAGTAATTGATGCTTACGTCAAAGTTGTGGAAACTGATAACCTTGCCGGTCTTTTTTTCCCAGACCTTAAGGCGGGACCCCATTGGCTGGATGGGCGTGAGGGAAAAAGCCTCCAGTTCGTTGTCTATGTTCCTGCGGCTCAAGTTGTCCACAATGGTAACATCATAGCCGTGTTTGGACAAAAACAGGGCCGTCGGCCAACCGCAGAAACCGTCTCCGCCAAAAATGATGATATTTTTATTCAAAACCATCCTCCCGCATCAGAGGTTAAAATCAATTTATTTTAACATGGAAAACGTGCCTGTGAATTACTTGAACAAATGATTTAAAATGAAGCATAAAATCAAAAATTGATTTTTCCAGGCAATTATTAAAAAAATGCCCAAAGTCTCGGTGATAGTGCCCACTTTCAACAGGCCGGAGAGCCTGAAGGAAGCCCTGGGAAGCATAATGGGACAGACCTTTCAGGATTTTGAAGTTATTGTTGTGAACGATTGCGGGACGGATGTGAGCGATGTGGTTGCCTCTTTCGGGGGAGACAAGATCACCTATCTGAGACATGAAGTAAACAAGGGCTTGGCAGCCACCCGGAACACAGGCATCAGGGCCGCAACAGGCAAGTACTTAGCCTACCTGGACGATGATGACATCTACTATCCCGGTCACCTGGAAACCCTGGTGGAATTTCTGGAGGGCTCCTCTTACAGGATCGCTTATGCGGATACGCTGCGCGCACTTCAGGTCTTGGAAAAAGGGTCCTACATGACAAGGAGTAAGGACCGGATGTCTTTTGATTTCGATCCCGACCGTTTATTATTGAGCAATCTGACCGCCGTGCATACCGTTATGCACGAGAAGGCCGTTCTGGACGAGGTTGGACTTTTTGACGAGTCTTTCAGGTGCATGGAGGACTGGGATTTGTGGATAAGGATCTCCCGCAAGTACGAGTTTGCCCACATAAAAAAGGTCACATCGGAATACCGATGGCGTCTGGACGGCTCAAACATGACGAGTTCCAAACAGATGGAATTTGTGAAAACCAGGAAAAGGATCTATGAAAAATATGCTTCCTGGGCAACCGGAAAACCGGACATACTGGAGATGCAGAGAAAGATCAT
This sequence comes from Nitrospirota bacterium, assembly GCA_021812785.1. The sequence continues at coordinate 1,282 of JAKAMR010000075.1, forward strand.
CCGGTCCGATACCAGGCAGGCAGAAAAAGGGAACTGGGCCCGAAAAGAGAGACTCAAGCTTTTTATAATAAAAGTGATCGGAATGCGGGGTCTTGATATCCTGTACAGGCTTAAACTGAAGTTTTTTGAATGAGAATGGATCTCCACAATGAAAATCCTTTTCATAACTGACCACCTGGGCGGGGGAGGGGCGGAGCAGCAGTTCGTAAACATCGCAAACAACGTAAACGCGGAGAAGCGGATACACCTGACGGTTGACAAGGGCATGCGGCAGGCCGACCTGGATAAAAGCATCCCCCTTTCAGGCGGACACGGTAACAGGGTGCCCCTGAGGTCCATACGGGAAATAAAGGAGCTTATTGATTCTTTCAAGCCGGATATAGTCCATTCCTTCCTGATGTATTCCTGTTTCCTGACGGCTGTTGCCTTGAAATTTTCCAGAGTAAAACCGGTTTTTGCCGCGCAGGAGTTCTCCTCACCCGAAGAGATACTAAACGAAGTGAAGTTCAAGCCGTTGAAAAAGTGGCTGCTTAAATTCAGTTACAGGCCGGCAGACAAGGTGCTTACCATCTCCAGAGCCGTTATGGATGACATGATAAAAAGAAAATATTTCCAAGACCCTTCAAAGGGTGCATACATATATGACGGCCTGAATATCCGGAATTATACAGACCTGGACCCGAAAGACACGCTCAGAAAGAGGTTAGGTCTTGACCCGGAGAAATTTTACATAACCTTTGTGGGCTCGATCGTGAAGAGGAAAGGCCTGTCCTACCTGATAAGCGCCTTCAAGGCACTGCCGGATGAGAAGTTAAAACTGCTGATCATAGGCAAGGGAGACATGATGGAAACTTGCCGGAAACTTAGCGGGGGGGACTCCAGGGTAGAATTTCCGGGGTACAAAAGAAACGCCGTCGAGTACATAAAGAGCTCCGACCTTTTCATTCTGCCCTCTCTGTATGAGGGGCTCCCGAATGTGGTCATAGAGGCGATGGCTGTTGGCACGCCGGTCATCGCCACCAATGTGTTCGGAACGCCTGAGCTTATAGAGGACGGGAAAACCGGGGTCCTGGTCCCGCCGGCTGATACAGCCGCGCTCAAGCAGGCCATGCTGTGGCTGACAGGGGACAGCCGGGCCCGCGAAACCTTTGCCCGCGAGGCCCGGAAGAAAGCCGGGTATTTCAGCATCGGGAGAATGGCAAGAGATTACGAGGCGTTCTACAGCTCTTTGTTGAATACAAAAACAAGATCAGAATGAGTCACCCTGCGGCAAGCCGCAGGGTATCGAAGCCAAAGATTTTTAATGTCCTGTCCCTGACATTTCTTTACATTTGGCCGGCAATTTTATTTTTTGCAAGTTAACCCTAACGTTGCATTAAAGTCCGTCACACCGGCGAAAGCCGCTCCCTGGCCAGTGACATTGATTTTTGCCGGCCATAAGACAACGTCGCTGGATTCCCGCAACGACGGGAATCCCTCTTCGACTTTTACGGCAAGGAACGATTCCGCCTTTTTTTATTTGCAACCGGAATAAATCCGGCCGGTCTTTTTTAATCCTCATATTTTCCGGCCCTGTTTTTATTTGAACAAAAACCCGTTTCGCGTGTACAATATCTGCCATGAGGGGAATAATACTTGCCGGGGGAAGCGCCACACGGCTTTACCCCGCAACGATATGCCTGAACAAGCACCTGCTTCCCGTCTACAACAAGCCCATGATCTATTACCCCCTTTCGATCCTTATGCTTGCCGGCATAAGGGACATCCTGCTTATAACAGGCCCCAGGGACATCGAGAGCTTCAGGGGCATCTTCGGCACCGGGGAGCGTCTTGGGCTGAAATTCTCCTACGCGGTGCAGGAAAAGCCAAACGGCCTGGCAGAGGCCCTTATCATAGGGAAGGAGTTCAGCAGGGGGCAGGATGTCTGCCTTATCCTGGGCGACAACATCTTTTTTGGCCACGGCCTGCCCGCCCTTCTGAAAGAGACGGTGCGCGGGATGAAAAAGCAGGGCGGGGCCTACGTGTTTGCCTCAAACGTGCAGGACCCTGAAAGATACGGCATCGTGGAGTTCGATTCCAGGGGGGTGGCCATCTCCGTGGAGGAGAAGCCAAAAAAGCCAAAGTCCAACTGGGCCGTGACCGGCCTTTACTTCTTCGACAAAAACTGCTGCGAGATAGCGCAGGGGGTAAAGCCCTCCGGGCGCGGCGAGCTGGAGATAACCAGCGTGAATGAGGAATATCTGAAAAGGGGCGAGCTGCATGTAAACCCTATCGGCAGGGGTTTTGCCTGGTTTGATGCCGGCACCCATGATTCCTTCCTTGAGGCAAGCAAGTTCATAGCCACCATAGAGACCAGGACAGGCTACATGGTGGGCTGCATAGAGGAGATCGCCTTCTCCAGGGGCTGGATAAAGAAAGACGCCCTCCTAGAGATGGCCGAGACCCTTAAAAAGACCGAATACGGAAAATACCTCATCAAGGCGGCAAGGGGAGACTAGGCCCGCACACCTAGTGTGGTGTCTCGCAAATTACTATACATCACAGCTTCAAGCAGCTTTGGAAAAATCGCATGCTGCATTTATTTGAGTCGTCATTCCATCCATTAGATGATTTGGCCCGATAATTAAAAAGCGCCTTTTTTAGCCATTTTGAAAATATTCGGGTATAATTCAAAAATGCAAATTGAAAGGGGCAGGCCTTTTCATGCCCTTTACGTTTAAAAAACTTGCCATTCCGGATGTTGTCCTCATAGAGCCCCGAGTTTTCGGGGACGAAAGGGGTTTTTTTCTTGAGACCTACAAGCGCTCGGAGTTCCTTAAGGACGGGGGCATAGACCTGGAGCTTCTCCAGATCAACCATTCAAGGAGCAGGAAGGGGATATTAAGGGGGCTTCATTACCAGCTTGATCCCAGGGCGCAGGGGAAACTCGTGAGGGTCTCAAGGGGAGCCATATTCGATGTGGCGGTGGATATAAGAAAAGGTTCGCCTTATTTTGGCAAGTGGGTGGCGGCAGACCTCTCCTCCGCCAACATGGCCATGCTCTGGATACCGCCCGGTTTCGCGCACGGGTTTGCCACGCTGGAGGACGACACGGACGTCCTATATTGCGCGACTGATGAATATTCCCCCGGGCACGACAGGGGCATAATCTGGAACGACCCGGACATAGCCGTGAAATGGCCGCTTGAAAACCCGGTGGTGGCGGAAAAAGATGCAAGGCTGCCCTCACTGAAGGAGGCCGAGATAAATTTCACCTTTGGAGAAAGAAACCTGATGAATACAGCCGGGAGAGGAAAAATTTCATGAAAACGATTGTCACAGGCGCGGCCGGGTTCATAGGGAGCGCATTCACGCGCCTTGCGGTCAGCAGGGACGCCTTTTACCCGGTATGCATAGACGTCCTGAGCTACGCGGGAGACCCGGAGAGGCTGGAGCAGGTGAAGGGAACGGGGAAAATGTCCTTTTACCAGGCGGACATTGCAGACCGGAAGCGCCTTGAGGAGATATTCAGCGCGGAGAAACCCCAGGCGATCGTCCATTTTGCCGCCGAAACCCATGTGGACAGGAGCATCCTGGAGCCCGCCTCTTTCATAAAGGCAAATGTCATAGGCACGGAAAACCTGCTGGAGCTTGCGCTAAGGCACGGCATTGAAAAGTTCATACACATATCCACGGATGAGGTGTACGGGGAGCTTTCAGCCGGGGAGGAAAAGTTCAGGGAAGACAACTGCCTTCTTCCAAACTCCCCTTATTCCGCAAGCAAGGCCTCCGCGGACATGTTCGTCCGGGCCTTCAGGAAGACATACGGGCTGCCGGTGACCACCATCAGGCCTTCCAACAACTACGGCCCCTGGCAGTACCCTGAAAAGCTTATCCCCCTGGTAATAGCCAGGGCCCTCCGCGGCGAAAACATCCCGGTGTACGGCAAGGGGGAAAACATAAGGACCTGGCTTTTCGTGGAGGACTGCGCGGAGGCGGTCATGCGCATTCTGGAGGCGGGCGGGCAGGGAGAGACCTACAACATAGGCAGTAGCGAAGAGAAGATGAACAGGGACGTGATAGCCTCCATCCTCCGGCTCCTTGGCAGGGGGGAGGAGCTTATAACCTTTGTGCCGGACAGGCCCGGGCACGACTTCAGATACGCAGTGGACACCTCGAAGGTAGAGAGAGAGACAGGCTGGAGGCCGCTTGTACGCTTTGAGGAGGGCATCGAGCGCACGGTCCGGTGGTACAGTGAAAACAGCGGCTGGCTCTTTAAAAAGGAAGAGGAGGCAAGGACCTTTACCGGGCAGCTCAAAAAGCGGTTCGAGGAGATGAAAAGCGGAAAGGGTTTTTGTTTTTCTTCCTGATGCTGAAGGTTGCCCTTATAGGGCCAGGCGGGCAGCTTGGCTCCGAGATAACCGCCGCCAGGCCGGCCGATGTGGAGCTAATGCCGCTTGCCAGGGCCGCCCTGGACATTACGAGGCCCGGGGAGGCGGAGACCGTTTTGGCCGGGCTTCGCCCGGACGTTATCATAAACACCGCGGCCTACGTGAAGGTGGACGACGCGGAGGATGAGCCGCAGGAGGCCTTCAGGGTAAACGCCCTGGGGGTGAAGAACCTTGCCATGGCCGCAAGGAAAACAGGGGCGGTCCTTGTCCACATAAGCACGGACTACGTTTTCGACGGCGCAAAAAAACCCTCCCCCTATAACGAGGAGGACGCCCCAGACCCCCTGAACACCTACGGTATATCAAAGCACGCCGGGGAGCTTTATGCGGCAAACTTTACCGGCAGCCATTACATAGTGCGCCTTGCCAGCCTGTACGGCAGGGCCGGGGCAAGCGGCAAGGGTGGAAACTTTGTTTACACCATCATTGACAAGGCGAAAAAAGGCGAGCCCATGAGGATAGTGGACGACATACACATGTCTCCCACCAGCGCCGCGGACGCAGCCAGGGAGATATGGCGGCTCATAACCGAGGAGCGGCCCTTCGGGCTCTACCACGCCTCAAACGGAGGGGTGTGCAGCTGGTATGAGTTCGCGGTGAAGATAGCGGAGCTGGCGGGCCTCAAGGCCGATATCACCCCTGTTGCCCATACGGAATACAAAACGAAGGCTAGAAGACCGCTGTGGTCCCCGCTTGAAAGCGTAAGGGGCATAAGGCCAAGGGAATGGGAAGACGCGCTTAAGGATTTTATCGGTTCCATCTCCTAGTGTGGTGTTTCGGAAATAACCGTCATAAGTCTGTCATTTCCGGCCAGATTTATTATGATTGCGGATAAAAACGGGCGATTGTCCTTGAAAGATTGATTCCCGACGCGCTCCGCTTGCGGGAATGACAAAAAATTAATGCTAAAAACTTTTGAAACACCACACTAACTAGTGTATTGCGTCGTAAATCTCTTTACATTAGGAAGCTCCAGGAAATAAATCCGTTTTTTCGTCATTCCCGGGGTCTTAATCGGGAATCCAGTGACTTTGATTTTTTTTGCCGGCCATAAGACAACGTCGCTGGATTCCCGCTTACTGCATGGGGGAATGACGGCCAAAATACTCTAACAAATGTAAAGAAGCGTTGGACTCACTACACTAGAACCTATCTCAAAATTGATTTTGAAGCGAAAGAGAGAGGAAATCGTGGCAGACAAGGAAGCGAGGGGTAAGCGCCCGGAGGCGCAGCAGAGCTGCGTCGAGGACGATTTTCCCTTGATGACGCCGTATGTCTTGATTTCAGCCTCTTGCAGCCGGAAGCGATTCTGAGATAGGTTCCAGCCTTTTGCTTCTGAGATTTTTTTCCTTTTTTTCTGATAGACTTTGAAGCTATGGACGCCCAAGCCGGGGGAAAAGACCGGGTGGACCATAGCAGGGAGCACCTTGCCAACGAGCGCACATTGCTGGCCTGGACCAGGACCAGCATAGGGCTTATGGCGTTCGGGTTCGTGCTGGAGCGGTTTGCCTTTTTCATCCGGAGGCTTGTCCTGCTGGAAAAGATCGGACTTAAGGCCGCAGGCCGGGCCGCGGGAGGGTCCGGTTTGGCGGCGGGCGGACCGGCGTTTCATGCCTCCGGGTTTTCCGCCGTCCTTGGTATAGTGTTTGTGGTCTTCGGCATCCTCCTTGCCGTTTTTGCCTTCATAAGGTACAGGGAAGTGGAAAAAGAGATAGAGCAGCAGAGATACCATCCGAAGGCGGCCCTCAATATCGCGCTTACCGTTTTTGTCCTTGTCGCGGGGATATTTCTTCTGATAGACCTCATAAAGAGCGTCTGACGGGCGGCGGCAGGGCCGTTCATTCAGATCAAAATGTCTTGACCGGCTTCAGACGGTCCGCGTACTGTGTGTCCTCATGCTGAAGGGAGACCCCAACCTGGTATATTCCCATATCCGCCATGATGGCCTGCCACATTATCTTGCCTTTTTTGGGGCCGCTCCAGTGCGCGCAGCGGATCTCTATCCTGGAGCATTCACTTAAGTTCTTTTCGGTGTAAAAGCGTAGCCCGGCTTCGCTTATGTCCGCGGAAACGCCGTCCACCGACATGCTTAAGTTCTCGTCTTCCTTGAACCGGCACAGGCATTTCAAAGGGATGGCCAGACATGTCCTTGGATGGCTCCTTCTATCTTCCATGGACTACCCCGCAAAAAATGAAAATCGGTTTTTTGTGCCAATCAATCAAAAGAGCCTGTTCGCACTTAAAGATGGGTCAGGTAAAAACAACAAAACAAAAACCCCAATTAAAAAACAGCCGCCGGGATCACTTTAAGCCGGAAAAATCTTCAGCTTTAAAGGAAAATGGAAAGAAAGAAAAAACTCAAAACAAAAAATAAAAAACTTCTTTATCTAAGTTTCGCATTTTTTGGGCTCATTTCAAGTCTTTTTCTTTTTCGGGGCCGGCGGGCAGCCGGAAATAAAACACCGAGCCGAGGCCCTCCTCCGATTCCGCCCAGATGTTTCCGCCAAGGCGCTCGACTATCCGTTTGCATATGGCAAGGCCGATTCCGGCTCCGGGGTGCTCCGTGCCGCCCTTGATGCGGTGGAAAATGTCGAATATCCCCTCCCTTGCCTGAGCGGGGATGCCCATGCCGTTGTCCTGCACGGAAAAGAGCCAGAAATCCTTTCCGGTCCCGGGGTCCGTCTGCCTTTCCGCCCGGACGTGCACGCGAGGCGGTTGGCTGCCCCGGAATTTTATCGCGTTTCCGACCAGGTTCTGGAAGACATGCGGCAGTTGCGAGGGGTCAGTATCGAGGACCGGCAGGGGGCCGCGGGTCACGACCGCGCCGCTTTCCCTTATCTGGCCGGCCAGGTTGGCCAGCGCTGAATCCAGGGCAAGAGAGCTGTCCATCCTTTTTAGCCTGAGCTCCACAGTTCCCGTCCTTGAGTACGCGAGAAGCCCCCTTATGAATTTTTGCATCCGCATTGTGCTTTCCACCGCGTCGGCCAGGAATTTTTCTTCTTCCGCTTTCAGTTTTCCCCGGAAATGCCTGTGAAACAGCTTCAGATTGCTGGCGATCGAAAGCAGGGGCTCCTGGAGGTCGTGAGAGGCCATATAGGCAAACTGCTCCAGTCCGCGGTTGCTGCTTTCGAGCTCTTCCGAATATTTTTTAAGCTTTTCGTTGGCCTCCCGCAGCCGGGCGGTGCGCTCCCGGACAAGTTCTTCAAGGTGTGCATGGGAGCGCTCAAGCTCCTCTTCGGCCTTCCTGCGGGCGGTTATGTCCAGGAACATGGCTATGTAACCTATTACATTTCCGCGGGAGCCGAAAATGGCCGAGGTTGAAAGGCTCAGGTCCACGGAGGAGCCGTCTTTTTTCCTGCGCCTTATCTCAAGACCGGTCACCGGCCCCTGCATCGCAAGCTGCCTTATCTTGTCGAACTCCTCCATGCTTTCTGCAGGGACGATCGGGTTGATGCGGCCAAGCGCCTCTGTGGACTTCCATCCGAATGTGAGCTCGGCCGCCTTGTTCCACATAAGGACTTTTCCATCGGCATCCAGGTTCATGATGGCAACCGGAGAGGACTCGATCAGGGCGCGAAGGGTCTCGTTGGATCTTAGGAGGGTCTCCTCCACAAGCCCGCATCTGTCCACGGTGCCCTCCAGTTGGGAGATCCTCTGCCTGGCATGCGCAAGCTCCTGCGCAAGCAGCTCTGCGTTCCGGCTGTCCTTTTCCATGCCTGTCTTATTTTAGAATTTTTAGCCCGTTTCTGGAAATGCGGTCTTTTTGTTTTTTTTTGTTTCCGGTGTCCGGCCCGGAAATTCGCAGCGTTATTGTTGAATTACGGCAGACGCTTTTTCCAAAAATTATTAGTGGTTATTGGCCATAAGACAACGTCACTGGATTCCCGCTTACTACATGCGGGAATGACGGCCAAAATGCTTGAACAAATATAAAGAAGCGTTGGACTCACTCCACTAGCTTTAAAAAATCTTCTTTACAGCCAGTATTCGGGGTATCTTCTGCCGGAGGCCATGTTGTTTACGACAAGGGCCACCAGCAGAAGGACGAACGCGCCAAGCCCGGCGGGTATGAAGGCATACAGAAACCCGAGCCTGTGCACCTGAGCTCCCCCGATCACCGCTATCAGGGCGGTTGCCCCGCCCGGGGGGTGGAGGGTATTGGTGATGAGCATCGCCGAGATGGCAAACGAGACCGCAAACGCCCCGGCCAGCCATGCGTTATAGCCAAAGAACTTCCAGCACGCCACGCCCACAAGACCGCTTATTATGTGCCCGCCCAGCAGGTTTCTTGGCTGGGCCAGGGGGCTTTTTATGGCGGCGTAAACAAGTACGGCGGATGCGCCAAAAGAGCCGATCATAAGCGTCAGGTCCCTTGGGGCAAAATACCTGGAGGAAAGATATCCGCAGACCCCTATCCCCAGGGCGGAGCCCAAAAGCGACCAGAAGACCTCCGCCAGCCCCACCGCGGGCGGGCTCTTTGCCCCGCCCTTCATCTTCGCAAAAAATGCCCTCGTCATTCGTTCCTCCCGGCCGGTATCTGGGCCCTCACGATATCAGCCCTGGACACTATGCCAACCAGTTTTCCGTCCGCCTCGACAACGGGCAGCCTCTTTATCCTTTTTTCGTCCATTATGGCGGCCACCTTTCCTATGTCATCCTCCGGGGAGGCGGTTATTACCTTCCGGTTCATGATGTCACTGGCCGTGCCGTCCACCTCTTCGGAGGCCCTTGGGGCCGGCATGGATTCGCCAAAGAGATGCATAAGGGTCTTTCTGAAGGCGTGCCCTCTCCTTGCACAGACCCTGGCGATGAGGTCCGCCTCGGTGACGATGCCCGCCACCCCGCCGTGTGAGTCTACCACCGGCAGACCGCTTATCCTGTGCTCATACATCAGGGCGGATATCCTGGAGACCGTCGCGGCGCCATCCACGGTCACGACATCCCTTGTCATTATGTCCCGGACGAGAACCTTTTTCCCGGCTTCCTTTTTCGCATGCTCAAGCGCAAGCTCGTATATTTTCATGAGGTCGTCTTCGGTGACGTCCACATATGCGCCCATCTGCCTGAGGGCGCTCCGTATGTCCCCTGCCGTGATTTTTCCCTTAGTGTCCTTGCTCATGACATCACTTTACACCGCCCCTGGCGGGAATTCCTATGATATAGATCATGCGTTTTTGCTTTTTCCTGCCGGCTATTGAATTCCTGGCAAAAACCGCCGCCCGGCTCGATAGCAGCCGCAAGCGCGGATAAAGCCGGGCAGGGCAAACAAAGCAAAGCAAAAAGTGCTTGAACTAAATGGTATAATCAAAAAACTTGTCTGGTTTGAAAGGTTTTTAATAAAATACTCTGAAAATGCGTTTTTTAAAAAAGGCTGTCTTGCTTTCGTTTATGGCAATTGCCTTTTTCCTTCCGGTAAGTGCGCGGGCAGCGCAGATAAACTCCCTTTCCGTCTCCAAGAAAGGGGACAAAATCTTTGTCTCCGCCAGGCTCGTGGTGGCTCCCCGCCTCATAAAGGACCTGAGGGACGGGATACAGAAAGACCTGGTCTTTTATGTGGACCTGTTCAGGCATTGGTCAAGCTGGCCGGACGAGTACATCCTTGGGGTCAGGATAGAGAGGTACGTAAGCTGTGACAGCGTGAAAGGAGAGTACGTGATGACCACGCTGGGCCGGGGGACTTCCTGGCAGACAAGGTTCGGAAGCTGCGATGAGCTTATCAATAATTCCCTGACCCTGAACAACGTGAAGCTGTCCGGCCTGAACGGACTGACCAGGGGCAGGTATTTTATCAGGGTCACGGCGGAATCCAAGCTGAGGAACCTGCCACCGCTTCTGGGCCAGATGTTCTTTTTCATCAGGGACAAGGAGTTCTCGGTGCAAGAGGATTCCGCCATTTTCAACCTTGGGAGCAAGCCGTAGGATGAAAAAAGGCCTGAAACTGAAGGCTCTCTATCTGCTTGCGGCTACCCTTGTGCTTTTGGGCGTCCTTTTGCCCTTCGAAGCGAGATTTTTAAGGGTGGGCGAGTTTCCCGAAACGCTGATCTACCTGCTTTTTTTCAACCTGAACCTCTTTGCCCTCCTTGCGCTCATCTATCTGGTGGGCAAGGGGTTCATAGAGCTGTACCTGGGCGTAAAGAGAAGGGTCATCGGGTTTAAGTTCAGGGCCAAGATCCTGCTTCTGTTCACGTTCCTGAGCATTACCCCCACGATAATGGTATATGCGGTGGCAAGCGGTCTTGCGACCAACTATATGGACAAGATATTCAATACCCAGTTCAGGGACCCGCTTGTCTCATCCCTTGCAATGGCGCGCTCCTTCTACCAGCAGGAAAAGGACGGCGCCCTTGATGCCGCCAGAAGCGCCCTTCAAAGCGGAAGTCTTAAGGCCATAGGCCCCTACCGCATAACCTGTGTGCGGGCCCTGCCGCCGGACGCCACTCCCGCGATGCGGTCGGCCTTCGGGGGGCTAAAGGGGGCGGAGGTCCTCTCGGCCTCCGGCAGGGACACTGTGAGGGGGATGGTGCCGCGCCCTTCCGGCGGGGTGATAGTGGCCAGCACCACTTTGCCGGCCAGGCTCACATCCTATATCGAAAACATAAAACAGGCAAACGAAAGCCTTATAACGCTGGAGAGGTGGCGCACGCCCATAAGGACAAATTTCTATCTGGTCCTGGGCTTTATCGCCCTTACGATCATGTTCACGGCCCTGCTTGCATCGCTTA
>JAKAMR010000155.1 GCA_021812785.1 Nitrospirota bacterium
CGCCACCATCCTCTCGTCCTATCTCTTCGAGTTCATCCAGACCTACCTCATGCAGTGGACCGGCCAGAAAATCATGTTCGACCTGCGCCGAGACATCTTCCGCCACATGCAGCGCATGCACGTCGGATTCTTTGACACCCACGCCGTCGGTCGCCTCGTCACCCGCATCACATCCGACGTCGACGCCATCAACGAAATGTTCACCGGCGGCATCCTCGCCATCGTCGATGACTTCTTCACCCTCACCATCATGGCCGTCGTCATGCTCAGCATCAACTGGTGGCTGGCCCTGCTCGCCTTTGCCGTCCTCCCGCTCATCCTCATCGTCACTCGCATCTTCCGCGACCACGTCCGCGAAAGCTACCGCCGCGTCCGCGCCGCCATTGCACGCATCAATAGCTTCACCCAGGAACACGTCAGCGGCATGACCGTTGTACAGCTCTTCAACCGCGAGCAGCGCGCCTACAACGACTTCGAAGCCGTCAACCGCCAGCACATGATCGCCTTCAAGGACACCATCTTCGCCTACGCGCTCTACTACCCCGCCGTCGAGCTCCTCTCCGCCATCGCCATCGCCCTCGTCATCTGGTGGGGCGGCTTCGGTGTCATCGCCGGCTCTGTCACCATCGGCGTCCTTGCCATGTTCAACATGTACTCCCAGCGCTTCTGGCGCCCCATCCAGGACCTCAGCGACAAATTCAACATCCTTCAGGCCGCCATGGCCGCCTGCGAGCGCATCTTCAAGCTCCTTGACACCCCACCGGAAATCATCAACCCCGCACATCCCATCCCCGGCGACGGCAGCAACCGCATCGAGTTCCGCCACGTCTGGTTCACCTACCAGAAGCTCACTCCCGCCCAGCACGCCACCGTCAACCAGGCAGCAAAGTCAGAAGCAAGCTCCGCCGAGATGGCCGCCATCCCTGGCATCGAGTGGATACTTAAAGATGTCTCCTTCACCATCGAGCCCGGCCAGACCGTCGCCATCGTCGGCCACACCGGCGCCGGCAAAACCACCCTCACCAGCCTCATGATGCGCTTCTACGACGTCACCGCCGGCCAGATCCTCATCGACGGCGTCGACCTCCGCGACCACGACCTCACCACCCTCCGCCAGCACTTCGCCGTCGTTCTCCAGGACCCATTCCTCTTCACCGGAACCCTGGCTGAAAACATCCGCCTCGGCAACGAAGACATCACGGAGGCTGCCCTGCGCCAGGCCGCCCGCGACGTCAACGTCCTCGACTTCATCGAGGCCCTCCCCAGCGGCTTCGACGAGCCCGTCCGCGAGCGCGGCTCCTCGCTCTCCACCGGCCAGAAGCAGCTCATCAACTTCGCCCGCGCCCTCGCCTACAACCCCCGCATCCTCATCCTCGACGAGGCCACCTCCAGCGTCGACACCGACACCGAGCTGCGCATCCGCGGCGCGCTCGAACGCATGGTCGAAGGCCGCACCAGCGTCCTCATCGCCCACCGCCTCTCCACCGTGCAGCGCGCAGACACCATCCTCGTCATGCACAAAGGCCAGCTCCGCGAAATGGGCACGCATCAGGAACTCCTCGCCCACCGCGGCCTCTACTGGAAGCTCTACCAGCTCCAGTACAAGGACCAGGAAACGAGCAGCTTCCCCACCCCACCCCCCGAACCCTCCATCGCACCTGCCGTGTAATCCCGCACCCGCAGCCGCCCTCCATCAAGCACCTATTTCTAAGCAGCGGCGGCCCTCCGTACCTTTTGCCGAAAGGGCAGGATGCACGCGCCCTCAATCTGTACTAATCAAAAGGACGGCCAGCAGGCCCTACCCTGGGAGGTCACGGACCTCTCTTTGGGGGCTGCGTCGAAAAAACAACCACTCCTTTGCAGAAAATTACCCTCCGAGCGTGCATACTGAACGCAGCAAGTCCAGAGTCCGCGACCTCGGTGCGTTGGTAGCCCGCAGGCCCCCAAAAAATGGGGATAACGCGCTTGCCTGACTACTTGATGGATTTTGATTTCTTTTCAAGCCTATACAGGACCCCGTCTTGTACCAGCCTTTTCGGGTCAGGGCGGCCACTTGCAGCGAGGGAACCATCTGGTCTCATGAACTGATGGACTCTTGCGACTTCATCATTTTTCGCATCGCGGTATGAGAGCATGACGCTAGTAATCTCAACCGTTTCCTGTGTCAAGAGAGTAGAGATATTACTTTCAAGCACATGCGCGGTCCATTCTCCAGATTGGACCTTTTCCCAAAATCCGCCTTCATTGAAGCGTTTACACATCTCTTCGGATGTGACACGCTTAATTATTGGCATTCTCGGGGTAGAATTATCACTCATGATTACCGTCGCCCAAATCCGCGAGCACCTTTTGGATCTTCTGGTCTCTGATGATGCAGAAGCTCTGGATGGTTTCGAAGATTGGCTTTCCAGCGCGAGTTGGAATATGCATCAGCACGCCGATCTTCAAGCCCAAAAATTTATCTCTGCAATCGAATTACGTCTTGCGGAATTCGATTCCGGTTTGGTGGAAAAAGAAACTCTGCGGAAACAGCTTAACGGTTTGTTGAGGGAATACTCGATCAGCATCTCTCAAGCTCCGATTGCCGTATCCTCCGCGTCTTCAGTGGACTTCAAACTCCAGGTCTGGGCAGTGTCATCCTCTGGTATGTCACCCTCAATGGCATCCGTGTTACCAGTTCCTCGTTGAGATATAAATCCCACCAAAAGAGCCCTTCTTCTTCTACGGCCCAGTTCACTTGAAATCCCAGAGCTGGGCCTCGATCATCATCGCCCTCAAAAAGAAC
>JAKAMR010000076.1 GCA_021812785.1 Nitrospirota bacterium
CTTACCTCCGTCACCGATATCGTGGCGAGGTCCGTCTTCAACTGCTGGGGAACTCCGATTACGGCCTGGTTGGAAAGCGGCGATACCACGATCTGCACCCATCCCGCGCTTATGCCGGCCGGCAGGTCTATCTCGAACCCGGAGGCGGGGTGTCCAAAAGGGTCTATCGTCTGGTAAGAGACCTGCGCTGCCAGGGTGACAGGCACCCAGGTCCGGCCGTCGCTGCTTGTGTAGACAGCCCATGAAAAAGCGGAGTCAGGAAAGAAATTCTGGATGTCGCCCAGGTTCTGGCTGTTCGGGTCATTAACGTACACGAAAAAAGAGTTTGCGGCCGGGTTGTTCTGGAATTCGATGCCCATATGGTAAGAGTAAACAAGAGAGCCGTTGGGGCTTGGATTTCCCCCAGTGCCTATGTTGATGGTGCCCCCGTTTTTTGAGACGGCGGCGGCGCTCGTGTTGCCGTCTATTAAACCCTGGTTTTCATTCTGTGTGTCATAGGCGCTTTGCTGAAATATGGTGGCCGTTGCCGGTACGGTGTCCGGCCCCAGCGAATAGGCGTCCAGAGGGATCACCCGAAAATAGACAAGCCCGCTGCTTTGCACGGTTGTCTCTGTTGTGAGCCTGTCCGTGCTGGCCCCAAAGGCGACGTTCATATGGGAGCGGCTGCCATGGGTGGAAAAGCCTGCCTGAACGGCATTACTGAGGTCCTTGTTGGTCACCTGGCTCAGGTTGTTCGTAAATATCCCGTAACTGCCTTGATAGCCCAGATGCAGATTCGGCAGGAGGTTATAGAAAGTGGAAAAGCTCAATGTGTCATTTACGATGTCCGTCTGGACGTGGGCAGGATCATATGTGTGGTATTTGTCATATGACAACTGCAAGGGCGGAAGCCCATAGGGGGTCCACTGAAAATTGGCCAGATAGCTGTCCTGTACGACGGTGGAGGACGGTGAGCCGGAATATCCGGTTTTAGTCCTGTTTTCGGTGAACTGCAGGCTGGCGACGAAAGGCCTCGCGTCCAGGGAGAGCTGCGCGTAAGGCCTGATAGAATCGGATGTCGACGTTGCGGAGGGGCCGCCGCCCGGCTCGTTTTTGTCCATGTTCCTTATGAAGGTCGCACCCCCATCGAACATCAGGTGAGGGTATATCGCCCTTGAGATATCAAAAGTGTAAAGCTGGTCGAAAGAAGCCAGCCTGGATTCAGAAACGCTGCCGGTGGTGAGGTCGGTGGTCTTCGATGTGGTGACCTCATAATCAAACCGCATGGAGGCCTGATACGCAAGCGTCCGCTTTGCCCCGATTAAAAAAAAAATTGCCAGGAAGATCGCCTGTAAAACGGCGCGTATGCAAGCCGGGGCCAACCCTGCCCGTCCCCTCTTTGCCTGCCGATGTCTGCCCCCTCTGGTCACAGCGCCCGCGCTATCTCTCTCCGGCCATGCTGATCCAGACAGGATCAATGCCCACGTCTATCCCTGAAATCATTTTCCTGCTTGAGAGATTTATGAAAAAGAGGGCGTTTTCAACAGGGTCCGCCACGCAGAGGTTATTTTCGTCTCCGTCTATCGTCATATAGTCCGGCCCTCCGCCTTCCTTTATATAGTCCTGAGGCATGAGGGTGAAAGGGTTGTAAACCTCTATGTCAGGGTCTCCTCTTTTGGCTATGTAGATGAGGTCCGTGTTGGTGTCCACTTTTATCGCCCTCATGCCCATGCCCGTAAGCTGCTTCTGGACGGTCCCCAGCGTGGCGGTGTCAATAGTGGTCAGGTACGGTGAACCCTCGTTTATAAGATAAAACTTTTCGTTGTTCCTGCTGAACGCCCCCCTGATTGGCGAAAGGTCGGTCGTCAGAGTGGCGGCCACATCGCCCGAGGCTATGTCTATTATGGATATGGTATTTGAGAAATAGTTGAGAACCCAGGCCTTTGTCCCCGGCCTGTCCAGGAAGATGGCGGTCGGCTGCGTGCCGACTTTTATCCGGCTCACCTCAACATAATTCAAGGGGTCTATCACGCTTACCGTATTGGAGCCGGAATTGGCGGAAAGCAGGGTCTTTCCATCCGGTGTGAGCGCCAGCCCCGTCGGGGCGTCACCGGGGTCCAGGCGTATCCGGCCTATAATGGCCCCGGAGACCATGTCTATGACATCGATGGCGTCCTCTCTGGAGAGTGAGACGTACCCTCTTTCAAGGCTCCGGTTCAGCACCATGCATACCGGGCCTGCGCCGGTTGGTATGACGCCTGTGACCTTCATTGCGGCTTTGTCAAAGATGGTTATGTCGTTTGAGCCGTAGTTTACGGCATAGCCCAGCAGCGCATCGACAGGTTTGACAGGAACCTTCAAACTGAACGCCGGCGCGAAGGAAAACCCGCCTTTAACGGCATCTTCGTAATCAAGCTTCATTGAGATGACCACTGCCTTTTTCCCATCGACCATAAAAGGGAAGGCTGCGTTCACACGTTTTTTTGGAGCAAGCAGGTCTGCCTTACTCCCATCCGCATTTCTCAGGCTTGCCCCCTTCACCTTGAAAGCAAATCCGGAATAACGGCCGGGCGGCAGGACACCCCATGCGACAAGCCTTTGTCTTGCATCGGGAACCGCCCCAAAATTTGCCATGCGGAGCTTAAGCGGAAACTCCAGCCCGTCATTCATCACGGCGTAGACCCCGTTAAGGCTGAAGCTCAAGCCGAGGGCATCAACGGAGAAAGGCGACATGTATACGTAAACTTCTCCATTGGTTGAGAGGGCGGGCGTCAGTTGCCGCTCAGGCCCGAACTGACAGCCTGCCGGCAACGACAGAATGACGGTTGCAAGGAAGGCAACAACAGGCTTCAGCAAAAAATCCCGACCTCCCCAAAATAGAGACTGAAAACGCGGACTACTTATTATATTGATGGTCTTGTCCATGGTCAAATGCCCACTTTGGCCCTCACCAAAAAAAGGGGGCCGGTTTTCGCCGGCCCCCTCTCTGTGCCTAGCCGGTCATGCTTCCCCGGCGTTGACCGAGCAAAAAACTAGTCTTGCACGTGGCACTTGTTGCAAAGCGACCTCTGGTACACGCCTGCAGGACCACCGGTTATGATAGTGGAGCCGTAGTAGGCCTTGTCTATCACGTTCGTGATGGAGCCCATGCTGCTTATCAGAGTGCCCGACATCAGAGCGGAAGAGTTCGAAAGGAACGTGGCGTAGGTGTCCCACCTGGTGTCATGGTCGAACGCGCTCGCGTGCGCCCTGTGGCAGGTAAGGCAGAATACGACCGTCTGCACCGCGCTGTTTGTCTTCAGCGTGTTCGAAGTCGTGTCGTTTTTGTAAGTAGAAGCGCTCCACTCCGCGGTGCCGCCGGTGTTGCCCCAGTTGGAGTCAACCTCGAAAGGAACGAGGCCCCAGTAAGGAGTGCTATTGGTCCCGAAGGAGCCGGTGCCGGCATAGTCGTCGTAGTTCACGCCGACCGTGTCCATGTGGCCAGGAGACGGGTGCTTATGTGAAGCATCGCCGGTCGTGCCGCCTTCCTGGAGGAACTTGTTGTGGCAGTTGGCGCAGAAATGCGAGAAGCCGGTGCCGTACACGTTGTGCTGCTGGTTGGTCGCGTCGTTCTCCGCCCAACCGCCGGCGTCGGTGCCCGCGGCAACGGCGCCTATGCCGTTGACATTCGCGGTAGAGTCATAAGTACCGCCGTAGAGGTACGTCATGTTGCCGATACCCCATCCCTGAGTGGTAACGCCCGCCTGGAGCGGGAAGCCCGCAACACTGGAGTTGCCGTTGCTGGTGGTGTTGTCGTAACCAGGATTGGTCACACCGCCCGGGTCATAGCCAGGCCCTGCGAGGAGCCTGTATGTGCCATACACCCCTTTGGCGCCGCCGGACAAAGCTACCGAACCGGAATCGCCAAAAGAGCCGCTGCCTATTATGGCGCCGTTTCCCTTGACCGTGCTTCTGCCGTGCGGGTCGTGGCAGGAGTTGCAGGCCAGGTCGCTGGCCGGGTATGCCTGCCCGCCGCTTACGACGGAGCTGCCGGGTGCGCTTACGAGGTTGGTAAAGCCGGTGCTCCATCCAAGGCCGAAGTCCTCGGCCACGATCTTGTGGCCGTGGTTCCAGCCGTGTGAGGTGGCCACAGAGGTGGAGTTGTCCGGGTTGACCAGGGTATAGGTATAGCTCGTCCTTACCCACTCAAAGTCACCACCGGGGTTCTGAACCGAACCGACATTGGCGGTGCCGTCGCTCATCTCCTGGAAGAACAGCGGAGTGGAGCTGTTCGCCGCGTGGCAGTTGAGGCAGGTGGAGCTGGGGTCGGAACCTCTCAAGAGGTACTGGTTTTCGCCGTTTCCGGCAACGCCGCCAGCGGTGTCATAGGCGGTATTTGTGTTCAACGCCGCGCCGGCGCCATAACCGGTGCCGGTCCAGCCTGTAACACCGCTGTTGCTGGTCATTCCCGGGCTCATCGTAGGCACAGTGCCCGTGGTAACCGAGTTGTGCATCGTATGGCAGCCCTCGCAGAAGCCGACGCCGCCGTTATGGAAGGCGAAGGCCGCGCCGGAGAGCCCGAAGACGAGCAGGGCCGCTGCCATGAGGATTATTGCGATTCTTGCTGCTTTCATTAATATTCCCCCTGATTTTCGGTTTTTTAGGAGCTTAGATCTCCTGTCCTATCCCCCGGCCTGTCTGCTTCTTTTTTGTTCCCGGGGGGACCACTTGCCGCCAGCCAGGTTGCCAGGCGGCAAACTTATTACGCGTTTATATTTGCGCGATCACCTCCTTTCATTAACAGGCGGAAAATTTTTAAAGACGCCCGCCTAGTCATAGCCCATCCTGAAGACATCAACACCGCTGTTGCCGCCCTCGGATACGTAAAGCGTCCCGTCCCTTGCGACGACAAGGTCAGTCGGCACTATCAGCCCGCCGGCGGCGTAGGAGCGGTTGCCAAATTCCCTGAGAAACTGGAGGTTTTTTCTGAAAATGAGGATGACGCAGCGGAGGCGGTCCGCCACATAAATGTACCCCTTGTCGTCCACGGCTATGCCGGACACGACCCCGAACGCTCCAGGCCCATCGCCGCCATGACCGAAACCATACACCTTGCCATCAGGCGTGACCTTGTAGGCCCTGAAAGATGTGGGGACGGTAAAATACATATTGCCCTCCCTGTCTATGGCGAAACCGAAGGCGCTCACACTTCCCGGGGCGAACCCCTTCATCTTGTCCCAGCCGCAGATCTTGTTCAGATCCCAGGTCTTCAGGCACGCGCCATTTTTATCTATCTGGGCAACATAAAGGTCCACCATGTCCACCAGATAAAGCCTCCCCCCCACAAGAATTACCGTGTTAGGCTTGAACTGCGCACTGGACCACGGCAAACCGCTGAGCTTTATGGTATGCTCCAGCTCACCCCTGTAGTTGCAGAAGTCAAGCGAGTAGTAGCCGCCCACATAAGAGAGGATGAACATGTTTCCTTTTTTGTCCACCGCAAGGCTGGTAATGGTACCCAAATTGGTGTCATCCCCGAACTTGTACGTCTCCATCCCGTGGGTATTGAATATGTTCACACCACCACGGGACGGGTCCAGGACATAGACCTCACCGGTATTCTGGTCAAGTGCAAGCTGGGTGCCGAAACCATAGGGGATTCCACCCGAAAAATTCGCCAGTTTGTAAAGATAATAGACTGTGAATCCATAGACCCGGGCCTGGCTACAAAAAATAAAAGGGAAAAGAACTGCGCTAAATAACGCTATTTTGAATTTCGCATATTCTTTTGCCTTCATTTTCCCAAGGGCCCCATTAAATAATGATTTGCCTATACTTTCCATCTGTTCGTACTCCAATTTCTTAATTGGATATGCATCCAGCCCGTTCATCTGAAAGCAATTAATATGCCCGAGGTTATTAATATTTATAAGTAGCTGATAAATTTGAATTTTTTATTTGAAAGGGAAATTATGCAAGTGAAATCCCCAAAAAGATTGCGCGATTTCACCAATATTCCAGCTCAGAAAAGATAACAAACGAAAAAAACAGAAAATTTTTTGGACGCGTGAAAAAACACACGGAAGAAATGCTTTCAATTCGTTGATTTGGAATGTTTATAATAGACGGTGATATGAAAAATGAGCAGCCTAGTCGCACAGAATATCTGCTTGGGGGGATGGCGGCGGCAGCCGCTTTCCTGGTCTATCTGCGCACGCTTCAAAACGGGTTTGTCAACTGGGACGACGGCAAATACATTTACAAAAACCCGCACATCCATTCGATCACCCCGGCTTTTTTAAAGTGGGCCTTCTTTAGTTTCTATTTTGGCAACTGGCATCCCCTCACCTTGATATCCTACGCCCTGGACCATGCCTTATGGGGGGCAAAGCCCATGGGCTATCACCTGACCAATATAATCCTGCACTCAGCCAATGCCTTCCTGGTTGTGGTGCTTTCCGCAAGGCTCATAGAGGCATGGGAAAAGACCAGAGATTTTTCTTCGCCCTCTTTTTTGTCAGGCAAGGGGAAGCTGATCGCGGCGGCGGCAACGGGACTTCTTTTTGGCCTTCATCCGCTGCACGTGGAGTCCGTGGCTTGGGCGTCTGAGAGAAAGGACGTGCTTTGCGCCTTTTTCTTCCTGCTAAGCATCATTGCCTACCTGAGGTACGCAGACCGCATAAGAAGCGCCGGGAAGCCCGGGGGGTTCGAACCGTGGTATCTTCTTTCGCTTTTTTCCCTTGTTCTTGCCCTGATGAGCAAGCCTATGGCGGTGAGCCTGCCGGTGGCGCTTCTGATACTGGACTGGTGCCCCCTTGGCAGGATATTTTCCCTGAAATCTTTCAGGGCCGTTTTTTATGAGAAGCTGCCGTTCATCGCGCTTTGCGCAGGGGACTCGGCGCTGACCATCCTGGCACAGAAAAGGGCCGGATACATCAGATCGTTAAAAAGTTTTCCGTTTTTCGATCGTGTCCTGGTGGCATCGGGGTCTCTTGTCATGTATCTTTGGAAAATGGCCTTTCCTTTGAACCTTGTTCCTTACTATCCATATCCGAAAACTATATCTTTCCTGTATTTTTTTTCTGTTATTTTTCTCGTCATTGTCACATCGTCCTGCCTACTGGCGATGGCCAAGAATCAGAAATTATGGCTCGCCTGCTGGGGTTATTACTTGATCACACTGTTGCCAGTGTTAGGCATCATCCAAGTGGGGAAACAGGCAATGGCGGACAGGTACTCATACCTGCCAAGCATTGGCCCGTTCTTTGCTGCAGGCGTGGCTGCAGCATGGGCGTGGAGGAAAGCAGTTTTCCTTAAAAGGGCCCGACTTTTAAAAATGGCAGGAGCGTCAGCAGCTGTTATTGTTTTTCTGGTGATGGGGTATCTTACCTTCAGACAGATTGGGATTTGGAATAATGACATCGTTTTCTGGAATTTTATTATAAAAAAAGAACCTGGTAAAATCGCTTTTGCTTACAGCAACCGCGGCAATGTTTTTTACGACGAAGGAAGGCTCAAAAAGGCCTACGAAGACTACAGCGAGGCAATCGCAACGGATCCTTCTTTCGCGCCAGCATACAATAATCAAGGTCTTGTTCTGGAAAAGACGGGGCAGATAAAAATGGCAATCGCCGATTTCAACAAGGCAATTGCTTTGAACCCGTCCTACTTCCCGGCTCATTTTAATTTGGCCCGTCTTTTCCAGAAAAACGACCGACTGGATATGGCCATTTCCGAGTATAGCAAGGCAATAGTCCTGGATCCGTCGTATTTGCCCGCATACGAAAGCCGCGGGCTTGTTTTTGCAATGGAACAGAAATTTGCATTGGCACTTTGTGACTTTAACAAGGCTATTATTTTAAACCCTGGCAGAGTAGACGCATACTTCAATCGGGGAAGGGTTTATATGTTAATCGGGCGCAAGGGACATGCAGCATCGGACTTTAAAAAAGCCTGCAGTATGGGTGACGAGGATGGATGTCGGGCCCTGCGGCAAATGGGATTTAATGTGGACAGGATCAATGAAATAGGTAATGCAGGTTATTTTTAGCAAAATATCACGATTTTTTACCAAGGCCTTTTTGTTTTGAATTTGCGCAAGATGGCACAGAGCGCCAATGGGGGAAACGCAGATGGATGCCGCAAGGAAATGATTTGTTTATTGAGCAGCGGCATGACGATCTTGATCCATGCGTTCCCGGTTCAGGGCCATGCCAAGGCACTTTTGTGCATATTCGCTGTGCGGGTCCAGGTTTACCGCTTCTGAAAGCTCACGCAGCGCCTCATTCAGATGTCCTTCCGTTAAATATAGTCTGCCCAGCGCCAGATGCGACCTGGCGTAAAGGGGTTGGAGCTTTATTGCAGTAAGGAACTCCTTCTTTGCAAGAGTGTTCAGCTTCTGCTCCCGGTACACTTCCCCCAGGTTCATATGCGCATAGGCATAGCCCGGATTAAGCGCGATAGCTTTTTTAAACTCTTTCATCGCCTCCGGTAACCGGTTTCCCAAAAGATAAACGACCCCAAGGTTCATGTGCGCGCTGGCTTAGTCGGGATTAAATGCTATTGCAGTTTCAATCGCCTGTTTGGCTGCGTAAAGCTGGCCTGCCCTCATATAGAGGATTCCCAGGTTCATGTGGGATTCGCTATAAGTTGGGTCCGTTTGAATGGCTTTTTTGAATAAGATTGCGGCTCTCTCAAGTTGACCGTTATCCTTGTAGATTACGCCTAAATTATTCAGCGCCAGCACATTTCCAGGGTCCGATCCTATCATGCTCTTGCATAAGCTCAAATCGTTTTCCCAGATGAAATTCCTTTTGAAAGTCCTTGCGCCAAGGGCAAGGGACAATGCGGCCATGGCCAGTGTCCCGGCCACTGCCCTTTTTTTGCTGAGATTCCCTATCATGTACCCAAGGATCAGAACAAACCCCGGCAGGATGGTGTATTGGTATCTCTCGGCCATGGACGCGCTGGGTATTTTTACTATGTTTGAAACCGGCAGCAGCCCCCAAAATATCCATTGCGCCCCGGCACGCACCGCAACCGGGGACTTTTTCGACAGGGAGAAATAAAAAAGAAGCAGTACGCCAATGGCCGCTCCCGCCGCTTTGTACCAATCGAAGGAAAGCCATGCCGGAGTGTAATAGGCGTTCAGCCTGAAAGGGAAAAGCATCAGTCTGAAATGCTCGAAATAAACCGCTGCCATGAGTTTCAGCCTTGAAAGAGAAAGACTGATGCCGGCCTTGGATGTAAACGCTCCAAGCACAAGGCGCCTTATTGCAAAATATACGGCGGTAACAGCAAAAAAACCGGCAAGCATGCCCTTTTTTATCTTAAGGCTCTCTTCCTTTGAAGTCAGTGAAAAAGAAAGGAGGAAAAGAGGCAGCACCACCGCAGGCTCCTTGCTAAGGAGGGCAAGGAAATATGCCAAAAGAGGCAGCCCTCTTTTCCCTTGTGCCAGGAACAGCAAGGCTGCGATGGAAAAAACTGCGCAAAAGAGCGTGTTTCGCGCCGAGATGAAATCCACAGCCTCCGTGTTTACCGGGTACACGGCAAACAAAAGCGCCGCAAAAAAAGCGAGTCTTCGGTCTTTGAACACCGCGGCCAAAAGGAGATAGAAAAGGACCGACGCAAGAGCGTGGAGCAGCACGTTTTCAAGATGGTACCAAAAAGGGTCAAGTCCCCAGAGATAATGGTCAAGCATGTAGGAGAGCGTATTTACCGGCCTGTAGTAAGGATTTTGCTCTCCGAGAGGGGCATCTGATGAGACCAGAAGTTTAATGGCGTTTTCGGGATGGCTGAAGAAACCCTGCTTCTTGATCACGAGCGAGTGGTCGTCTGAAACGAAACCGCAAAACAGGCTGTTTCCGTACACGACAAGCACAAAGAAAAAAACGGTCCAGAGGGTGTACCGGACCTCCCAAAAATGCTTATTTTGGACTACCGCGCTACCGTTGTCTGATTGCCTTTGCAATACCCAGGGGCCTTTGTTTTGATAATTTGATCTGATCCTCTAACGGCGCTTGATCATGTCCTTCACCACCCATCGCGCCATTTCGGAGGCCATGAGATGCGCCGTCTTTATTTGGCCGGTATCAAAAAAATAGACACCATCGTCGCCTTTGGCATAACCGCTGGAGGACCATACTATCTGCCGGCTCTTTCTATCAATAGCTATAACGGTGATATTGACGCGGGGAGTTCCTCCTGAATCATCGTAGTGGAGCACCTTTCCGGTAACAATAAGGTCAGCGTCAAGCAGGACGAACAGCAGCTTGGCATTTGCTATGGATATGCCATCCCATTGTATTATCCGCGCGTTCAAGAACTCGTTCCTTATAAGTCCTGGCTCAATGACGTCGAAGTTCGCGGGATGATGCATAAGCTGTTCCACGAACTGTAACTGCATTATTTGCCCGGCGTTGGCCCGGGTGCTTATATTATAAAAAGGTACAACCAGAACCTTGTATTTATGGGACGGATTCAGCAATGGGGACTTGTATGGGAACATGGGTTTGAACCTCCCAGCCAGAGTGGCGCCCTGTTCCGTGGTCTTTTTGCCTTCCAGTGCGTTACAAAGGGATTTGGTGAGCCGCCATACCGCCTTATTTACAAGCACATCTGTCTTATATATAAGGCCTAAGCCCAGTAATCCTGGTGAATCGTTGCCGCACATGGCGGAGCTGTCCATCCAGAGGATTTTTGGGCGCAGTCCTCCCACCTCATCGAGCCTTGAAAAAAGCGCGATCTTGGGCGGATATTGTTTATGGTAGAGTTCCAGATCGGTAATGAGCACGGCCCCTGCCACTTTTTTAAAGGTCCTCGACATCTCCGCGCTGATTGATCCTGTAAAGCGCATCCGGTGCTTGGCCAATATCCGGTCTACAAGCGCATCCGGAAGCACGTGAAATCCCTTCCGTTCAAGATTTTTTACCATGAGTAGCCTTATCATCTTCAGAGGTGCGGTGGTATCGCTCAAATTTTGAACAGGTAAGACCGCGATGGACATCCTTCTTGCATCCCTGACGCCGGAGGGCGGCACAGTCCTGCTCGTAGCGCATCCGGAGACAAAAAGGAAGGCCGTAAACGCCGGGATGAAAAGCAGAAAAAGGGATGGCCTACATGAAAAGCTTCTTGATAAGGTCATTGACCGCTTTTTGCGTTATATTATTCATGGGCGAAGCGCCCCCGCCGAAAAGCCGGTCTAAAATCGTGATTCCGCCCAGGCTGGCGTTAGCGGACCATACGACACGCCCGGTCTGGCCCTCCATCATCTGCAGACTGACGGATATTACATTTGAAGTTGCGCCACCGCTCCTGACTTGCCCGTATTCCTTGATGACGCCAGTAATCACCGCGTTTACTTTTTCCATGCTGCAGAATTTCTTGATCTCATCTGTCGTGGGGCTGGCGGGGTCATGCATATTGGACATCATTATTCCGCGGGCTACCTCTCCCGACGGGAGCACATAAACGGCATCCGTTGCCAAAAGAGAATTTTCAAGGTCATCCCTGAACATTTCGGCTGCCGGGGCACCACCTTGTAGACTGGCAATGGGCAATATGGCCACGGAATGTATAGAGCCGAAATCCATGTTCGGGTCATGATATACACCGGCTTTGCCGCCACAACCGGCAAGCGATAAAAGGACGAGCACGAAGAATATTTTCTTGAGGTTAGCCATTTTCCACCAACGCCTGAATTATCATATATCAACGAGCTGTTTGTCAAGGAAACTATTGACTTGTGTCAAGGCCAAGTAGAAATGTCCTCTTTTGTTAATACGCATAGGCCCACCAGTTTTTCTTTGGCTTGATGCCCAGTTTGATCCATGGATGAGTAGATTTTTGGGGAGCCCCCTCCCGCTGCATCCTGGGTTTTACTTTCTTTGCGGGCTTTGGGGCCTGCTTGATCCCGGTATATCTGAGGCTCCTGCCCGCTGTTTTTATCAGCAGCCTGCCGTCGATCCGTTCCTGGAATTCGACATGTGTCGCATTAACCGGCTCCTCTATTTGGAACAGCTTCCCGTTAAGGGAAACCGTGTTATCGTTTTTTACCACTCTGTTTGTCTTTATGCAGAGGTAATCATCCAGGTCCAGGCCCCTCGGTAACGGCGTGTGCATGTCTGCCCCGCTGGCAGCAGACACCCTGAACTTCTTATTGAAGGCCTGCAGGAAGCTCTTAAGAAAAATATTTGCCTCATCCTTGCTGGCAATGCCTCTTAGCCTCATCTCTTTTACAAGCCTGTCCTGGAGCGTGCAAA
>JAKAMR010000156.1 GCA_021812785.1 Nitrospirota bacterium
ACATCCTCGACCAGGGTATGGCCGGCATCGGTGGGCACGGTGCCGTGCTCCAGGATGTGCAGGGTCGCGGCCCGGCTCATGGCCTGGATGGCGGCGGCGAACCGCGCCAGCAGCTCCCGCTTGCTGTCGTCCGCGCAGAGCAGCGTCACCTCGATCTTGGCCGTCGGGTGGACGTTTGCCACGCCGCCCACGGTGCCTACCGCCAGCGGCATCTCTATCTCTCCGGCAAGGTCCCCTCCCCTCGCGCGCCACCAGCGCGTCAGCGAGCGGTAGGTGCCGTCCCTCGCCGCGTAGGCGTGCGCCCCCGCCTCTATTGCGCGAAAGTCCTGCCCAGCCGCCAGCGCCACGGCATCTACGCCGTTCATGACGCCCTTGTTGTGCGTCACGGCGCGGTAGACGTCCGAGTGTGCGAGGGCATAGGCGTGCAGTATCCGCTCGACTATTTCGCCGCCTCCGAGCTCCTCCTTGCCAAATACAGCCGTGCATTTTACGACGCGCCGAGTTGCATAGTTGGACAGTATCTTTAGCACGACATTGCCTCCCGTTATCTCGGCGACCCTTGGCGCTATCGCCTCGCACATTGTGTTTATCGCGTTTGCGCCCATCGCGTCCTTGGTGTCGATTATCAACTCTACTATGAGCATCTGGCCCATCCTGTTCTTGCTAGAGTCGCGCACCACGCGCGCCTGCAGGCCCGTCGCCACTATCGACCTGCTCTTGGCGTTAGCCGTTGCAAGCAATTCTTTTCTCTTTGCCAGCACCCTGCGCCTTGCCTGCGCAATGTTCTTTACCGAAACCACCTGCACCTGCCCTACCATAAGCGACTTGCCGGCCTTGGCGACAAAACCGCCCTTTGACTTTGCAATCTTGGCCGCCTTGCTGGCCGCCGCAACGACCGACGGCTCCTCTATTGCCATCGGCACCAGCCTCTCTACGCCGTTTATGACAAAGTTCGTGGCGATGCCAAGCGGGATGGACATTATGCCGACGGCGTTCTCTATCATCCTGTTTGCGTCCTCAAACGCAAGCGCGCCGCCAAATCCGGCAGCTTCGCCGTCAGAGAGCCCTGCAGACTCCTTTAGGTATGCAAGCCGCTCCTCCCTGCCCATCTCGTAAAACTTTTTCATCCAGCCGAGCTAGGGTTTGGTTACCTTTAAAATCTTGTCATCGCCCGGCTCGGGTATCGCCCTGCCGTCGCGGTTGCTCGTCAGCACATAGAGCGAGCCGTCGGGCGCTTCCACCACGTCGCGTATCCTGCCAAAGCCCGTCAGGACGTTGGCGGTATTGCCGGTCTCCAGGTCGACGTGGCGCAGCTGCGTGGCCTTTAGCGCGGCCAGCAGTATGTCGTTCTGGTAGCCCAGCTCGTCCGAAGACGCGATAGCCATGCCCGCCGGGGCGATGACTGGGTTAAAGCAGTAGGCCGGCTTTTCATGCTGCACAGCGTCGCACTCCTCTACGGGCCAGCCGTAATTCCTGCCGGCCCTGATGATGTTTATCTCGTCGTTGCCCGACTCGCCGTGCTCGCTTGCGTACAGCTCGCCGGTCTGCGGGTGCCAGGCGAGCCCCTGGATGTTGCGGTGCCCATAGGAATAGACGGGCGAGCCGGGGAACGGGTTGTCGCCCGGTATAGAGCCGTCGTCGTTCACCCGCAGGATCTTGCCTGCAAGCGAGCCGGTGTCCTGTGCCAAGTCAGGCTGCCGTGCGTCGCCGGTCGCGACGTATAGCTTGCCGTCGGGGCCGAACTTGATCCTCCCGCCGTCGTTCCTGTCGGCCGCCGGTATGTCTTCGATTATCGTTTTAGAGCCGACGACTTTGTTTTCCCGCTCTGTCAGCGCCACGACCTTGTTGTAGACGCCGGTGGCGTTTGAATAAGTGTGGTAGATGTACAACAGATGGTTATCGGCAAAATCCGGATGGAGCGCAAGGCCCATCAGGCCGGCCTCCTCGTTCTGTTCGACGTTGATGAATATCGGGTCCAGCAGCTTGCCGTCCTGTATTATCCCTATCCTGCCGGGGCGCTCTGTGAAAAAGACCCGCCCGTCGCCGGCGATGTCCACTGCCCAGGGGACCTCCAGGTTTTCCGCGATTATCTCGATGCCGGCGCTCAGGCCGGTGTTGTTGTTCCTTGCGGTGGGCTCGGGTATGGGGATGGTTGTGTTTGCAGGAGTGTACGAGTAGGTCACGATTGCCGCCACGGCAACAGCCGCCGCAGCCACGAGCGCAAGCCGCCGGTCCTTGTCCATGCAGTTGCTAGCAAAGAGAAGGCTTAAAATGTAATCCTCGACCAAGTACGCGAAATGAAGGTATCTGAGATAATGGTTTCCAGCATTTCAAGCCTCGCTCCGGAAGACACGGTTGCGAAGGCGTACAGCCTGATGATGGACCGGTCCATCCACCAGGTGCCGGTGGCAGAGGACGGCAGGTACGTCGGCATGGTCTTTGCCAAGCAGCTGATGGCGTCAAGCGCCCAGACGACCTCCAAGCTAAAGGGCTTTATCGTCAACACGTCGGCGCTGGGCCCTGACGACGACGTCGAAGATGCTGCCCGGCTCGTAATCGGCAGCGGCAACAGGGCGCTGCCGGTCGTGGAAAAGGGCAAGCTGGTCGGCATCCTGAGCGAGACCGACATCGCCCAGACGGCAGACTTTGGCGGCGCGACCGTCGACGAAGTGATGTCCGGCGCCATCGTCATCGAGGAGGATACCCCGCTCTCTGACGCCGTGTCAAAGATGAGGCGCTACAACATCTC
>JAKAMR010000157.1 GCA_021812785.1 Nitrospirota bacterium
GGTCTTCTCCTTCCGCAGCAATTTCCTTGATGTGCCCGCGCTCGTGGTGGACGGCAAGCCGTACGAACTCGTTGTCCCGCTCAAGTGGTATGAGTGGGCCTGGAACGCCCTGCCCATCATGTTGATCTTTACTGGCGGCGCGCTCGGCGCGCTCATCGGCATTTTGGCGATGTCGTTCAACCTCAAGGTGTTTCGTTCTTCGGAGAATGCCCTGTTGAAATACCTGCTCACTGGCGCGGTCGGCGTGGGAGCCTTTGTGGTCTACTTCGTCCTCGTCATATTGATCAGAATGCTGGCGCAATAACGCCCGCTCACGTCACACAAACGCCTCGCGGCAACGCGAGGCGTTTTTATTCCTGCTCACTTGAAGGCTTGCATGCTGGTTGACGACAGGGAACGTCACCTGCGCCCGAGCGCATTGTGCGCTTTCCAGCGCGCTTTTACAAGAGGCCGCTATTCTCTTTTCCTCACTGCCTCCAAATGTTCCTCAATGTGCGCCAGCGACCGCTCCACCCAGGTCTGCGTGGTGAAGCCTGCGCCGTAGGCGGCGTGCCGGCTGGGGCGCGACCATGCCTCAGGCGGAAGCGCCCGCAGTGTGGCAACGGTCTGCGAAACGGAATCCACCAACCCGTCCAGGATGGAAGCGAGCGGTTCGCGCGGATCGTAGTGCTCGGCCATCCACGCGTCGCCGTCGAAATTCTCGAAGACCGGATTCTCCTCCACAAGCGAACGCCGGATGCGCGCGCCGTAGACCATCTTCTCCACATCGCGTGTGTGGACGGCGATCTGGTGCGTGGACCATTCCCCCTCGCGCGGCGCTCCCGCTTCCTCCCTGGACTGGACAGCGGCCCGGAACTCGCGGACCGATTCTTCCAGGCGGTCGAGCAGGTGGACGCGATATTCAGCAAGTTGTTCCATGAGACTCCTTTTTGCGGGCGGATGAGCAATCTGCCATGCCGCCCTGCGCTACGGCAGATTCATAATGTTGCCGGTCAGATGCGCCGCGCGCGGACTGCACAGGAAGAACACGGCGCGAGTCAGATCGGCGGGGATGGTGGTGGCCGTGTTTTGGAAGCGGCCCAGTCCGCGTCCCAGCGCGTGGACGCGGATGTTGTAGGCAAAGAGTTCGCGCGAGGCCTGCCGCGTGAGGCCGACCACGCCATACAAACTGGCGATGTAGGCCGAACGGTCGAGCGTGACCGTGCCCTCCGGCAGGGATGCCAGGTTGATGATCACGCCGCCCCCGTTGGCGCGCATGATGCGTCCCACCGATTGCATGGTGAGGAAGGCGCCGGTCAGGTTCACGTCGAGGACGCGGTGCCAGTCCCATTCGTCCAGGTCGAGCAGGGGCACGTGCGGTTCCACCGAGGCGTGGTTGATGAGGATGTCAATTTTCCCAAAGGCGTCCTCCGCCTGTTTCACCAGCGCCTGCACGCCGACTTTTTTTGCAATGTCCTCCACGAAGACCTGCGCGTTGGCGCCGCGCGATTTGAGGCCGGCGGCAAGCATGTCCACGTTTTGCGGGGAGATGTCGTTGAGCGCGAGCGAGGCGCCCTGCGAGGCGAAGGCTTCGGCGATCAGGCTCCCCGCGCCCCGGCCCGCGCCGGTGATGAGCACTACTTTATCTTTGAATTCCATCGAATACTCCAGGAGCGAATGACATGTTTCGACTCTTTCAACACAAAGGCGCCAAGGCTCGAAGACTCAAAAAACTCGTGGCTTTGTGTCTTCGTGACGGATATAAAATAGAGAAAGGCCAACCACGGTGATGCGGAAAAACTCTGTGTCTCCGTGGTTCAATTTTCATCCTTCGGGGTGAAATCCTTGCATGGATACTTTGCGTTAAGGCGCTGGACACAACGGGACTTCGCCATCGGCGGTGTTGGCATTGAGCGCGAGACCGAGATATGGCGAGGGATCGTAGGTGTTGCGGATGTCGAGTTCGTTGAGAAAGCCGCCGCTTCCATTATCGCGCACAATGGAAAAATGTAAATGGACTCCGACGGGATTGTTCGGGTCGCCGGAGTAGTTGCCCTGGTAGCCGAGCAGGGTCCCGGCCTTCACAAATACCTCGCTGACGCCCGGCGGAAAGTCTGTGGCGATGTAGGAGGCGCCGTTCTTGTCGGCCATGTGAGTGTAGTAGAGCCAGATCTGGCGTCCGGGCTGGAGCGGGTCGCTGGGGACGCGCTGGATGACGGAGGATTTCCAATCAGGCAGGCGGGTGAGGTAGCCGTCATACGCGGCGATGACCGGCGTGACCCCCGCCTCGGTCCCGGCGAAGATGTCTATGCCCTGGTGACGGTGACCGATGCGGAAGGAGTCGTCCCACAGGAAGCCGACCATGCCCTGGGTGGGGAAGATAAAGGGGGCGTCTCCGCATCGGGTTCCGGGCGCCAGTTTCCAGTCTGGGTGGGAAGCGGGGTTGGCGAAAAATTCCCACACGCGGTTCGAACGTCCGCCGCGCGAGGTCATGCGCCAATAAACAAAGACGCCCGCGGCCACCGCGCCGATGAGCAGGAGGGTGAAGATGGGATGTTTGGACATTGGGAAAATTATACTCTCTGTCATCCGGCGGTTGAGCGCCCGCGCGATTTTCGCGGGGTGTATCGAAAGCCGCAACCGGCCTCTTACAAAAATTTGATCCTTCGCTTGCGACTCTCCGATATTGCGCGGCTATCATGGCGGCAATTCAAAAACAAAAAAGGAAACCGCCATGACCTTCTACCTTCAATCTTA
>JAKAMR010000159.1 GCA_021812785.1 Nitrospirota bacterium
CCGCGCAGGATACCATCCGTGTCAAAACCGCCCAGCTTGATCTTGTCGATCTTGTGCTTGCCGAGGGCCTGTTTGATTTGTTGAAGTGTCATTCCTTCCCCAAAGCGTCCGGGGCTGGCTCCCGTATGATCAAGCCAGTGAGACCCAGACGGATTTCACCTGCGTGTAGGATTCGAGCGCGTGGGCGCCCATTTCGCGGCCGAAACCGCTCTGCTTATAGCCGCCGAAGGGCGAGGCGCTGTCAAAGCAGTTATAGTCGTTGATCCAGACCGAGCCCGCCTTGATGCTCCGCGCCATGCGATGCGCCACGCGGATGTCACGGGTCCAGACCGCGGAAACCAGGCCGTAGATGGTGCTGTTGGCAATCTCCGCCGCCTCCTGCTCGTCTTTGAATTTCAGGGCCACGAGCACCGGGCCGAAGATTTCCTCCTGAGCAATCTTCATTTGTGCCGTAACATCGGCAAAGATGGTCGGCTTGATGTACCAGCCCCTGGCTTTGTCCCCTTCAATGTCGCGCTCGCCGCCGCAAACCAACCGGGCGCGGTCCTGCTTTCCGGATTCAATATAGCCCAGGATGCGTTCCATCTGCGTTTTGCTGATCTGCGCGCCCATTTCGCTTGAGGGATCGAGCGGATTGCCCACTTTCATTTTCCGGGCGCGTTCGGCCAGAGTGTTCACGAATTCGTCGTAAATCTTTTCATGCACCAGCAGGCGCGAGCCCGCGCTGCAAACCTCTCCCTTGTTCGCATAAATGCCCCAGAAGGCAGAATTCGCGGCCCGTTCCAGGTCGGCATCCGCAAAGACGATATTGGGGGATTTCCCGCCGAGTTCAAGAGACAATCGCTTCAGGTTGCTTTCCGCCGAAGCTTTCAGCAGCGCGCGGGCTGTGCGGACGCTGCCGGTGAAGGCTATCTTGTCCACTTCCATGTGTCGTGCAAGCGCTTCGCCGGCGGTCGGGCCATAACCGGTCACTACGTTAACCACGCCTTCCGGCACGCCGGCTTCCACGCAGTACTCGGCCAGCTTCATGGTGGTGAGCGGAGTCATCTCTGACGGCTTGATGACCATGGAACAGCCTGTCGCGAGCGCCGGCGCCACCTTCCAGGCAGCCAGCAGCATGGGATAATTCCAGGCGGTGATCATGCCGACAACACCCACCGGTTCCCGGAGCGTGTAGTTCAGGTAATCTCCGTCAACGGGGATGGTTTCGCCATAGATTTTGCGCGTCCAACCTGCGTAGTAGTAGAAGATGTCCCAGGAAGGTGGGATGTCGCCGCGCAGCGCCTCGCGGAACGTCTTGCCGTTGTTTAAGGACTCAAGCATTCCCAGCTCTTCTTTGTTCTTTTCGATCAACTCGCCGACCCGCCAGATGATCTTTTCGCGTTCGGAGACTTTCATGTTGCGCCAGACGCCCGATTCAAAGGTGCGGCGGGCGCTGCGAACGGCGCGGTCAACATCCTCGGCAGAAGCGTCGGGAACTGTGGTCAGTTGCTCGCCGGTGGCCGGATTGATAACAGGAATTGTCTTTCCTGAAGCGGCGTCTTCATATTTCCCGTCGATAAAGAGCTTGCCGGGCTTCAGAGCTTTGATAATTGCGGTGGCTTCCATAGCTTTCCTTTCAAATGCATATCGCGCGCATCAAGCCAGACGGCCTTAATCCCTGCAATCCGGCCTGCTTGAGATATTGTGATGTAATTTAAGTAACTAGCCTTTCAAACAATTAAAGATAGTATGAATCCATATAAAAAATGTGCTTAGCGATCGCTGACCGCCTGCAGTTGCCTTCAGGATTCCGGTTCCGCCACCGGTTCGGGCGCCTCTTCTTCAACCAGGTTCCAGCGCTGTTTGTGAATCTGGTGCTTGCCCGTTGCCAGATGGAGAAGGAGCAGGACTCCCATCACGCAGGCTATGCCCCAGCCCGACCGGCCGTTGGGCGGCATCACCATCAGAGTGCAGATGCCCAGCGTCCAAACCAGCGCCAGCACATTGATAATGTTTGTGGAATTACCCAGGTGCCACGGACCGCGCTTTGAAAGCCAGAGCTTCTTCTTCCGCCAGCCCAGGAATACGGGAATGATGTATGACAGATAGAAACCCACTACGCTGATGGATGTAACAACAGAATATGCGCCGCTGTAAACCATTGCTCCGAATGCAAGTGCGGCGGAGAGCCACACGGCGTGCGCAGGAGTTTTGTGGCGCGGGCTGATGCGGCACCAGAGTTTTGACAACGGCATGCCGCTGTCACGCGCAAATGCATAAAACGTGCGGGAAACGGAAGTACAGGCGGAGAGCCCGCAGAACCACATGGCCAGGGCGGTGAGCCCGAGTACGACAACGGCCGCCCTGCTGCCCAGCGTCAGTTGAACAATGGCCAGCACGGCAGGAAGCGAGTGTCCGCCGGCGTCTTTTGTACCCAGCACCTGGTTGATACTGGGGATGGCCCATGTGAGAGACATGATGAGCAAGTAGCCAAAGAACCCCGAAACCACCACAGACATCACCATGCCTTGCGGGGCGCGCCGGCGAGGGTCCAGCGTTTCTTCTGCGACGTGCGCTGAGGCGTCAAATCCTGTGTAGGTCCATTGCGCCTGCAGCAGGCCCAGCAGGAAGAGCCAGGCGTAGGGAGCATGGATATCGCTGGAGGAGGCTGCTTTCAGAAAAAAGTGCAGCGGCTGCTTAGGTGCAAATATCCACAGGGCGCCGATCAGCACCGCAACTCCGACG
>JAKAMR010000077.1 GCA_021812785.1 Nitrospirota bacterium
GCAGGCTGCTGATAAAAACAGCGGGCAGGAGCCTCAGATATACCGGAATCAAGCAGGCCCCAAAGCCCATAAAGAAAGTAAAACCCAGGATGCGGCGGGAAGGTGCGCCCCAAAAATCTACTCACCCATGGATCAAACTGGGCATCAAGCCTAAGAAAAACTGGTGGGCCTATGCGTATTAACCAAAGAGGACATTTCTACTTGGCCCAAATGAGGACATTTCTATTTGGCCTTGACACTGTTTTTACAGGAGCTTGAATTCATAGGGCATGTCCCTTTATAATTGAAATCTGCATACACAAGCCTCAAGGCAAGGGCCGTTAGCTCAGTTGGTAGAGCAGCTGACTCTTAATCAGCGGGTCGCAGGTTCGATCCCTGCACGGCTCATTCAATAAAAACAAGGGGTTAGCCTTTTAGGGCCAACCCCTTTTTCATTCAACTGCAACACTTGTCCGGGAGCAGAAATCTGCCCCCGGACTTTTTCGCTGATTCACTGTATTGTGAAGTTTGCGTTGCTTACGTCCGTATAGTTTGTATTCGAAGTGCTTGTGACTCTGATTTCATAATCCGATCCAGGCGATACCCAATGCGGTATTTTCCATGTTTTTGACCCGTTGCCGTTCGACCCAACCGGGACACCGCTGGCGATGGTGCGCACCACGGAACCGTTTTGGAGCAGATATATGTTGACATAAGGGCCGGGGTTACCGGCATATGACCATGTAATGTCGTATCTGCCCCCCTTGTCCCACACTTCTCCGCCATTTGGAGAGGTCACGGTGATAGATTGCATGAATTCGGCAGAAACCGACGTGTCCGCGCTCATATCAACGGTGCAGCCGCCTGTACCGGAACATCCTCCTCCGCTCCAGCCCGCGAAGAACGAGTCCGGACCCGGAGTTGAAGAAAGGGTGACCGAAGTTCCGGAATCGACGGTTTCGGAACAATTGCTGCCACAGCTTATCCCTGTGGGATTGCTGGTAACAAGCCCGGTGCCGGTGCCTGTCTTTGTAACAGACAGGGTGTCTGTAGTTGTGGTACTGGTTGTGCTAGTAGCAGTGCTGGTCGTGCTTGTGGTTGTCGCACTGCCGCTGGAGGTTGAACTGGTATTGTACTCATAGGCTCCCATGGTCCACCCGCCTGTTGACGGCCGCGTGGCGTTCGTTATGTCGGTAGTAAACAGATTACTTAAATTTGCCCCTGCGCCTGTTGCCGGGGAGCCCGCCGAGGGCTTAAGGTCCATGCTCTCGCAGGCTGTAGGGTATTCAGATGTGTCCGTAAAACCTATTGATGAGATGCTGCTTTCAAAAATACCATGTGTATCGTATCCCATCGACTGCCACTGGGGAAACGTCCAGCTTGTGCCTCCCGTTTCAGAAGCAACCGTACTGCCGCCTGATTCACACAAATTATAATCAATGGATGAAATGCTGCCCATGTTAGTATCCTCAAACATATAACAGCCACCGATCAAAATATTGTTTTTTACTGCCAGCCCCGAATCGTTGTAAATGATGAGAGATGAGGCACGCGGAGCGTAAACGGTATTATTATAAATTTGTGTTTCGGGGCCTCCGGTCTCAATGGTATAGTAGCTATGGGGGTTTATCATGACATTGTTCCTGATCACGGTATTGGTAGAGCCGCCACCTCCACCATCCAGAAAGATCATTGCCGTGCCCCCGTAATTGGCAAAAGAGTAATCATTATAAAAAAGATTCTGCTCAATGATATTTCCGTCAGGCACAGGCGCAGTAGAAGGCCCTTGCTTCATCATAATGAAATCCGTGTGTGGCTCTCCCGTTGTCCCGTAAAAGCCCGTATCATACTGATATATATCATGTATCTGATTGCCACGGATATCATTATTTGCTGTAGGGGCCGCATCATCATTACCCGTTACATCAATGCCCCAGGTTATGTAATCATGGATATTGTTATTTGCGACTACGCTGTTTGAAACAGCCTCAATAGCAACCCCTGACCCTCCGCACTTTGTAACCTCGTTATTTTCTATGTCTACCCCCGTCTGGCTTGCGCCTACTATAATGCAGACACCACCAGGATATGTAGACCCATCATTTTCCCAATAACCGACATTGTGAACATAATTATTCGTAATCTTTATGTTATTAAAATAATGGCCTGAATTGTAATCATAAAATGAAATGCCTAATCCGCTGGTGGTTGCAATATTGCGTATTTCAAAATTGTTGATAGTTATGTAACTGACACCACTTTGGGATGCCACAAAACCATATTGGTTTGAATTTCCTCCATCTATGATAGCTTTTCCCGTTCCAAACGTCCCCGCAGAATTTCCGTCATACACAATCGGGCTTCCGCTTGCGCCGCTCCAGTTCACGCCTATCTGGCCGTAATAGACAACGCCCCCCTTGAATATAAATTCGTCCCCCGGGGCCGGAGCGTATGATGCAGCGTTCCCGGATGCGTTTGCATCCCCAGGACAGTGCTGCCACGGCGTGCTCGTAGAAGTGCCGTTATTTGAATCAGAGCCGTTTACATAATCGATGTAAAAAACACGGGATGTCGATGCGGTCTTGACTTGGGCTGCGGAGGATGTTTGCAGCGAAGACGCAGTGGTTCCCGCGCCGCTGCCGCATGACATCAAGGAAAACGAGAGAATCAAAATGGCCAGGATATTCATTAATCTCCTGGGCGCGTTGATACAGGGAGCGCTCCGGGCTATGGCTTTTTTCATGTTTACTCCTCTTTTGGACGTCTAGTCGAATGGCTCCATGATGGTTCAAAATCAGATGTTTAAAAATAAAAAGGCCTGTTTCCCTAAGAAGGAAACAGGCCTTAATCCACGAGCTAAGGTAAACCGTGAGCAAGCACTGTTTCTTCGGCAGCCCGGCCGACCCTGGTTGGGGTCCCGCGGCTTTGTGCCCCATGGTTGCCCATGGTTTACCTTTTCGGAAACGACTGTACTACTGATTTACAAAGAACTTTTAATTAACCGCTTTAGTTTATAAAACCTCCCTGGCAAAAAAAGTAAGCGTTATCACAACCAGGGGACCCAACAGCGGATTTTCCCTGAACAAGAAAAAAAAATTAAAAGACGTGAATGCAAATTACATCAAGCCGTATTCCCGCGAAGCGGAAAAGCCCGGCAATCCCTTTTGGCGATAACAGCCAAAGTTGATTTCAAAATCCACAGTGATAGGATTTAAACAGCAGGAGGTAAGCCATGAATAAGAAGGTAAACCTTTTCCTTATCCCGTTTTTTCTGTTTGCATGTTCCACAGCATTTGCCGCGGGCGGCTTGATGAAAAAAGCGCAGTCCATGTTCAAACCTATCCCGCAGAAAGTGACAGAGGTCAGGGGAAAGCCCGTTACCCCTCAGAAGGTTGAACTCGGAAAGATGCTCTATTTTGACCCGCGGCTTTCAGCAAGCGATCTCATAAGCTGCAATACCTGCCATAACGTTGGCATGGGCGGCGCCGATTATCAGGAGACTTCGATAGGCCACCGCTGGCAAAAAGGACCAAGGAACGCACCCACCGTTTTGAACTCGGTATTCAACATAGCCCAGTTCTGGGACGGCAGGGCAAAGGATCTGAAAGAACAAGCCAAAGGGCCGATGCAGGCCCCGGTGGAGATGAATAACACCCCTGAAGAAGTCATTAGGACACTCAAGAGCATGCCGGGATATGTTTCTCTTTTCAAAAAGGCTTTCCCCGGCCAGGCCGACCCGGTAACTTTCGACAACGCAGCTAGGGCGATAGAGGCGTTTGAAACGACTCTTATTACCCCAGACTCCCCGTTTGACCTCTATCTGAAAGGTAACAGCAGGGCTTTGACAGCCGCTCAAAAAGAGGGGTTGAAACTCTTCATGGATAAAGGGTGCGCTAGGTGCCACGGAGGGATCAACATGGGAGGAGCTGCGTACTATCCATTTGGTCTTGTGCAAAGGCCTTCCTCCGAGATAATCGCTGGGGATACCGGCCGCTACAAGATAACCCACATGAAATCGGATGAGTACGTTTTCAAGGCTCCTTCCCTGCGAAATATAGCGCTGACGCCGCCCTACTTCCACTCAGGGAAGGTATGGGACCTGAAAGAGGCCATAAGGATCATGGGTTCTGCCCAGCTGGGCATATCGTTAACCGCAAAAGAGGCAGGCAAGATCGATGACTTTCTGAGGGCTGCCACGGGCGTTCAGCCGCAGGTCGAATACCCCGTGTTGCCAGCGCCCACAACACTGACCCCAAAACCTAAACTCGATTAGCCGGTTTTGTTTTTATGAGCCATCCCGAGGTCGGTAAAAGTAAAAATGCAAAACGGGGGCCGTTTGGGCCCCCGTTTAGGAAAAACCAAATCTCTGGCAGACTTTCTATTTTCCCTCAGCCGTCCGGATGCCTGTCTGGCTGGCGATGCCGTGCTTTTTTATAAGATCGTAAAGGGTAGGACGGCTTATGCCAAGCTCTTCGGCGACTCTTGCCATATTTCCCTTGTGCTGGTCCAAGACTTCTATTACAAGGTCCCTTTCCACCTTGTTTTTTACCGCCTTAAGGGTCCTTTCCTCAGTATTGATCGCGCCTGATGAACGCCTTTCGTCCCCGGTAAATCCAAGGTCGTGTATATCAATGACCGGCGAGTCGGACATTATGACCGCTCTTTGTATCCTGTTTTCAAGCTCCCGGATATTGCCAGGCCAGCTATAAGACTCCATTAATTCCTGCGCCTGCCTGCTAAGACCTTTCACTTTTTTGCCTGCTTGTCCTGCAAACCTCATCAAAAAAAGATTTGCCAGAAGCATTACGTCGTCCCCGCGTTCTCTAAGCGGCGGCAGGTTCAATACCATGACGCCAAGCCTGTAATATAGGTCTTCCCTGAAGGTCTTCTCCCTGACGGCCTTCATAATGTCCGCATTGGTGGCGGCGATGATCCGCGTGTCCACAGCTATGTCTTCCCTGCCGCCAATCCTCTGGATGGTGCGCTCCTGAAGAAATCTAAGGAGTTTTACCTGGAGGCCGGCAGGGAGCTCGCCGATCTCGTCAAGAAAGAAAGATCCCTTGTCCGCGTATTCCACCTTGCCCATCACCTGCGCATGGGCGCCGGTAAAGGCGCCCTTCTCGTGGCCGAAAAGCTCGGTTTCAAGCAGGTTGTCCGGGATCGCGCCGCAGTTTATTGAGACAAAAGGCCCGCCGCTACGCTGGCTCATGGCGTGTATTGCACGTGCCGCAAGCTCCTTGCCCGTGCCGCTTTCCCCTATGATGAGGACTGAAATGTCCGAAGGGCCAATCTTCCGTATTGCGGAGAATACCTTCTGCAGGCCGGCGCATTGGCCGGACATTCCGAACATTCCGGAGGACTTTGCCTCAAGGCCGGCGCGCAGGTTGCGGTTCTCTTCCTCTATGTCGTATAGGTGAAAAGCCCTGTTAATGATCACCTTGAGCTCCTGAAGATTTACGGGCTTTTCATAATAATCATATGCCCCGGCCTGGATGGCCTTAAGCGCGTTTTCCCTTTGTCCGGTGCCCGTTATGACGATGACCTTTGTGAACGGAGATTCCTTCAGTACCTGGGCCAGGGTCAGAAGACCTTCCTGGGCGGAATTTTCATGCGGGGGCAATCCCAGATCGAGCGTAATCGCCTTTGGCCTGTTTTTTTCCACCAGGGAAAGGGCATCAACCCTGTTTTCGGCCTGAAGGACATCATAGTCCTTGCCCAGACCCCACTTGAGCTGCCTTCTTATCTCCTCGTCATCGTCGATTACGATTATTTTTTCCATCTATCCTCGTGCCCATTTGATTAAAAAAACCTTTTTTTGCCGATGTCTTTTTTTCCTATTTTCAAAAAAACAGTTTTTTTAAAGAGATCCCCCTGTGCTTATCCGGTTTACGCAAGTCATTCCCGCAAGCGAAGCGCGACGGGAATCTTTCCCCTGCAAAAGCACGATTCCGCCCATTTTTATTCGCAACCGGAATAAATCTGGCCGGAATGACAGACTTATGACAGTTATTTTTGAAACACCACACTGGCAGGTTGATGAAAAAAATCCGCATTTCTTAAAGACGATGCCAGAGTCCGGCATCCGATTAGAAAAATGGATTCCCGCCTTCGCGGGAATGACGGGCAAAGACACAGCGGACTTTTTCAGCAGTCTACAAGGCGTCGAACCGGGCCTGAATGAAGGGAGGGCAGCAATCAGCCCTCCCTGGCTTACCATGATATTCTTGTTTAGCTGTTGAACACCTTTTTACTGAAGCTGATGAGGCCCAGACCCACAAGCCCGGCCCCAAGAAGAAGGAAGGTGGCAGGCTCAGGGACGCTGCTGTTAACGTCCACGCTTCCGCCCTGAAGACCACAGCCAATGGGATCAGCATCAGACAGAGTTAGCGGACTGGTGACAGAGAAGACCAAATTGCCCACCCATCCGGTTGACATCCCCGTGCTGGAGGCGCCTAAACCAAGTCCGGTCAGCAGTGCGTCGTTGATCGAGTTGTAGAACACGGATGCAGTGAATGTTGTATCAGAACCTGGCAACTGCCCCACGCCAAGGCCCTGGATACTGCCCGTGAGCAGGGCAACGCCATTATCCGTTATCTCAATGTTGCCGCCAGGGCCAAAAAACAAACCTTCTGAGCCAGAGCTGATCAGGTTGTCGGCTGAAAAGTTGAGGTCGGCTATCTGTCCGCCAAATGACAGGCTGCTTATTAGGACACTGGGGTCGTTATTGAGTGTTACCTCTGTTAAGCCTATGTTGCTTGCCGAAAGAGTGCCTGATGCATAACTGATACTGGCGCTCGGATCCACGGACAAATTAGGGCCGAAAAAGTCGATGTCCGTAGCCCCGGCCCTTGACACCCTGACCATGAAGACGACGGCCACTGCCGCCAGCAAAACAACTAATTTTTTCATCTTTTCCCTCCTTTTCGGATATTATCTAAATTGGTATTTACTTCCGGTCTCCGGGACTCGTTAAAAAATAGCAAGGCGAATGCCAGACCAGGCTTTCCTTTATTTTCAAGCTATTGTCATAAAAGCCTGCCGTAAGCCTCCCAAAAAACTGTAAAATTTTCCTTGAACCTGTCGATATTTTTTACAGCCTCAGGAAAGAACAGGGCCGTATTCAAGGGCAGGCAGATACACCGTAAAGACCGAGCCCTTTCCCGGCTCGCT
Organism: Nitrospirota bacterium; assembly: GCA_021812785.1. The sequence goes on from JAKAMR010000077.1 coordinate 7,150, forward strand.
TTCCACCTCTATGCGGCCTCCATGGGCCTCGATTATCTGCTTGCACTGGAAGAGGCCTATACCCAGGCCTTTTTCCTTTGTCGTCGTGAAAGGCCTGAACAGCCCGGTGCGAATGAACTCCTCACTCATTCCGCAGCCCTCGTCCCTTGTCCTTATGAAAACGTCGTTTCCATCCCTCCCGGTCTCTACGCATATATTCCCTTCCGCCCCGGTAGCCTCCATGGAGTTAAAAAGGAGGTTGATAACGACCTTCTTCATCTCCTCCCTGTCCGCCATGGACACCGCGCCGGTCCCGTCCCCGGAAAGGAACGCCCTGCCCTTTGCTTTTGGGATCTCTGCCACTGTTTCGCGCACGAGCTCGTACAGGTCAGTGGGCTGCGCGTTCAAAACAAGCTCGCCCGGCACACTTCTCAGCCGCCTTATGAGCTCCAGCATCTTCGAGAGCGTTTTTTGCGTCGTAAGGACCATGTCCCCCTGGAAATCAGGATCCGAGATATGCTCCCCGGAATTTTCCACAAGCAGCGAAAGAGAGCTGGCCATGTTTTTAAGGTCATGGACCACAAAGGAGGTCATTTTGGTCACGGCCGCCATGGACCTGGCCTGGGCTAGCTCCTCCGAGAGCCTGAACATCCTCAGGGCGAGGGATGCCTGTTTTGCCAGGTTCTTCATGAGATCAAAATCCTCATATATGAGTTTTTCGCGAGAGCCCTCCCGGCCAAGAAGGATGAACCCTTCCAGGTCTCCGTTTGCGGCAAGCGGAACCAGGAGGCACCGTCCGACGCCTTTGAAAAAGGCGCCCTCTTCGCCGGTGGGCAGATACTCCCCGTCAGCCGGGTCCAGGACCCTTTTTTTATCGAGGAGATAAGATAAAAGCCCGGAGGATATCCGGAGCTCTTTTGCGGTCGTAATTCCGCGGCCCGCGGAAAAAACATGGGCGTCCCTGTCCGGGCTGTTGTAATAGAGCGCGGCCCCCTTGAGAAAAAAAGTATCAATAAAGATGGAAAGGGTGGCGTTTTCAACCTGACCTATCGTCCGGCATTTGGCAAGCCAGCCCGTGAAGTCTAGCCATACGGTCCGGTAGTCGTGCTTGCTTGCCAGAAAGTTCTTGATGACAAACACTTTGACTTCCATCCTGAACCGCTTTGACAGAAAGAGAAAGGCCACGAGGATTCCAGCGGCAAAAACTGCAAAGACCTCTGCTCCTTCGCCAAAAGTTATCCCAAAATATCTGATCCCCTCACCTATAAGGCCCAGGCCCACCAGGTAGCCACCCACCACGAGGGCGGACACCGAACGGTAAAGTATATACCTGGAGACCTTTATCCGGGCGCTCTTTCCGTGAAAAAGCCGGGAATAGAGTATCAGCAGTGACGAAATGATGAACACTCCGGACCTTGCTGGCTCCAGATTCATATTTATTACGTGATAAAGAAGGCCCTGGCTATAATAAAAGATAAGCATGAACAGGATGGCACCAAAACCGATTGCCTCGGACTTTATTTCTCTCCGCGCCTCAGGCGGGGCGGCCTTGAAAGTGGCCTCCAGGCTGGCAAGGGCAAGGATGCTGTAAAAAATGGTCCCGAAATAAAAAAAGTTTCCGGCCCAGCCAAGCGGAAGCGTCATCATGTACAGGCCCCGTTCGCGAAAAAAAGCCTTGAAGGGAAACAGCACCGCCGCCACCGGGAAAAGCAAAGCCAGAGAGGCAAATAATACCCACGGCCAGCGAAAAGGGTGCCGGCCCCCGGTCCGGCCGTAATTGATGCCAAAGAACATCAGGGCCGCAGGCAGCAGAGATTCGGCGATCAACATCGGCCTTTCAAACGCGCTGTGCCCGATTGCAACCAGACTCCCTCCGGCCTCAACAAGACAAAAAACAAAGAGCACAGCGGCAACAATGGCGTTTTCAGGCGAAGAGCGCTTAAGCAGAAAATGCGCCGCCAGCACCGCAAAAAGCAGGCAGGCTGCGAACGAAAGGGCCACCTCAGGCATGAAAAGCTATTCCAGGGGTTTCGATTTTCATATTTTTAAGCGCTTACCCGCGTTTTGCGAAGTGGACGTCAAACCTTCTCAGAAACCGGATGAACAGTCCCAAGAGGGAAAGACCGATCAGAAAAAACAAAATGCCCCCATCCCTGTGCAGCCTGCCGTACATGAAGGACCTGTCAACGTAGAGGGATAGTGTCGTAAGCGTCGCTATGCGGATCGAGTTTTTAAGTATGGCCAGCGGAACAGCCACAAGAAACGCAAGGAGCTTGGCAGACCACCTTTCAAGGAAGAGCTGGCCCATTATGACGCCCATGATGACAAGCGATACGCTAGAGCGTATCCCGCTGCACTCATGGGCCACATAGATACTGAGCCCCGGGAAATCAAACTTGAAGCCATGATGCAAAAAAGGTATCCCGGCCAGCTTGAATATCTGGTCGGCTCCATAAGTTGAGCCTGTCTGCAGGAAAAATATCACCTTGTTCAAAATGAAAGCCGGAACGGGCACCATGAAAAACAGAAAAAACAGCGGAAATGCGGCGGCCCTGAAGGTACGAAGGCCAAAAAGGAGCGTAAAGCAGCCCAAACAGAAGAGCACGGCGGAAAGCATCATGAAAAAAAGATAATCGTTCTCACTGAGCGCGCCCGCCCGGCTTTTCCCTATCAAATAGGGCGCAGCGCTTGCAAGCAGGACGAGGGCGCCCAAAACCCATGATTTCTTGCCCGCATTTGAGGATATCTCTTTTCTTTTCAGCCAAAAAAAATACCCGCTTATGAACGGGATCAGCGGCATATGTGAATAATTCTCGTTCTGAAACGAGAATATAATAAGCTCCCTGAGCGGCCCGTAAAAAATGGCTGCGCCAGCAAGGGCCAGAAAAAGGGAAGCCGCCTTTTTCCACCCGGAGAAGAAAACCGCTGGATACGTTTTTTCTTTGTATGTGGCCGGCTCGGACATGGCGCGCCTCATGCCTTGACCACATTATTTTTGTTTATTGTTTTTACCGGGCCCGTAGCATTTCGCGTGTCCACGAGGAGCGATGAGTTTTCCGCTATGAACTCGTAGTCATAGCAGGAGTGGTCTGTGGCGATGACCGCGCAATCATAACGCTTAAGGTTCTCGGCGGTAAGGGGGACCGACTCCATCTTAAGATTGTACTTGCGCATTTTAAGCGTCCTTGGGACAAAAGGGTCATTGTATTCCACCTGAGCACCCTTCTGGTTAAGCAGCTCTATCAGTTTTAATGATGGCGATTCCCTTGTGTCGTCTATGTCCTTTTTGTAAGCCAGGCCCAGGACGAGGACCCTGGAGCCCGCTATGCTTTTACCCTTTTTGTTCAGCGAATCCATTATCCTTTCCACCACGTAATATGGCATCGAGGTATTTATCTCTCCGGCAAGCTCAATGAATTTCGTATGGAAGTCGTAGGCCCTTGCCTTCCAGGTCAGGTAGAACGGGTCTATGGGTATGCAGTGGCCTCCCAGGCCCGGACCGGGATAAAATGCCTGGAACCCGAAAGGCTTGGTCTTGGCCGCCTCTATCACCTCGCAGATGTCTATGTCCATCCTGTCAAAAAGGACCTTGAGCTCATTTACAAGGGCTATGTTGACCGCCCTGTAAATGTTCTCAAGGAGCTTTGCCGCCTCCGCCACCCGCGTGGAGGAGACCGGCACCGTTTTTTCTATGACCGTTCCGTAAAGGGCGTTGGCCACCGTGAGACATTCCGGGGTGTACCCGCCCACGATCTTTGGGATGGTCCTAGTGGAAAAGCTCTTGTTGTTGGGGTCTTCCCTTTCGGGGGAAAAGGCAAGGTGGAAATCCAGCCCCGCCTTAAGCCCGTTTGCCTCAAGTATCGCCCGCATGTCTTCATCTGTAGTGCCGGGATAGGTGGTGGACTCCAGCACGACCAACTGCCCTTTCCTGAGGTGCTCCGCGATGATCCTTGCGGAATTAAGGACATAGGACAGGTCCGGCTCCCTGTAACCATTAATCGGGGTCGGCACGCAGACTATGATGCAGTCGGTTTCCTCAAGCAGGGAAAAGTCCGTTGTCGCCCTGAATTTCTTTTTGTTTTTGACCTCAAGTATTCCGTCTGAAGGGATATGCCTGATATAAGACCTGCCCTGATTCAAGGATTCAACCTTGTTTGTGTCGATGTCAAAACCTGTCACCGGGAACCCGGCCCTGCCAAACTCTATGGCTAGTGGAAGCCCGACGTAGCCAAGACCGATGATGCCTACCGCCGCACTGCGATCTTTGATCTTATCGAGCGTTTTCATTCGGTTTTCTGCCGGACCTCCCTGGGAAAAAATTCATTAGGATGCCACCCTCCTTTTAATTTGTGCTGCCTCTGAGTGTTCGATGTCTCCTGCGGATAAAGCAGGGGATCAAATGCAGGAAATTTTTTAATTTGTTCGTTCCATCAGGTCCGCGGTAAGTCATGGACGGTAAACGCCCGCATACATTTGATGAGGGCATGAGGCAATGCAAAGAGAAACACTCGAGGTGTAAAAAAAATCTGCAGTGACAGCCGCCATAAAGCGGCGGCCTATTTTTCAGGTTTATTGTTTGGACTGAACCTTTTAGCTAATGAACCGAGCTTCACCGGACCTCTTTTCTAAATTTTTTATATAAATAAAAAAGTCGGCAAACGACCCTTTTTCCACATTTCCTTGAAAGGGATAACTGTTCGGTATGAATTGCATAAGGCTCCAGTCGGGAAGCTTTTCCTTAATCCAACTGGTAAATTTCCGGTGCCGCACATGCGGGCTCGTCCTTTCGCGTTCTTCTTTGTCGGAGGAGTAGATAATGACAGATCGG
>JAKAMR010000160.1 GCA_021812785.1 Nitrospirota bacterium
CAATCGAAATCAACCTGAACACAGGGACAATCACCAAATTTAGGTTCGTCGGCCTACAGAACTACATGCGCGCCCTGACGAGCCATGAGTTCTGGACCGCCCTGGTCAATACATTTTCCTTCGCATTGATGACCATTGTCATCGCCATGGCGCTGGGCCTGCTCTTCGCTTACCTGCTCTACCAGCGCGTGCGCGGCCAGGCCGTGTACCGCACCATTTACTTTCTGCCCTACGTGCTCTCCACTGTCGGTTCCTCGGTTGTCTGGGCCTGGGTATTCGATCCCAGCAGCGGGCTGGCCAACCTGGTCTTGAAAGAGTTCGGCCTGCAGCCCCTGCGTTGGTTGATCGAACCGGTGGGGGTGTTCCAGTTGCTCGGCAGGCAAATCAACGTGTCCGCGCCCACCTGGATGCAGGGGCCCAGCCTGGCGCTGGTCGCTATCGCCATCTTCACCATCTGGCAGACGGTCGGCTATGACATCGTCATTTTTCTGGCCGGCCTGACCAATATTCCGGGCGAGATTTACGAAGCGGCACGCATTGATGGCGCAAACAGTCTGCAATTGTTCCGCTTCATCACGTTTCCACTGCTTTCACCCACCCTGTTCTTCGTCCTGGTCATTTCTGTCATCGGTTCCTTCCAATCATTCAACCAGATCTACGCCATGAACAGCGCCGCCGCCCAGACCCTGGGCGGTCCGCTGGGCACCACGAACACCCTGACGGTGTATATGTTCGACCAGTTGTACAGTTACTCGAATTATGGCTACGCTTCTACTATCGCCGTCCTGCTTTCGGCGCTCATCCTGGTTCTGACCCTGGTCAATTTCCGTTTCGTCGGCCAACGCACAGAGGAGTGGGAGGCAGGGGAATGAAAGCCATGTTCAACTCTGATCGGCTGGTATATTTGCTCAAACGCCTGGTTCTCCACCTGGTGTTGATTGCCGGGGCGCTCTTTGCACTCTTCCCCTTTGTGTGGATGGTGCTGACCTCTCTGAAAAGTTACATCGAGGCCTCCGCCGCGCAGGACTTCTTCCCGACACACTGGCTGTTTTCCAACTACGTGGAGGCCTGGAACCGGGTGGGACTGTTCCCGCGCTATTTTGAAAACACGTTGTTCATCGCCGTCGCAACCACGCTGGGCGTTCTGGTCACTTCCTCACTGGCGGGCTATGCCTTCGCTCGTATGCACTTCCCTGGCCGGGACGTGCTTTTTATCCTTCTGCTTTCGACCATGATGGTACCCTTTGAGGTGACGCTGATCCCCAACTTCATCCTGATGCGGCAGCTTCACTGGATAGACCATTATGCGGCGCTCATCATCCCCTGGACCGCCAGCGCCTTCAGCATTTTTCTCCTGCGACAGTTTTTCAAGGCCATCCCATCCGAACTGTATGATGCCGCTGCCCTGGACGGCTGTACCCATTTGCAGTTCTTGTGGAGCATCGTCCTGCCGCTCTCCAGGCCGGCGCTCATCACCAGCGCCCTGTTCACTTTTTTGGGGAGCTGGAACTCCCTGATGTGGCCGCTCCTTGTGACCAACAATCCCCAGATGCGCCCGCTGCAAGTCGGCATTACTTCATTCATCACCGATGCCGGTACGGAGGTGCAATACCTGCTGGCAGCTGTCACCATCAGTGTCATCCCGGTTATCCTGATTTACTTCCTCCTGCAGCGCTGGTTCATCGAGGGGGTTGCAAGGGTTGGAATACGTGGTTGAAAAAGGAGGTGCCTCATCAGTTAATAGTATGAACATGGCAAGTGAATAGCCGGATTGCTCGATCAATATCAGGTTGGTTGAGAATCACCTGGGTTTCCAGAGCGCCAGATACCCCAGCGCATCACGGAACCGATCCAAAAAACACCTGATTTTGTAACTGCTCCCCCGTAAGTGCGTCGCACCTGCCTTTTGAGACAAAACCGCTAAGCGGAATTCGCTTTCGCTGGAAAAAATCTCGTAAACCCGGTGCGACGCACAGCCTGAGCAGCTACCTGACTTTCAAAAAAGGAGAGAGAACATGAAAAGGAACACATTCCTAACGTTTTTGCTTGTATTGGTCATGACGCTTTCGGCCTGCGCTCCCGCCGCGACTTCCACCGCGCCAGCCGAAACACAGGCCCCCGCCCCAGCTGCTTCCGCTACAGCCGCAATGACGGAAGCCCCGGCGGCTGCGACTGCTCCCGCCGCGACAGCTACCACTGCCGCCCCGGCCACCGCCACCTCTGAGCCGACCATCACTCCTGCGGCCAACGCACTCCAGATCCAGTTCTGGCACGGGCAAAGCGGTTTCCAGGGACAGGTCTTGAACAATCTGGTCAACCAGTTCAATTCCACCCACCCCGACATCTTCGTCACCGCCACTTTCCAAGGCACCTACTCCGACCTGTACAAGAAGGTCACTGCTGCCATTGCTGGCGGCGCCCCGCCCGATATGACGGTCGCTTATCAGAATGACGTCTCCAACTATATTGCTAATGACGCAGTCATTCCGCTCGATGACCTGATGAAAGACCCGCAGATCGGTTTCAGCGCCGCTGACATGCAGGATATTTACCCGGCGTTCATTGATCATTATCCCCAGTCGAACAACCAGGTATACAGCCTGGCCTTCATGCGTAGTATGGAAGTAATGTATTACAACAACGACATGCTGAAGGCCGCTGGCTTCTCGGCCCCGCCCACCACTTG
>JAKAMR010000161.1 GCA_021812785.1 Nitrospirota bacterium
TATTCCATATATTCCGACATCGGGCAGAAGTCCGCATGCGCGTCCACCTTGTCCGCCGCAATGCTTGCGATCCCCTCCATGGGCCCCTGGTTCACGACGTTGAAGTCCGACATCTTCATACCAGTGTCTTCCGCCATTTTGTACAGCATGCCCCAGGCCGCACTTCCGACGGGCACGGAGATGGTCTTGCCCTTGAGCTGCGTGACGCTATAGATGTTGGATTTGGCAGGAACCACGATGCCATTGCCGGCGCCATCCATGTTGTAGGCCGTTCCGGTGATCAGCAACGAGCGTTCATGTGGTGTCTGCTGAAATTTCGCCCCATTCACGATCAGGGGATAGTCCCCCATCACGCCGAAATCCAATTTATCGGCGAGCATCATCGTCGTGATGGGCGCGCCGGACGGGTAATCACGCCACTCGATGTCGTAGTTCACTCCTGCATACTTCCCCGTGTGGGGAAGAAATTTTTCCAGCAAGTGCAGATTCTTGACGACGATGCCCCCTGGATAGGTGTCCGTGCACATGCTCTGGTGCCCGATCCGAATCTGTATGGTTTCCGCCCGCGTCTGCGTTGCAGCGACTGCTAGCACAAGGGCGGCCGCAAAATGCACTAAGGTCATTGCTCGTTTCATGAAAGCGCTCCGTTTGATGATGCCAGTACATGTCATAACCCGTCGATTGCAGTACAGCAATTTGCGGGCCAACGAAAATACAGGCAGAGTACCTCCGTAACCAACTGATTTATCGTATTTATCATGCATGAGCCGCGCATTGCCGAGCAGGCCCATGCCCGTTCTTAATCCCGTTTCGGCACCCGCTGCCCGCCCTTGGTGCAGCCACGTCGGAACAGAGCATCACTTGTATGGCCGCTCAAAGAACCGGAACGCTGGTTCCCTCGCAGGCGGCATCGTTCGATGTTTCACCGTCGAGCAGCAACGATAGCCACCGCCCCCCAAGCTTTTCTTGCAGACTGTTTTGTCCCTGTCTGGCCTTGAGATTTTCGAAGTCGACCGAGAGCAGGGGCTGGTGCTGATTGAAACAGGAGAACACGACCTGGGTGGCCTCCCCGGTCTCCGGGTGCTTATGTCGGCACAGGCACTGGGCACATACTTCTTTCATCATGCACTGCATGGGGCTGTTGACGACGGCCAGCATGTCGATTTCCGTTTTTAGCCGGGGCTTCAGATAGCTGCGCACGGCTTCCGCGACTCGCTCCATGGCGCCGGGATGATCCGATACCAATAACGTGTCCGTCTGCCTGACCCAGCTGGCGTAAGGTTCGTCGTCATCGCGGCAGGCCTGCAGATAACTCTCCAGACCGTTGACGAAGCAGAAGTCCTGCGGGCGTATCGACTCAAGTGCAGGCCCCGAGTCGAGCACCCAGATCACTTGGTCGGCGCAGCACTCCAGCGCCGGTCGCATCGCCTCTGCACGCTCTCGGGATGCAAAGCGACCTATGAAAACTACCTGGCATCCCGCCTCCCGCCAGCCCGCGCTGCCATCCATGGCGCTGGTGGCAGCCGAGTGTCCGCCTATGAGCGTGACGGTCTTATTCCTCACGCCCGGCAGGCCCGTTCCTGTCGGACCCATCAGCACGACCGGTTCGCCTGGAGCAAGCTGCCCGGCGATCTTCGACGAGGTTCCCACTTCGTTCACCAGCAGGCTGATTTCTCCACGCACCTTGTCGACATGGATACCATCGATGGCCATGCCCTCCATCTGCAGGAGCGTTTTGCCAACCCGGCGGGCACGGGTCTCATAATTTTGCAGCCGGTAAACCTGCCCCGGCTGCCAGTTTTTTGCCGCCTGAGGTGCGTTGATGGTCAAGCGCACCAAATTGCGTCCCACTTTCTCCTGTGCGACGACACTGGGCCGCAAACAACTGTCCAGCATGCCGGCAAACGACCGCCAGTTCGCGTCATGGACGTACGCCGTCACCGCGAGATTCCCCCTAATTCTCGGGTCCAGAAGTTCCCTTACCGCCTTGGCGCCCCGCTTCCCGGACGCCATTGCCTTGACCACGCTGCCGTTGAATTGCGGATGGTTGTCGCCGTAGATGCTGACCGCCATCCCGCCATTGGTGTAAGAGGTGAGGAATTCGGATTTTTCTGCCTTGCAGCCGCCCGCCAGCTTCACTGGTTCCAGTTCCCCGGATGCGCCGACCCGGTGAGTGGCGAAGTATTTGCCATCGAGGCGGAAGGTTCCAGGATGCTCGCGCTCATACACCGTATTCGGGATACTGCCCGCGGCGATGAATACCGCACGGGCCGGAATTTCGAGCGTCTCCGCCGTGCGTTCGGACGGCCCGGTACGTTGCAGCACCATGGACCGTACATGCCCGTGGTCATCGAGCCTCGCCTCCACGGGCTCAAGCTCCTCGGCGTAGAAGATCCCCTCCTCCAAGGCCTTCGCGATCTCTTCGTGATTGCGCAGATAAGCGGGAGACTGGTTCATCGGCCGCCGATAAACCACGGTGACCCCGCCCCAGCGCTGCAGAAGCGGCGTGAAGTCGGGCAGTTCGCCCGACCGTCGCGCCCTCGCGCGCTCGGCACGAATCGCCAGCCCGTGAGACAGGTATTCGTCCAGGATGTCCTGCTCTTCGGCGGTCAGTGGCTTGGCGCTGCTTTCCCCGGAGGAAGGCATGGCCTCATGACGCTCCAGTATCTTCTCAA
>JAKAMR010000162.1 GCA_021812785.1 Nitrospirota bacterium
GACGTAACGGAGCAGGCCGTAGTCCGGCACGAAGCGGAGGCGGAGGCCCCACGGGTTGTGGCAGAGCCGGACATGCCGCCAGCGCCGCCACTCGAAGCCTACCATGATTTGGAATACGAATATGAGCCGGATTAGGATTAGCGGACGGGTCCGAAAAGCAGAAACTCGCGCAAGGTCATTATCCGCAACGGCAGGTCACGGATTTCATCCAAGCTCGGTATATTGGTGCTGATTTCTTATGCGCGCAATATCTTCGGCCAATTCCAGGGCTTCCCCAGGCGCACTTACAGGCACGACGACCACGCGCGACGGCTTTTGCCCAATGCGGCCCCAGGCCTTAGTGAACAGCCAGTCGCCCCACAAATCCTGCCGCAGCTCCACAATATAAAACCGCCGCTGGCCGCTCTCAGGATCGACCTTTTCCCATCGCCTCGTCCACCAGGAGCAGACGGCATAATCGAGATCAGGCTGGCTTTCCGTCATGGCGGAGTTTTTCCGGCTTCGGTCGCTGCCGCTCGACTTCGGCCTGCAGTTTGGCGGCCAGCTCGGCCTTGCCCCGCTCGTATTCGGCGGGTTGCTCGACCTTGAACCGCTCGAACGCTTCGCGGGCCTGCTGCTTGCCCGCTTCGATTATCTTCTCAAGCTGCACCCGCTCCGCTTCAGAGAGCCGCTCGAACGCTTCGCGGCACTGCTGCTTGCCCGCTTCGACTGCCTTCTCAAGCTGCGCCCGCTCCGCTTCCGAGTTTGAATGCGCCGACATGCTCATGTCCCCCCTATTTCATGTTTAGCTGTATGGGTTAGTGATGGTAGGTGCCGCCACCGATGCCGGGACTGTCGCAGCGATGGCGTTGCCGTGCCGGTAGGGTCCCGGAAACACCAGGTCTTTCATAACGATGACATTAAAAGCATATCCGGGCCGAATCGTGAGCGTGGGAGCGATGTTGATGTCCCTTTGCAGCATTTGCGCCTCCGCTTGTCCGAACGTTTGCGACAGAGCCTGTTGGGCGTCCTGTAGCGCCATGTTACCCGTGACACCTGTTGTGGGGGACACCGTACTGGTCGGTGACGACATGGCCATGCCCACATTAATCAAAGACAGCAGCAGCGCGCCTTTCAACACTTTCCAGGTGTGATCGTTCACTTCGTCGTGGAAGCCCGCATAGCCGCTCGCATCCGTTCCGGGCATGGAGCCGATACGCATATATGTTCCGTTCGGGAACAGAATGCGCGTCCAGACAACCCCTACGCGAGTAGCGCCCGCGAGGATCCGGCTCTGGTAGGTGCCAACCAGCTTGCTTCCCGCCGGGACCAGCACCGTCGCCCCGGACACGCTGTTGTATACCGGCTGGCTAACCACCGCCGAGATTTGACCCGGCAGGTCGGACTTGATGCCGGTTTCCAATGTCGCAGGGATCACCGTGCCCTGAAGCAGTTCATACGGGCTGACTTCTTTGCGTACCAGTGTCGTGCTGTACACGCTGGTCTTCGGCTTGGGCAGGGTGGCTACAGCAGCGGATGGCGAGACCCCCTGCACGGGTGATGCCCCCTGCACGGGACCACCAGTGGTTTGCCAGGACACCGTGCTGCCACCACCAGTTCCGCGCACCGCAGACTGAAATGCCTTTTCCTGGGCGGTCGGCTTGGCTGGTTGTGGACCGGCACCACCGGCACCGGTAGCTTTATTCTCCGGAGGCGCAGTCGGGGAAGAGCGGGTGCTTGCGGCAAAAGGCGCGCTCGATGCCTGGTGCGGCACTATGATGTTCGCGGCACCGGATGCGGGCTTTGTTTTGTGCCCGACGGCCGACGGGGCTTCGTGCAAGGTATACACATAATACGAAGCGGCCAATATCCCCGCCGCGCCGATCACCGCCGCCGCGATAATGTTGCCCTTCCTCAGCACTGTTGCGGTAGCGGCACCATTGTTCTTGATGGCTCCCTGAATGGGCGTTGGCCTTGTGGGCTGTACTCCAGTCACCGGCTGCTCACCGCCTGCCTCGCCTTTTTTTACCCTGTTGAACAGTCCCATGTGCTTATATCCTTTAGGTGCGCTGTGTCTTGCGGGTGATCTTGACCACCTTGCCCGCCTCGCCCTTACCCGCAATCAACAAGATCTTGTCCGGCAGGGAATCCACGATGTAATAACCGTCGCGGAACTGCGCGTTGATAATGCCGGTCTGGCCCGCGCTGTTTTCCGCCAGAATTGAGGGGATACCGCCATGACTGGCCTGGTCAGGCTTGAACTGGATGTACACATGCCCGTTGTCGGAAAACACGCGCTGCGGCATCAGGTCTTTGCAATTGCTGTTCGAGAACCAACCGCCCCCGGAACACCGGACCCTCCAGTTGAAATTGAGGTCGGCGGCGGTGATGTTCGGCAGAGCCGCCACGGTTTCCGCGCGGGCCTTCTGTTTCGCTGCTGCTGCGGACGCTGTCTGCTGATTCCAGCGCAGAACCGTCTGGCCGGGGTAATAAAATCCCAGGACCGGCGTGTAATGCCGCGTGTCCGATGTCAACTCAATGACGTAGTTCATGGGCTTGCCGCTTGCTGACGTCGCCGGAATGACCAAATTCGTATGCAGCCCCGCGAACAGCGGCATAACCGTAATTTCGGGCTGATTGCCCGCCATTACCACATGCAGCCTCCACTCGGCCTTCGACGCGCCCG
>JAKAMR010000078.1 GCA_021812785.1 Nitrospirota bacterium
CAGGGAGATAACGGTTGCCGGTACATTCGAGGGGCTACGGAAAGGGAAACTGGGAAAGACAACCTACTTATTCCCCGTTTTTGATGCGGTACAGGTATTTCTCTGGAAAGAGGCCCCCTACTATCCCGCTTATTATTACTCTCCATACTACTATGGCCCCTATTACCCTTATTATTATCCTTATTACTACTCTTACCCTTACTACTATCCTTATTCCTTCGGATTTGGCTTCGAGTTCGGGAACGAATATGAAGAGCACGAGGAGAATGAATTCCACGGCCGTGAATTCCAGGGGGGGTCAGCACCCTCAAGGTCTTTTGAAAGACGGTAGGCAAGAAAGAAAATAAAAATAAAAATGAAAAACGCATTCCGGACCAGCAACTGAAAAAAATTTCCCAAACTTGATTTTTCTCAAATGTAACAGGGGGGCACTTCCATGCACAAAAGATTGCCTTTGACGGGAGGACTAAGCAGGCGGAGCTTTCTTTCTTCCGGCCTTGTCCTTGCCGCATCATCCGTCCTGCACCTGCCTGAAACCGCTCTGGCGGAGACATTTTCAAATGAAACATCTTCAAATGGCGGGGAAGACTTCACATATGACGGCAGCACCTACCCCTGTCCCATCCCCTGGCTGGATAAGAACGGAAGCCACAACCAGCCGGCCGGTCCCGGCAATGAGCCCTCTCATATATATCACTTCAAAGGCAGGGTGGCCCGGTGCAGTGATTTCGCCGGCATGGGCACTGACAACAAGGGAAACCGCCTGGCCTTCGGAAGCCCTACCACTGACAACGGTGTCATGCAGGGCGAATATTTCACGGGAAGGGAGGTACATAAAGGGACTTTCGCCCATTTATGAGTGACCCTCTTCAAGGGGCAGTTGTCCCACGAAAACCAGGTGCATGACTTCCATCCCCCGGTAGGATTCTGCGGGCTTTACTGGGTGATTCCCATGCCCGAAGGCGGCCTAAAGTTCAGCGACGGCGGGAAAACGGCGGTCCTCGATCTTAAAGGCGTCAGCGTTATCGACCAACCCACATGGCCCAAATTCCAGGCCAGGGCAACACCGGCCAGAATGAGCATAAAGATAGTTTGGAAGGCCACCGGTGAGAAGGTCAGCTACAACGACCCGCAAAAACAGTTCCGGGTGTACGGGCACAAAGCCGTGGCGCAGATGGAGGCGGCGGTGGAGGTGCCCCAGACCGGCTTTTCGTGGAAGTCCGATCCGCTGGAGACATCCAGGGCAAAATTCGCCATCATAGGGGAAGAGGCAAACGGGAAATATTACACCCCCTGACCGTTTCCCGTCCTTTCTTTTTTCAGTCTTTTATTCAGGCCCAGGTAGCCTCTTAGTTTGGTTTGAATGGAAGGGAACACGCCAGACGAGGCGGATTTCGCTCAAACTAAAACCCTGCTTGATTTTACCTATTCAGGATTTTTTGCCGGTGGCCCTTCCGGCGCCGGTCTTTTTGAGCGGTCCACTGCCAGAAGCATGTACATCGCGGGCACCACAAAGAGCGTAAACAAGGTCCCTATCGCTATGCCCGTCATTATCACAAGGCCCATATTATAGCGGCCTACTGCTCCCGCCCCGGAGGCTGTAACCAGGGGAAGAACGCCCAGTACCATTGCCGCGGTGGTCATAAGTATTGGCCGCAGACGTATGGCGGCGGCCATCTCTACCGCCTCCCTCTTGCTCTTGCCCTCACCCTGCAGGTCGTTGGCAAACTGAACTATCAGGATGCCGTGTTTGCTTATGAGCCCGATGAGGGTCACCAGTCCCACTTCGGTAAAGATGTTCAGGCTCGCGCCGCCAACCCCCAGGCTTATGAATATCATCGCCCCGCATATGGACATGGGCACGCTCACAAGCACGATGAGAGGGTCCCTGAAACTCTCAAACAGGGCGGCAAGGGCCAGAAAGATGATTACCAGCGCAAAGAAGAACGTGACAAGCAGCGCCTTTGATTCCTGCATGTACTGCCTCGATTGTCCCGCATAATCGATCGTGTACCCGGAAGGAAGCACACCCTTTGAGAGGCTTACCAGGCCGGCCAGTGCCTGCCCCAGGGAAACGCCTCCCACGGGCACCGCCGAAATGGTGGCTGAATTCAACTGCTGAAAATGATTGAGCGATTCCGGCACGACGGACGTCTTCAGACTGGCAACGGTCGAGACCGGGACGGGTATGCCGCCCGAAGTATTTATATAATAGCTCTCCAGATCGCTTGCGTTGAGCCTGTGGCGCTGCATCACCTGGGGTATGACCTTGTAGGAGCGGCCGGCCAGGCTGAAATAATTTACATATCCGCCGCCCAGCATGGACCCCAGCGCCCCGCCTATATCGTTCATGGTCAGGCCCAGCTGGGCCGCCTTGTCCCGTTCGAACTCAATGGTGCTCTGGGGCTTGTCTATCTTCAGGTCGCTGTCCACATATGCAAACATTCCGCTTGAGCGCGCCTTCCGTACCAGCTCCTGGGACACACCATTCAGCCGCTCGAACGGCTCGGTCGTATCAACCACAAATTGTACCGGCAATCCCCTCCCGCCTCCGGGCAGCGGAGGCGGCTGGAATGCGACGCTCTCAAGTCCGGTTATGCCGCCAAGCTTTCCCTGAAGGTCAGGCTGCAGCTGCATTGTGGTTTTCTTGCGCTTGTCCCACGGTTTCAAAACCATGCCCGCGATACCGGAATTCAGTCCGTTTATGCCGTCAAGCTGAAAGATATGGTCAGTTTCCGGATAACCGGCCATAAGCCTGTAGATCTGCCTGGTGTAGAGCATGGTCTGCTCCAGCGCTGCATCGGGGGCTCCCGTGGCCAATGCGATGATGACACCCTGGTCTTCCTGGGGGGCAAGCTCGCTCTTTGCGTTCTTGTAAAGAAAATAGTTGCTGAAAAGAACCGCCGCGGCGAATACCACGGTAACCGGCAGATATGCAAGTGAACTGTGCAAAATGCGCTGGTATCCCCCCCGCAACCTTCCGAACTGGCGGTCCACAATGTCCATGAACCGGTGGCTGCTGCCCGCATACGGTTTTAGAAAACGCGAACACATCATGGGAGAAAGGGTCAGCGCAATGATCGCGGAGACGGCCACCGTGCCCGCCAGGGTATATGCGAATTCCGTAAAAAGCGCCCCGGTAAGGCCGCCCATGAAACCTATGGGCACATATACGGCAACCAGAACAACGGAAATGGCGATGATCGGATTTGCGAGCTCCCGCGCCCCTTGGTATGCGGCATTAAGAGGGGTCAGGCCGTCTTCGATGTGGCGGTGCACGTTCTCAACCACTATTATCGCATCGTCCACCACCAGCCCTATCGCCAGCACCAGGGCAAGCAACGTAAGCAGGTTTATGGTATAGCCAAGCACCAGCATGATGAAAAACGCCCCTATAAGAGAAAGCGGCATGGCCACTGTGGGGATGACAACCGACCTGGGCGAGCCAAGGGACAAAAATATCACCAGTGTAACTATCAGCAGCGCCTTGGCTATCGTGCTTATTACCTCCCTGATGGAGCTGTTCACGTACTTGGTCGCGTCGTAGACGATCCGCCCGCTCAAGCCCTGGGGCATTTGCTGCTGAATTGACGGAAATATCCTGTGGATATCGCTGATAACAGACAACAGGTTGGCTGTGGGCGCCACCTTGATGCCGATATAGACCGCGCTCTTGCCGTCAAAAAACACGGATGTATCATAATTTTCCGCGCCAAGCGTAACGTTGGCGACGTCGCCAAGGCGTACGATGGCGTTGTTTTGCGATTTTATTACGAGGTCCCTGAACTCATCAACTGTGTGCAGCCCGGTGGCGGCCGTCAGGTCCACGGTCACCATCTGGCCCTTGGTCCGTCCGACGGCGGAAATGAAATCGTTGTTTGCCAGGGCACGGCTGATGTCCGAGCCCGTAACGCCATAGGCGGCCATCTTCCCGGGGTCCAGCCACGCCCGCAGGGCGAACCGCTGTTCGCCAAGTATTTCGGCGGTCTGTACGCCGTCGATGGCCTGCAGCTTGGGCTGCACCACACGTATAAGATAATCGGTTATCTTGTTGGTAGGCAGCACCTTGCTGTAAAAACCTATGTACATGGAATCAACCGTCTCGCCTATGGCCACGGTGATAACCGGCGTCTGGCCCTCTTTCGGCAACTGGTCCAGCACTGCGTTCACTTTTGAGCTGATGTCGGTCAGCGCCTTGCTGGCGTCGTAATTCAGGCGCAGGTTGGCCTCGATGGTGCTCTGCCCCAGGGTACTCGTGGATGTCATGTAATCGATGCCGCTTGCCTGCGCTATGGAACTTTCAAGGGGGGTTGTGATAAAACCGGCAACCAGCGCCGGGTCTGCGCCGTAATAAGTGGTCGCTACGGTCACCACGGCGCTTTGTATTTCCGGATATTCGCGTATCTTTAAAAGCCCCAGAGAGCGCAGCCCCAGCACCAGGATAAGAAGGCTTACCACCGTGGCCAGCACCGGGCGCCTGATAAAAATATCCGTGAACCGCATTTTTTGTAAGTTCTTTCCTTTCCTCCGGCTACCTGTCTTTTGGGTGGGGGGCGGGGTTGTTGCTGGGCTGTATACTGTTGTTTATGATCACCTCAGATCCGTTCCTGAGCTTCAACTGGCCGCTTGTCACTATGGTCTCGCCCTCCCTTATGCCAGAGACTATTGCCACCTGGTCGCCCCGGGTACCATCGGTTGTCACAAAGGCCTGCCTGGCTGCCAGCATGGGCTTTCCGTGCGGCCCTTTTCCCTTTTCGATCACGAAGACGGTCTCTCCATAGGGGTTGTAAGCTACCGCTGTCTGGGGGAGCGTAAGGTAGCGCCTGGGCGCTCCGGCCATGATATCCACTGTCACATACATGCCTGGCAGGAGCCTGTGCTCCGGATTACGGAACGTGGCCTCGACTTCTACGTTCCTGGTGGAAGGATCCACCTGGGGGTTTACGGATGTTATAACTCCATTGAATTTACGGCCGGGATAAGCATCGGCATGGGCCACAACCTTTTGCCCTATCCGGATGCTGGAAAAATCCTGCTGCGGCAGATAAAAATCGGCATATAGCAGATCAAGCGATTGCAGGGTCACTATCTTGTCTCCGGGGTTGATGTACTGCCCCGGGTTGACGGTGCTTATGCCAAGCTGTCCGGCAAAGGGAGCGCGTATGGTCTTTTCGCGTACTATCGCGCGCTGTTGGGCCGCCTGGGCCCGCTTGCTCTTCAGGTCGGCGGCATCCGCATCCAGTGTGGCCTTGCTTACCGCCTGCGCGGCAAAGAACTGTTTTTTGTCCCTCTCATAGACGGTGCCGGCCAGCTGGGCGGCGGCCTCAAGAGAATGGAGAAGCGCCAGATCGGGGCCGGCGTCCAGCTGCACCAATACCTGGTTTTTCCTGCCTGCCTGGCCGGAGCTGAAATATATTTGCTGCACCAATCCCGAGATCTCGCTGGTCACGTCCACGCCGCGCACGGCACGCAGGCTTGCCACCGCCTTTATCTGCGGCTGCCAGGTCAGGTACCTGGCCTTCACGGCGCTCACGGCAACAGGCGGGGGGCGAAATGAGGCCATGGATTTCCGCTGCATATGGGCCCTGTATGCGTGGTAGGCGAATATGCCCCCGAACAATATGCCTACGGCCGCCAGCATGATGAGCATGCGTTTGATCAGGGGCGCGTCTTTAAAAAACGTGGGACGCCCGGACGTTCCGCTCATTTCTCTCTTTCCGCGGCGCTGTCCGCTATTTTCCCCGGCGCTCCCGGTTTCAGGTTCCACCACCCTCCGCCAAGGGCCTGAAACAGCGCCGCCGTATCTGCAAAGCGCGCCGCACGGGCCTGTACCAGGCTTATTAGCGTCTGCTGATACTGGCGCTGGGCATTTAGGAGCTGAAGATAGCTCACCGCCCCCAACTTAAATTGCTTCAAGGTGATGTCCAGCGAGTCTTTTGCAGCGGCCCAGGCCTGGGCTTGCGCTTTAAGCGTGCCGGAATCCCTGTCCAGCGCCCTCAAAACGTCAGCCACATTCTGGAATGCCTCCAATACGGTCTCCTGGTATTGCGCCAGCGCCTGCTCATAAGCGTCCACCGCGGCCCGGCGTTTTGCAGTAAGCTCTCCGCCGTGGAATACGGGCTGAAGCAGCGACATCCCGAAGCTCCAAATGCTCGTATTCTTGCCGAAAAGGTCCTCGACCTTTGCCGTTTCAGTCCCGATGCTCCCGGTAAAAGTTATCTGGGGGAGCATGTTGGCCGTAGCAACGCCGATCTGCGCGCTTGCGGCGTGCAGGAGTGCTTCCGAGGCCCGGATGTCCGGGCGCCGGCGGATCAGCATTGAAGGCAGGCTCAGTGGCAGCCTCCGCGGCAGTTTCAGCCTGTCAATATCTATCTCCGGCAGTTGCCCCGAATGTTCGGGCAGGACACCGGCGAGCACAGCCATCTGATGGCGTGTCTGGGACAGCGCTTTTTCCAGAGGGGGAAGCCCCGCGCGCGTCTGGGCAAGCTGCGTCTTTTGCGCAAGCACGTCGGGACGGGATGCGCCCCCAAGCGCGAACTGTTGCTCGACTATGCGGAGCTGGGCCTCCTGGTCTGACAATATCTCCTTTGTGACCGCGATCTGGGCGCGCAGGGAGGCCTCCTGTACTGCGGTTGTGACGACATTGGCCGTAAGCGCGAGATACGCCCCTTCCAGCTGGAAACGCTGATAATCCACCTGCGCCCCGAGCGCCTCAAGCTCACGCCTGGAGCCTCCAAACAGATCAAACAAATACGATACGGTCGCGGAGGCGTTAAAAAGGTTGAAGATGATGCCAGGGACGCCGGGCTCGCCGAAGGCCGCTCCGGAAAATTTCTGGCGCACGCCTGTGGCCTTGGCATCGACTTGCGGGTAAAGGAGCGCTCCGGACTGAGCGCGTTTGTTCTCATAGGCCTGGCGTAGCGCGGCCTGCGCGGCCCCAAGCGTGTAGTTCCTGGCAAGCGCGGCGCGCTCCAGGCGGTCAAGCTCCGGGCTTTGGAAAAGCCTCCACCATCGTCCGGGAATGTCCTCTCCCTGTTTAAAAGATTGCGCGGCTCCTCCGGCAACCGGTGCGCTTTCCGTCTTTGCGGGCATGGCGCCTGCTGTATATCTGCCGGTTTCAGGGGTCTGCGGCATTCTAAAAGCCGGACCTACCGTGCAGCCATTGGATAAGAGGGCGGCGGATAACAGGGCCATGCATGCGATGCCGGCCGCGGCGGAAGAAAAGAGCCCGTTCCCCTTACGCAACAGTCCATTAAAAAAAAAATCGTCATTACGCAAATTGACCATCACATCCGGTCTCCAAAAATTTTTTCTCCGATAAAAAGACTCTTCAGGAAAACAAAAACCTGGCGGCGAAAATGCTTTTTTTATCTTTGGGCCGCCACCGCCAAGCCTGTTTCTAGAAAGCTGATTAGCCCATTATAGCAGGCCCTGAGGACGCAGGCTATAGAAGTATCAGAAAAGACCGGGGCGCATTAGCGGCCCCTTTTGGTGCTATAATCATGAATAAATTCAAAAAACAAAACAAAAAATTCCCGGGGTTTTTTTCATGAGAAACGATCAGCGGGCCGGCCTGTCCAGGTATCAGTCCATGTTCAAAGAGACATTCGGGCTTGGCCCGGCGGCCGCGCTCACCTTTCTCGTCTTTGTTATCCTGGCCCTGTTGTTTGCAGTATACTGGTTTTTTCATTCCGCGCCGCCCTCCACCATTATAATGACCAGCGGTCCACGGGGCAGCATATTCCGGGCAAATGCGGAGAAATATAAAAAGATACTGGCCAGAAGCGGTATCCACCTCAATATACTGGCATCCGAAGGGTCGCTCCAAAACCTGACGAGGCTGACTGACCCGTCTTTCAAAGCCGATATAGGGTTTGTCCAGGGCGGAGAGACCGGCGGGCTGAACATAGCCAATCTCGTGTCATTGGGGAGCCTCTATGATGCCCCCATCCTCATCTTCTATCGAAACGACAAGCCTATCGAATTGATTTCCCGGTTTGAAGGCATGCGGCTTGCCATAGGCCCGCCGGGCAGCGGAACACGGACCCTGTCTTTGGCCCTGCTGGCCGCAAATGGCATCAGGCCTGGCGGCGCCACACCGTTTTCAGGCTTGGATGGAGACAAGGCGGTCCAGGCCCTGATCGATGGCGATGTGGACGCGGTATTTTTGATGGGCGATTCCGCCTCCGTGCGGAATATAAAAAGGCTCATTTACGCCACGGGGGTCCGCATATTCAGCTTCAAGCAGGCAGCCGCATATTCGCGCCGCATAGTGTATCTGAACAAGATGGTCCTTCCTATGGGTTCAGTCGATTTTGGGCAAAACATTCCCGAGCACGATGTAGACCTGGTAGGCCCCACTGTTGAGCTCATTGCCAGGAAGGGCCTTCATCCGGCGCTTACCGACCTGCTTATTGAGGCCTCGCGGGAGATATACGGGTCAGCAAACCTGCTGCGGCACCAGGGCGAGTTCCCGGCCCCCCAGCAGCATGAGTTCACTCTCAGCAAGGAGGCGGTCCGGTATTACAAATCGGGCGCGAGCTTCCTTTACCGTTCCCTTCCGTTCAGGTTTGCGAGCCTGGCCAATCGCATCCTGGTGGTCGTTGTGCCTCTTATAGTGGTTTTGATACCTGGGCTTAAGATAATACCCGTGGCCTATCGATGGAGGATAATGATACGCTTTTACCGCTGGTACCGCGCGTTGATGATATTGGAACATGATATGACAGGGCCCCTGACCGCCAATGACAAAGAGGGACTTCTGAAACGGCTGGACCATCTGGAAGAGTCTGTCGCCAACATGAAAGTGCCAGCCTCCTTTGCCAACCAGTTCTACGGTCTCAGGGAGCATATAGATTTCGTCCGGGACCGGCTGGCCGGCGGCGAGCAGCCATCATGAGCCCGGCATCGTGAATCATGAGACGGTAAAATAAGATGCGCAACCATTGAGGCATAGCCAGTTACCCGCGTAATTTAGACCGGAGCCCGCCATTTAAACCGGAGAACATGACGGGCCCTGGCAGGCTAACTGGAAACGACGCTCAGTTCCACGCTGACCGGATGGCCTCCGGGGTATATTAAAATTACTTGGGAGCGGGCCCCCTTATTACCTGGACCATATCGCCCGGACGTATCCATTTTAAAAATGCCCGCTGGATGTCCGCCCCCGTGAGCTTTATATATTTTTTTGCGGCAAGCACCGGTTCATCGAGCGGCAGTCCCTTGTCCACACGGTCCAGAAAGCCCCCCGCTATCCGGTCCACACTTGACTCCGCAAGCGGTATCTTGCGCAGCAGCAAGGCCTTTGTCTGTTCAAGCTGTCCCTCAGGCACCGGGGTTTTCCGCATCTCGCCAAGATCCCTGGACACTATCGAGGACACCTGGGCCACCTTGTCCGGATCGCATGCGAAGACGACGAAATAGACTGACCTCTTGCGGCCTGCCTCAAGCACTGAATCCACAAAATACACCAGCCCCATGTTCTCCCTCAAGTCCTGGTAGAGCTTTGTGGCATAAAATGCGCCGCCAAGGACGCTGTTCCCAAGCTCAAGGGCGTAATAGCCGGGGTCCGCACGCCTAAGACGCAATGTCTGGGCCATATAAACGTTGTCCTGCACACGGCTGTCATCAGGGACGGCAAAATAGGAAGGCCGGTTGTTTGGAACCGGCGGAAGATCAGTGGCCGGTTTTGCCCCTTTCGCGGTCCAGGCTCCGAAATATTTTTCAATAACGCTGCGGACCTCTTCCGGTGAGATCTTGCCGATCACTACTATCGTGGTCATGTCAGGCCTGAAGACATTTGAATAGTAACTCTTCACATCCTCAAGCGTCAAAGCCGTAACGCTCTGGGGAGTCGCATACCGGAGGCTCGGATCGGTTTTTGGGAACAGGCCTTCCTTGAGCGCCTGTTGCGCCAGAAAACCGGGGCTTTGTATCTCCCCTTTAAGGGAGGCGGCCGTTTGAGTGCGGAGAATGCTGAACGCACCCGGGGGCAACGCCGGATGGAGCTCATTTTCCGCAAGCAGCTGGACTCCGCGTGCAAAATGGCCCGGCAGCAGTTCCAGTGAAAAGCTGGTCCCGGCGGACTCGTTCGCACCGATATCGTCCAGGGCCTTCTGGAACTCTATTCTGCCCAGCGAGGTGCTGCCATAGGAGAACAACTGGTCCAATAATGAATTAACCCCATCATGCCCCTTGGGCGTCTGCATATTGGGATTATTTTTTATTTGTCCATATACACTGACGGTGTTGCTTATGCCCTCGGTTTGCACTATAAGGCGCAGCCCGTTTGGCAAAATGCTGACAACCGGATGGAGAGTTGAACGAGGCACCTGAAGGCGGGAGAGCGCCTTTGCGGCCCAGACTGGAAGGGTCACATGGGCCGGAGTTTTGATAAGGGTCTTTTCCGTGCCTCCGAACCCCTTAGATGAAATGGGCTTGCCGGAAACTTGGGGAGTCAGGACCGCATCTATGGATTCTCCCATCCGCAGATACCGTGCAGCCACCCGGTTTACGTCCTCCACGGTCACTTTCTGTATTGCCTTTATGTCGTCATCCGGGGACTCCCTGCCTTCCACTGCAACTGCCTGGGACCAGCTCGAGGCAAGCCCGTGGATGGAATTTTTCTCAAACTCGGCGTCAGTCAGCTCATGCAGTTTGGCAGCGGAGACCAGGTCCGCGGATACGCCGTTCTTTACAGCTGACAGCAGCACCCCCCGCACCTCCGCCAGAAGCTTTTTGCTGTCCCTGCCGGAAGGAAACGCGGCAATGGCGTAACCCATGCCCGCCTTACGGAGGGGATCAAGCTCGAACCCAGCAAAGAGCGCCTTCCCCGACGGCACCAGCGAGTAGAGGTCTCCGCGTTCGCTTGAAAGGACATCGGAGAGCACCACGGAGGCCGCATAATCGGGGCTGTCATAGCCAGGCATCCTAAAGGCTATTGAGACCATGCCGTACGGACGGTCCGTTTTCATGCTTATGAAGGCATGCTTTACCGGCTGAAGCCTGACGATTGGCCGGGCCGGGAGGGTTTTTGCCTGGATGCCGCCAAAAAGGCCTTTTATTTCTTTCAGGGCAGCAGGGGGTTTTATATCTCCGCATACTATCAAAACAGCATTATTGGGGGCATACCAAGTTTCATGAAAGCGCTTCAGCATGGCGCCCGTAGTTTTGTTAAACGAAGGGCGGGTGCCCAGGGCATCATGCTCATAAGGTGTCCCGGAAAACAGGTCTTTAAGAAGCTTCGCGTAAAAAACATATTCCGGGTTGGAGAGGTCCTGAGCCACCTCCTGCTCTATCGCGCCCCGCTCCTGGGCCCAAAGCTTTTGCGTGTCCAGAATGCCTTTCATACGTATGGCCTCCACATGCAGGGCCACATCGAGGTCCGCAGCGGGCACAGTGAAGAAAAACTGGGTCACGCCCTGTTGCGTGTCCGCGTCGAAATCGCCGCCCATCTCTTCGGATATCCTGGCCAGTTGGTCTTCCGAGAGCCCCGGGCTCCCGCGGAACATCATGTGCTCCTGGGCGTGGGCCATGCCGGGAAACCCATCCGGAGCTTCATCCGAGCCAACCTGGTAATTTATGGCCGTGGTCACCAGATCGGAA
>JAKAMR010000079.1 GCA_021812785.1 Nitrospirota bacterium
TTCATCCCCAGGGAAGTGGACCTGGAAAATAACACTTTTTCAATGGATGATGCGCCGGCCGGGTTTTACGCAGTATATGCCAGGGCGGCCCGGCAGTTGGGAGAACCGGGACTGGGAAGGATTCTCGAGCAAAAGGCGGCTCAAAAACTCAAGCTGGAGAGCGGCAGCTATTACTCGAATTCCCTTTATCTGCTGTCGCTTATGGAATGGAAATAAAAAACTGTTTTATATTAAGCGGTCCATTGGCCCGGATGTCCGCAAGTCCTGGAACCAACGGGTATAAAGAACTAAGGATCTGCAAGGAGGAACCGACATGTTTTCAAGGAAGTTGTTAGCGGCTGTTTTTGTCCTTTGCCTGGGGTTTGCGGCCCCGGCTTTAGCTATTGACAGTTATCCCGGCTCAACCTGGGGGGAGTTGCTGTGGCAGGTGCCCGCACATGGCCCTCAGCCTAACATCCCGGACCTGCTTACGGACGGATGGATAAGGCAGGGTGCGGACGTGGCCCATTTGGACGGTGTGCACCTGGTGCCGTATATGACCCTGCGATGGACGGCGGACACCAAAGGGCTTTCCTGGAACAACACTATAGGACCGGGCATCGGCCTGTCACTGCTCACCACGCCAATAAAACAGTCTTCGGTGACGATCGGGATCGAAAACGTCTGGAATTATTACGACAGGGACTGGGGTTACAACGCATCAAGAATAACCGATACCGTGAACGTATACATGGACTGGTACGGTTGGTGGGACTTGAAAAAATAAAACATAGTTTTTTTAGGACCGAGGAGGCCGAGGCATGCAGTTCTTGAGTTTTTATTTTCTGGGAACACTTTTCCTTTCTTTCATGGGTTCGATCAAGTTTGATTTCATAAAGAACATTATTTTTGGCGGTTTCCTCGCTCTGCCCATTCCGGAGAGAGTCCCGGCATCCAGGGTATTGAAATATCTACGGGTTGCCATCGGCATCCCGCTGGGCTTCCTGCTTTTCTGGCACGAAACATGGTTTCCGCCCCTGGGTTATGCGTTCCATTCCCTTACGGGCGCAAACGCAATGTCCGCGGGCTATATGTTCCAGTTTGTATTTCAGAATCTTAACCCCATAGACATCGGCGGGCTTATCCTCCTTTTCATCCTTTGCCATTTTGCCTCAAAGCGCTTAAACATGGCCATCCCGGTGATTATTTTGATGGTTGCCATCATGCCTTTCCGGGCATGCGGGGTAAAGCAGGCGGCAGCCGCACAGGCCCCGCCGGCCAACGGCACGCCGCAGGGTTATTTTGAAGCGTTCCACAGGTCCGAGGCCAAACGCATTGTCAGGTTTGAAAAACCCAGGAAGGGAGCGCCGCCTTTCGATATCATTGTCCTTCACATATGATCCCTCTCATGGGAAGACCTCTCGGTCGAGGGGTTAAAGAATGATCCGTTCTGGAAACAGTTCAACATGCTTTTTACGGATTTCAATACCGCCACGGGCTATAGCGGCCCCGCGGCCATAAGGGTCCTCAGGTCCACCTGCGGCCAGGAAAAACACGGGGACCTTTACAACCCGGCGCCGGATGGCTGTTACCTGTTCGAGAGCCTTAGAAAAAACGGCTATCAGGCATTCACCGCGCTCAACCATGACGGCGTTTACGGTGACTTTTCCAAAGAGATCGTGACACTGGGAAAGGCGGCGCCGCCCATGGGCGATCAGGGCCTGTCCCCCAGGCAGCTCGATTTCGATAAATCCCCGGTCTATGACGACCTCCAGGTGCTGGACAAGTGGCTTGCCGTGCGCAACAAATCAGGGGCCGCGCGGGCGGCCCTTTATTATGATACGGTCACGCTTCACGCGGGGGCGCACTTCGTGGGTGAAAAATTCTGGTGGCTCAAATCACGCAAGACTCATTACAAGGAGTGCCTCGTAGGCATGATGCAAGAGCTCGATCAGTTCTTTGGGCAACTGGCCGCCTCCCGGCGCAATTACGTTGTCATCTTTGTGCCTGAGCACGGGGCCGCCCTTGTTGCAAAAAGCATCCAGCCGGCCGATCTGAGGGAAATCCCTTTGCCGTCCATCACGCTGGATCCCGTGGGAATAAAGTTCATCGGCCCCGCATTTTCCCATGTCCCGCCAGGACAGCGGATAATATCCAAACCCACCAGCTATACGGCCTTTACATATGTAATATCGGAGCTGTTAAAAAATGTCCCGGTCTCCAAAATTGACCTTAAAAACATACCTGAAACCCCTTATGTGTCCGAGGGCCAGAATAACAAGATAGTTCAAATGGGAAACAGCTATTATTTGAAGGAAAAAGGTAAAAGCTGGGTAAAACTGCCGGAGGAGGATGTAAAGTAATTTAAAAAACTGAAAAAGGGCGGCGCTTTCATCCAGCCGCCCCTTTTTCCCAGCGCGGCAGTGATCTTTTTGCATCCGGCATCCGTCAGCAAGGAAAAACAAATTAATTTACCCCCCGTCTTCCTAAACGGGCCATATTGAGATACAATCTTTTTAAAGTTTTCAAAAGACCCTCATCTTTTAAAAATCTTTTATTTTTCCAAAGACAAAAAAAAGAAAAAAATCATTGCGCTCATAGAATACATAAAGGGCCTAAAATGAATGTGGGAAACATGGACAGCCGGAAATGGCTTGAGCTTTGCCGGATAAGGATATCGTTTTTTTCCGTGCTGGCGGCGGCCACAGGATACCTGCTTGCCGCACCCCGGCCCGGCACGCGTATCGCCTTGCTTGCCCCGGGCGTCATGCTGCTTGCCTGCGGCGCTTCGGCCATTAACCAGTTCCTTGAAAGAAAGACCGACGCCCTCATGCCAAGGACCAGCGGCAGGCCTGTGCCCTCCGGCAGGACCAGTCCGGCGGGCGCCTTTCTGTTTTCCATCTGCCTCATATCCCTGGGGACTGCGGCGCTTTTTTGGTCCCGGGGGCCTTTGCCTGCGGGCATGGGGCTTTTCACGGCCTTCTGGTACGGGGCGGTATACACGCCCCTTAAAAGGAAAACGCCTTTTGCCGTGGCGCCCGGAGCTCTTACGGGGGCCATGCCTTTCGCCATCGGATGGGCTTACGCGGGCGGCTCGCTTTCCGATCCACGGTGTATACTGCCATGCTTTTTTTTCTATATGTGGCAGATGCCCCATTTCTGGCTTTTCATCTCGCAGTACGGGGGGGAATACGAAAAGGCCGGCCTGCCTTCCCTCACAAAAGTATTCTCGGAACGCCAACTCGCAAGGGTCATCTGCAGCTGGAGCTTAAGTTGCGGCGCAGGCGCAATGCTCCTGGCTTACTGCGCTTCCGGAGGCATCATCATATACGGCTTGGCGGCCGCTGCCGCCTGCCTGGCGCTCTCCGGGGCCGCGATGCTCAAAATGGGGTCCGAAAAAAAGAAAAACAAAAACTACCTTTTTGCCTGGCGGGGCATGAATGCCGCCATGTTCGCGGTAATGTGCCTTCTGTCGGCAGACAGAATATTTTGACTTGACCGATGCAAAAGTAAAAAATTTTCAGATGAAATAAAAAGCAAGAAATCTCAAAAAAGAAGGGAGAAAAAGATGAAGACCGCAACTCTCGCCTCAGCCTTTTTTGCCGCGATGCTCTTTTTGTTTCTGCCTTCCGGAGCTTCTGCCAAGGGCATGTCCGGGAAGGCGCTTTTTCAGAAAAACTGCTCGGACTGCCACGTCAACGGGGGCAATATTATTAACCCCGCCTATACGCTCCACAAAAAAGACCGCCAGAAACACGGCGTCAAAACGGTAAATGACATCGTGCACATAATGAGGCACCCGGGCCCCGGAATGCATGTGTTCACAAAACAGATGGTCCCGGACAAGGACGCAAAAAAAATAGCCAGATACATTCTCAAGACGTTTAAATAAGGGCCTCCAAACATATGCATAAAATAAAAGGGCGGCTTTTCGCCCTTTTATTTTATGCCGCGTGATATTATCATTTAAAATCGTGAACTCTTTCAAAAGCCTTCTTCACAATACTGGCGCTCTTCAAATTCCAGCAGTTGATCTTTTTATCCGGCGGGAGGAAAAACAGCTGGAGCGGGAGTTTGGCGCGGAATGGCTGAGCTATAAAGGCAGGGTGCGCCGATGGTTATAAGCTTATTTTTGCTTTAAAAGGCTTCGGATCAGGCTTACGCCTTTACGCTTTGCTTTATTGAATGGCCGCTCCCTCCGTGATAGGCTTTAGGTATGCAAATCCAAAAGGCCTGCGACCTTTGCAAGGACCTTATTTGCACCAGGGAACTGGGAGGCACACTTAACGCCCTTGCAAAGTCCATCGCCCAGGGCCTCTCCGCAAAAGGGTGTTCCATAGAGCTTTTGAACCGCAGGGACCATTCGTTTGAAGTGTCCGCCCTGTACGGAATGGTCAGGGAATTTTTTACCCCGGAAGGCGGCCCGCCTGACCCCAAAAAACTGGAAGCCGACAGCCTGGCCCTGCAAGGAGAGACCAGCAGCATTGCGGTTGAAAAAGACGGCATCCGCCGTGTCTTAAGCGTGCCCCTTCTTTCAGAGCGCGGGACCATAGGAGTTATCAGGGTGTATTCGGATGAGGCCCGCGAGTTCACTCCTGAGGAAACCGCGCAAGCCCTTTTTTTTGCTTCCATGGGAGGCATGCTTGCGGAAAAGGCAAAGGTTTGGGACAGGATGAAGGCGCTGGCGGAAACTGCCAGGACGGTGTCCGGCTCGCTTTCAATCGATGAGGTGCTAAAGGAGATAGCGGAGGCCGCAACCAAAGGGCTTGACGCACATGCTGCCTCTATATGGCTGGTGGACAGGGAGCAAAAAAAACTGTCCCTTCGGGCCTCTTATGGCCTTTCAAGCGAATACGCGGCGAGGAAATCTGTCAGGCTGGAAGACAGCCCCATAGACAGGGAATGCCTGCAATGCAACATTGTGAGCATACCTGATATCTCCCTGGACAACAGGGTGGCGGACCGCGAATCGCTTTCCCAGGAAGACATCTATGGGCTGCTGAGCGTTCCGCTTGCGATAAAGGGCTCCGCACTGGGGGTCCTGAAGGTGTATATGCCCTATCCTTATGAGTTCAGCCCCGGGGACATGGAGTTCGCAAACGGCCTTTCCTGCCAGGGGGCTATTGCGCTGGAAAACGCCCGCCTCTTTGAGCATATAAAGCGGGAATACGATGAACTTCAAAAAGATGTGTGGAAATGGTATGACTGGGGCGAGCGCTTTCCAAAAAGATTATAAGACCATCATACCGGTGGAGGCCCTGGCCCGCTTTGTCGAAAGGCTGGGTGAGCAGTACACGCTTACGGGACCGGTGGGCGGAGGCTTGACGGCCAGGTTTGAGGACGTATCCTCTTTTTCGCAGATGGACCTGGATTATCAAAGCACGATGCTGCCCCCGGGGAAAAAATACCTGTTCGAGCCCGTGCAGGAGGTGCTTTCCTTTGATATTTCAGAGGGCAGGTTTCTGGAGGACCATAAGGATCCTCAAATGCGGAAGCGTGCGCTGATAGGCTTACACCCCTGCGACGTAAACGCCATACTCTATCTGGACAAGGTTTTTCTGGGCCAGTATACAGACCCTTTTTATAGGATAAGAAGGGAAAATATCTTCACCATTGCGCTTAACTGCAAGAGCGTGACGGACCTCTGCTTCTGCCACCTGGTAGGGGCAGGACCTTATCTGAAAGCCCGGAGCGGATATGACATTCTTCTTACTGAGTTACGCGGGTTGCTGACAGATTCAGGCGTGGATTCAGGCGGATCCGGGGCAGATATGGACGGTGGAGAAAAAAAATTCCTGCTGGAGCTGGCAAGCGAAAAGGCCAGGGACCTGTTCCATGCCCTTTCTCCGGACAAGGGGAAACCGCCTGAAGAAAAGGACCTGGCGAAAATAAAAGAGATGGAGGCTGCCCTTTTAAAAACTTTTAAAAAAAACCTGGATATGGAGGCGGTGCAAAATGCGCTCCTTGCCCGCCCGGACCACCACGCGCTCAAGGAAACCGCGGACTCACGATGCCTCTCCTGCTCCAACTGCGTCATGGTCTGCCCGACCTGCTTTTGCCACGATGTCCGCGATGAGACCGATCTTGCGCTTTCCCGCGTAAAAAAGATAAGGAGGTGGGACGCCTGCCAGGACATCTCCTTCGCAAGGGTGCACGGCGGCAACTTCAGGGCCCAAAGGTATGCCAGGCTCCGTCAGTTCGTCTTTCACAAGCTGGATTATGATACGCAGTTCGGCATGAAAGCAACGGTGGGCTGCGGCAGGTGCATAAGATGGTGCCCCACGGGCATAGACCTCACGGAGATAGCCAAGGCGATGATGGAATGATAAATGGCTCCCTTGCCCCCGTAAAGGCCGTGATCACCGATGTAAGACAGGAGTCCCCCGGTGTTAAGACTTTTACGATAGAACCAGCCGGGACTTTTACGATGGAGACCCACCCTATGGCAAAACCGGGGCAGTTCAATATGCTTGGCTATCCGGGGGTAGGCGAAGCGCCCATCTCTTTCAGCGTTCTTCCTTCCGGGGAAGGCAAAAAAAACAAAAAAGACAAAAAAGGCAAAAAAATTTTCGGGCACACCGTGAGGACGGCAGGCAGGGTGACAGGCTTTCTTTCCCAGTTTGGACGGGGTGATGAACTCTTTTTAAGGGGACCTTTCGGCCGAGGCTGGCCGCTTGAAGAGGTCATGGGCAAACATCTCCTCCTCATAACGGGCGGACTTGGGCTGGCCCCTTTAAGGCCAGTAATAGAGATGGCCAGATCGCTTGCCCCAATTGAAGTAACGCTTCTTCACGGGGCCAGGGGGCCGGAGGACATAATTTTCAAAACGGAGTTTGCACGCTGGCAGCGCGTTGGGGCCGTAAAGATCGGGCTTACGGTGGACAACCCAGGGCAGGAACAGGAGATCGCGGGAGATATAAAGATCCATTCGGGGCTTATAACGGAGCTAATCCGTCCTCTGCGGATAGAGCCCGCCCAAACGATTGCCTTTATCTGCGGGCCGGAGATAATGATGAGATTTTCTGCCAGGGAACTGATGTTAAAGGGAATGTCCGGGTCCGCCATCCATGTTTCCGTTGAAAGAAGGATGAAGTGCGGGACCGGCCACTGCGGACACTGCCAGATAGGCCCCTGGTTTACGTGCAAGGACGGGCCGGTCTTTGCCTATGACCAGCTGAAGGGGTTGCCCGATGTCATTCTATAAGAAATTCCGGCTCCATAAGAAAGATGTCCACTCCCCAAAAGAAAAAAATCCTGAAAAGAAAAGGGTCGGGTTTTTCAAGTTCAGCTGTTGCACGGGCTGCGGTTTTGAGCTTGCCTATTTCCAAAGATCGCTTAAAGAGACACTGGAGTCATTCGATTTTACGTTCTTCAGGCTGGCCAGCTCCGCGGGCTCGCCGGAGGGCCCTTTCGATCTGGCCCTTGTGGAAGGCGCGGTTACTGAACCGTTCCAGATAGTAGAGATAAAGAAGATAAGGGCGGCAAGCAAAGTCCTTTATGCAGTGGGCTCCTGCGCGATAGTTGGGGGGATCCCCGCAATAAAGGCCCTTGCCCCGGAGATGGAGGTGGAGCGGGCAGCGTATCGGGAAAGGCTTTATGAGATGTCCTCCACGCGGCCCCATGTCATCGGGG
Organism: Nitrospirota bacterium; assembly: GCA_021812785.1. Next base: position 7,612 of record JAKAMR010000079.1, read on the forward strand.
ATTACGTGAAGGTGGACGGCTGCATAAGGGGATGTCCTCCAGGTGAAAGGGACCTGGAAGAGGCACTTGCCTCCGTTTTGATAGGCAAGGAGCCGGAATTCATCGAATACAGCGTCTGCATGGAATGCAAGATGGCCGGCAACGCCTGCGTGCTTTTGGAGGATGGGCTTCCCTGCATGGGGCCCGTGACGAACGCTGGGTGCGGCGCGCTCTGCCCGGCGCACCACAGGGCGTGCTACAGCTGCTTTGGCCTTATGGGCCAGGCAAACGTCCCGGCGCTCAAAGGCAAATTCAGGAAACTGGGATTCACCGAGGAGGACATAGAAAAAAGGTTTTTCACCCTGTTTGGCGCGCTGGGGGAAACAGGACAATGAGGATCAAAACGGAATACCTGGGCAGGGTTGAAGGAGAAGCCGGCGTCCGGTTCGAGATAAAAAACGGCAGGCTTGCGGAGCTGAAGATAAACATATGGGAGCCGCCCCGTTTTTTTGAAGGCATGCTTGTAGGCAGAAGATATGACGAGGCACCCGACATAGTGGCAAGGATATGCGGAATATGCCCCGTCTCCCATATGCTCACCTCCATCCGGGCCATAGAGAAGGCCATATGGTTCGAGCCGGGGCCCGAAACCATTGCAGCCAGGAAGATCATGGCTTACAGCCAGATAGCCTCCAGCCACCTTGTGCATCTGGTAATGCTGGCGCTTCCGGATTATGAAGGAAAAAGTTCACTGATGGAGATGATGTCCGCCCGTGATGGGGCCGAATGCGGGAAAAACGGAGAAACAGAAAAAGCAAAAAAAACCAAAAAAGCAAAAGTAAAAGACCTTCTGAAAAAATTCATTAACGTAAAAGAGGCCTTTAACGGCATCACGCAGACCTTCGGGGGAAGGGCTCTGCATCCCGTTTCCATGGTGGTGGGGGGGTTCACATCTTTCCCAGGAGAAAAAGAGATAGACAGGCTGCTGTCCGGCCTGGCCTCCGCGGAAGACGACCTGGAGGACATCGCAGGCCTGATATCGGAGCTGAAACCTCCACGGCTTGAGACGGCCTCCGAACTGGTCTGCCTTTCAGATGATGGCGGGTACGCGATAAATGGAGGACGCATAGTATCCGATATGGGGCTGGACGGAACGGAAGAAGAATATGAGGAGCTTTTCGAAGAAAAGGAGGCCTCATATTCGAACGCCAAAAAAACCAGGCTCAGGGAAAGGGGGCAGATAATGACCGGAGCCCTGGCCAGGGTGAGTCTTCAGTCCAGGTGGCTTGGTGAAAAGGCCCGCAAACCGGCCTTTTCGATTTCTCTCTCATCGTCTTCAGGTAAAAATCCATTTAACAATATAATGGCGCAGGCTGCGGAACTGCTTCATTTCTGGCAGGAGTGCAAAAAACTCCTGGAGGCATCAGGGGCGGAAAAACAAAAAAAACAAAAATTTCCTGGAAGACCGCCCGCGCGTGAGGGCGAAGGCAGGGCCCTGACGGAGGCGCCGAGGGGACTGCTGTACCACAGCTATGCGATAGACCGGACGGGAGCCATCCGCAAGGCCAACATAGTTACGCCCACGGCCCACAATTACCTTGCCATGGAGCAGGACTTAAGAAGACTTATAGAAGATAATATTGATCTGCCCAAAGAGAGGCTGAAATCTCTTGCCGGCATGCTTATCCGCGCCTATGACCCGTGTTTTTCATGCTCGGTGCATTAGCTTTTTCCGCGAAAAAGCCCGATTTCAATGACCAGATTCAACTTTTTTCCGTGAAAAAGTGTGTCAGAAACTCCTGGTCCTTGGGCGAGAGGTCAAATTTCATGGCGGCCTCCTGCAACAGGGCAAAAAGGGTTGCCTTGGGGTTCTCCTCCCTCATGGCCGATACCCATCGTATCGCTTTCCTTATCTGTTCGCCTTCAGGCTGAATGTCCATTGAGACACCTCTTTCCAATATCGAATTTTGCTTTTTTGTTTTTTATTTTTAAAACTTAAGGCCTTATGGCGCTATATTGCGCCATCGGCATTTTTCTTGTGGATGCCGCCCCGTAATCATTTTTTGTAAGCGCTATTATACCCATATCCACATGCTGGGGAAGCAGGCCCAGCGCTTTTTCGCAAGAAGCCCTTGCCCCCATGCCTTCCGCCACCATATCATAAACCGTTTTGGCCAGCATTTTCCTTATGCTCTCCTCTCCAAGTCCCGTAACTGCAATCGCCCCCTCCGGACCGGCATAAAATCCGCAGCCCACCATGGGCGTGTCTCCAACCCGGCCAACCAGCATTGGGGAGGCCCCTCCGGTAGAGGAAGCCACGGAAAAAACCCCTTTTTTGTCAAGGGCCACCACGCCTATCGTATCGGTTCTTTTTGCTTTTCCCTTCCCGCCAGAGATTTTTTGTTCACCAACCCATTGCCGGAAAAAGTGAAAATCCTCTTTTCCCATTCGGCTTTTGATCCTTTCGTAATTTGCGGCGGCCCTTTCGGAGACCTCATAATAAGGCCCGAAGCCAAGTCTTCTGGCGAAGGCCTGGGCTCCGCGGCCGGCCATGGCAACGTGGGGCGAACCCAGCACTGCCCGCGCCACCAGCACCGGGTTTTTTACTCCTCTTATATTGATAACCGCCCCGATGTGGCCTTCCGAGTCCATTACGGCCGCGTCCATTTCCACGGTCTTGCCGTCGATGCGCAGGACTGAGCCGCTTCCGGCGTTGAACCTGCCGTCATCTTCGAGGACGCGCGCGGCCTCAACGGCCGCATCGAGAGCGCTTTTGCCCGCCTCCAGCAACTGAAACGCCGCTTCGCAGGCCGTCCTGCACCCGTCCGAAAACTCCGCCGGAGACCCCACACCTCCGTGCACCGCCACGCCGTATGAAATCATGGGAAAAGTATAACTTAAAAAAGGAAACGATTTTAATTTTGATGAGGGAAGTTTGGGGAGGGGGTAAAGGATGAGGTGAGGCGGGGCAAAGCAAATAATTACGTTTTATTGGTCTCTCTCACCATTTTATTGGCGCCTCACCTCTCCCATGGGGCGAGGAAGGCGTTCGCTCCACTAAGCGCCGTCTCACTCGTCTTGCCGTCATGTCGCGCATACCGCGCCTGGTCTGAATAGTTACCGCTGCGTGATGTGACGCGCCCGCGTCACCCCGCTACGCTCAACGCCTTCCGCCCCCCATGGGAGAGGGAAGAGCGAGGGTTTTTTCCGCAAAAACCAAAAAGCCTAAAACCGGAATCCTATATTGCCGGTAAAGATCATGCCTTCTATGTCGGTGTCAAAAGGCTTTGCATACATGTATTTAAGTTCCAGACCCAGGAAGACGTTCCTGTTTAAGTTGAAGTCCGTCCCGCCAAGTATCTGGAAACCGGGCACGGTGTCGCTGCGGTGAAAATCAATGGCGTCCACATTGTCATTGGCGAAATAGACGCCCACGCCACCGCCCAGGTAAAAGTCCATCAACGGCCCGTAACCCCTGGAGTAATAATACGGGACCGGGAAGACAGCCTTGGCCGTCGCTTCCACATAGGTGGCGTCTATGTCTTCCGTGCAAAAAGCATTTAAGGCGACACAGAAGGCGGTGCCTGAGGTCTGAAGATGTCCAACACCTAACTCCGTGGCAAAATACCGGTTGAAATAGTGCCCGAAGGCGGCTTCTCCGTTAAAACCGGTGTCATAGCCGGTCAGTTCGTTTGATACCGGCGAATACCCGCCCAATTTAATGACCACATAATTGGAGTTGGGCTGATAATCGTAGTTCCGCTGGGCGGCAGCA
>JAKAMR010000163.1 GCA_021812785.1 Nitrospirota bacterium
AACTCGGCCAGCTTGCGAGCATCGATCGCGTCGCTCTTGTTGCCCGACTTCATCAGCGCGTTCTTGCGCGGGTTGCACACCACCAGCTTGGCCACGCATTATGAAAGGGCGCCCCTTTCCTGTAAGCTGCGGTTGCTGTGCTGAAGCAGACAACCCAAGCCAACAGGGAGGAACACCCAGATGAACAGTGTGCGATATGTGGGGCTCGATGTCCACCGGGACACGATTTCAGCGGCGGTGCTGAACGAGAGCGGCCGTTTGATCCAGCAGTGCATTCTAGCCACGCGAGCGGGAGCCATTCTGGAGTTTATCGGAGGGATGCGCGGGACTTTACTCGTGACTTTTGAAGAAGGCACGCATTCGGCCTGGCTGTTCGATCTTCTGTCGCGGCGGGTGGCCAAGCTGGTGGTGTGCAACCCGCGCAAGAACGCGCTGATGAAGTCGGGCAACAAGAGCGACGCGATCGATGCTCGCAAGCTGGCCGAGTTATTGCGCGCCGGGATGCTGTCGGCGGTCTATCACGGCGAAAAGAGTCCTCTGGAGATACAGCATCTGGCGCGGAGTTACACGATGCTGACCGAAGACACGACACGGGTGATGGGCCGGTTGAAAGCTGTTTTTCGCGGCCAGGCGGTTGCCTGCGCAGGCAAGAAGCTGTACGGGAAGCGGCATCGCGACGAGTATCTGGCGGAGCTCGGCGCGGGCGCTTTGCGGCGCCGCGCCGAGTGTCTCTACCAGGAGCTGGAAGCCCTGCAGCAGTTGCGCCGCCAAGCCAGGCGCGACCTGATAGTGGAGTGCCGCAAGTATCCGGAGACCAGGCTGCTGTGTTCGGTTCCGTTTCTGGGGCCGATACGTGCGGCGGTGCTGATTGGGCGGGTGCAGACACCGCACCGCTTCCGCACCAAGCGGCAGTTCTGGGCCTATTGTGGCCTGGCGCTGGAAATGCGCGACAGCGGTGAATATCGCATGGTAGACGGTCAGGTGGAGCGTAGGAGGAGGCCGGCGCTGATTCGCGGCCTGAACTGGAACCACAACCATGAACTGAAGAACCTGTTCAAGGCCGCGGCCACCTCGGCCAGCGCCTCGAATGGAGTGTTTCGGGAGTTTTATCTCGGGCTGCTAAGGAAAAATATGCAGCCGGAGATGGCGCGGCTGACGCTGGCGCGCAAGATCGCCGCCATCGCGCTGAAGATATGGAAGAAAGGAGAAGCATTCGACGCGGAACATTTGAAGCTACAAGCAGCTTGAGCGCATGGCGTGCCGGACGGAGAGCGGAGTTATTGCGGAATCCAACGGCCACTGAGCGCTCGGGTTCGAGGGTGAGTATCTTTGGCGGGTTTAGGCACTCAGTCTCAAGGGCCACCATATGCCCCCTCGGACAACCCAACAAAGCCATAGGCCACGAGTCTCAGATAGAACCATGGTTGGCAATTGCCAACCCGCTGCTTGCAGGCGCAAAAGAAGCCGAACTGAAGAACGCAAAAGAATATGACTCCGAGAACTCCCATGGAAGCGGAAAAGAAAACCCATGCTTCGGCGAAAAGTGTTGCAGCCGCCAACAGGGGCTGGATGTCAGAAAAATATCTTCCCCAGGCGGATCCGACGAAGTGTTTTTTCTTGACATCCCCTTTTATAGAACCCGCCCGGGAAAACATGGGCCAGCCCCCGTTCCTCACCATTCAACGTTCTCACGACACGTGCCGTGTTCCTGGTTCGGATAGCAATAGAAGGCCGCACGCGCCGGGACGTCGGCGCCGCATTCCCACAGTCCACCGCCTTCGCCTCCGATTATTATGTTTCTTGCCTTCTTGACCGGGGTGTTGCTCATGGTGAGGCGCACGTGTTTCCAGCCGCTCAGCCTGTTTAGTTTATAGGCGAGCGTCAAAGCCTCAAGGCCGCCATCTTTGGCATCGACAACTACGTTGACGGCCGTATCATAGGTTCTGAAAAAGTCGGAGATTGTGTCCGGCGTCCCATCGGTCTCAAGGATTATCCTGCTCTTGTTTGACGCTACGATCCAGAGGTTGCCGCTTGACATGTCCGAGCATACATCATCTGAAACAAAGAGGTGCCCACGAAGGGTAATCTTTATGAAATCAGCTTTTGACGGCGGGATCGAGAAGGACAGCACAGGCTCATAGCCGGTTTTTTTCAGGCTTTGAGTGAAAAGCGGCTCGTCGTCAACGAGCACGGTAATGGTGCTCGCAGGGTTGAGCACATCGGAGAGCCTTAAAATAAGGTTCATGCTTGCGCGCCTCAGGGTACGGTAATTAGGCAGGTATACGCTGAATTCAGGGCTAACGCCGGAAATGCTAACGTCTTTCGCGTAGCCGAGGTCTTCAAGGGTAAGCGTTCTTGTGCCGGCCCGCATGAGATCCGCGGCCCTATGCCGCGACGGTGTCTCGCCGGACAGGAATGCGTTTTTAGATGCCGCCTGCACACCGACGACCCTTCGTTTTATGGAAGCGATCCTGGCTGAGAGGTTATTCTTACTCCCGCTTGCGTGCCCGCCGATGGTCAATATGACATGGTTTCTTGTTTTCTTTATGGCGTATGGAGGGAGCGTCCGTTTGCCGGCCATGTCGAATACGAGCCTTGTGGTGTCGGGTTAA
>JAKAMR010000080.1 GCA_021812785.1 Nitrospirota bacterium
CTTCGGCCTGCAGAGGCTCACCGATGAACAGGCAAGTGACTTCTATGAGATCATTATCGAGCGATACGGAAGGGCAGCCACGGTGATTACCAGCAACCGCGACGTACAAGAATGGATGGCGCTTTTTGACGATCCTATCATTGCCAACTCAGCCCTTGACCGCCTCGCCCACAATGCCCACCAACTGGTCATAGAGGGCGAAAGCTACCGCAAGAGAAAAGAGCCCCGCCGGAGGAAAAAAGCATAGGGTTTGATTAACCACCGTCGGCTATGGTAAAAAATCCAGGATAGGATGCTGCACCTGGGTCAATGGGGGTGAAAACCAAGTGGGTCAATGGTGCTGAAAAATGACACTTGATTTTAGCATTCTTATGCTTTTTATCGAAAGCGCTGTGGCAAAAGGTACCGCCTAACCACAATTGCAGTGGGTTGGTCTAGATTGCGAGAAGATATATTCATTCAGAAACCCACGCAGGCTTCTGACTCCGGAACTATCATATAACGCCCCGTAACCCGCGCCGGAACTCGGCCCTTAAGAAGTTGCGGTTACTGGACGAAGCCTGTTGCGTGTCCCTCCCAGGAAATGCAATTATAGAGACAGATATGCAGGTGCTATGAGGGAGTGGAAATAACACCTGCCAAGGTTAGCAAGGCAAAAAATCGAGGGATACGCCCATAAATGTCATGATATCAGTCACCACCGGCATTGCCATAAACGAAGACGAGCTTGAGCTGCACTTTATTCGTGCATCAGGTCCCGGTGGTCAAAACGTCAATAAGGTCTCTTCTGCTGTGCAGCTCCGCTTTGATGTAGCGCATTCACGATCGCTCCCGGCAGAGGTGCTGCAGCGCTTAATGATAGTGGCAGCAAGTCGAATAACCAAAGATGGCGTGCTGGTAATTGAGGCCAGTCAATTCCGCACGCAGGAGCGTAACAGGGAGGCTGCGGTTAATCGTCTGGTAGAACTTCTTAAAAAAGCTTGTCAACGGCCAAAACCCCGAAGGAAAACCGCGCCAACCAAGGCGTCACAGGAACGCAGGCTTGAGGGAAAACGCAGGCGCAGTGCGGCTATACGCTTGCGCATTCCTCCTGACAGTGAATAAACTTACCCTTGCAGTTGCATGATTCAGGTTCCCGCAAACCATGCAGGCTCACCAGACGCCCAGTCTCCGCTTCTTCAAAATCCTCCGCTGCGAACCGTCCCCATTCATTGACAAACTTGGCGACCAGGCAGTTATATTGTTTTCGGTGTTGCCAGGAAATATTTCACATAAACTGTTTAGTGGACTATGTCATGGCGCTCGGATTATTATGAGGCCGGCAATAGGCTTCTCAAAGCTGAAGCCCGAAAGGAGTTTTTTAATTTGAATGGAAAGCGAATATCCGAAGGTCAAGGGACCGGATTACAAAATATGCCGGCTTTTTCGTTGAACAATTGAACAGTCGGGCCAAAAAAACTATTTAAAATCGGGAAGTTTGAATTTTAAGCTTGAACAGAAAAACACAAAAAACAAAAGTTGTGGGAAAATAAAAAACCTTGAAAAAGAAAAAAAGACTGGACATGCTTGTTCTGGAGCGCGGGCTTGCGGAGACCAGGCAAAAGGCGGCCGCGCTTATTCTAAGCGGCATGGTCTATGTTGACGGCGTTCCCGCCACCAAGGCCGGGGAGGCGGTCGATGAGGCGGCGTCGATAGAGGTCCGCGGCGGCCTGCAATATGCAAGCAGGGGAGCGCTTAAGCTGGAGGGCGCGGTAAAAGCCTTTGACGTGAGCTTCCAGGGGAAGACCGTTATGGATGTGGGGGTCTCAACCGGGGGCTTTACGGACTACATGCTGCGGATGGGCGCAAGCAGGGTTTACGCGGTGGATGTGGGCTACGGGCAGCTCTATTACAAGCTGCGGGAAGACAACAGGGTTTTACTTTTTGAAAAAACCAATATAAGACACATGGACAGGAGCGCCATCCCGGAGGAGATAGACCTTGCAACGATAGATGTGTCTTTCATCTCGCTTAAGCTGGTGCTGCCCAGGGTGGTGGAGTTTTTAAAAAAGGGCGGCGAGATACTTGCGCTTGTAAAACCGCAGTTCGAGGTTGGCAAGGGTGAGGTGGAGAAAGGCGGGGTGGTGAGGGATGAGGCCAAAAGAAAAGCGGCCGTGCGATCCGTGATAACGGCTGCCGGGGCACTGGGGCTTTCCGTCATGGGACAGTATGAATGCGCTGTCCGCGGGCAGAAAAAAGGGAACATAGAATATTTTGTATATATGCGGAAGGTCTCATAAGAATGGCTGAACAGGAAAATCCGGCATTTGACATCGAAAGGCTTTCGTCCGACGCCATGGAGGTGCTCCTTGACGAAGCCGAAGACGGGGAAATGTTCGAGGAGGCATTGCGCCTGAACGGAGACAACCCGGGGATATTAAAGCTCCTTTGCATCCACCCTGCCACTCCCCCCGCTGTAAGGGCCGAGGCCGCGCGGGCCCTTGGCATGTCCCCGGAAAAGGCCGCGCATTTGCCTGGAACAAAAAAATCTGATCAGGCGGAAGATGCCAAGCGGGAAAGCCTGGCCAAAAAGATCCGGGGCCTCAGCGCCGGTGAGAAGTTGCGGATATCGATGAAGGCGGGCAGGGAGGCTCGCACCGTGCTGCTTAAAGACTCAAACAAACAGGTGGTCCTGGGAGTCATCGCGAACCCGAAAATTACTATCTCCGAAGTGGAACTGGTGGCCCGTACGCGGTCCATGCCCGAGGAGGTCCTCAGGGAGATAGCAAAGAACAAGGAATGGGTAAAAAACTATTCGGTCATCTATGGTCTGGCGTCAAACGCGAAGACCCCTCCGGCTGTTACAGTGGGTTTTCTCCCGTGGATAAAATCAAAGGATCTGCACCTTCTCCTCAAAAATAAGGACGTGCCGGATGCGGTGCGCACCGCGGCAAGACGGTTTGCTGAAATGAGGGCGAAAAAACAACAGTCCTGATTGTGAAAACCCCTGAATTCTAAATATAATTGACTTTCAAGGGGTCGTCTGATATGTTATGGCTAAGCCAGAAACGGCCACTTTCGTAAAAAAATGAAAATAAAAAAACGCAGCACTCTTACAGACAATTCTGTACTTTTGCACTCCGGGTTCAAGGGGGAGCTGAAACCATTTCCCAAGGCGCCGGACCTGGCCATGGAAGTGGAAAGCGCAATAAAAAAGACGCAGTCTTTTTTCCTCGCGGACCAGCACGAAGACGGGTACTGGTGGTATGAGCTGGAAGCGAATGCCACCATCACCGCCGAATATCTAATGCTGCTGCATTTTTTAGGTTTAGAGGACCGCCGCAGGGACAAAATGATAGCCTCTTACCTCCTGGACAAGCAGAGGACGGACGGCACGTGGCCTATACATTGGGGCGGTCCGGGAGACCTCAACTGCACCATAGAAGCATATTTCGCCCTGAAGCTTGCCGGGTTGGGCGCCGATGCGCCGCCTCTCCGGAGGGCGAGGGAATTCATCCTGGCGCATGGAGGGGCAGCGGCTTCGAGGGTTTTTACCAGGATATTTCTGGCGCTGTTCGGACAGGTGGGCTGGCGGGACCTGCCTTCGATGCCTGTGGAGATAATGCTTTTGCCCCCCAGGTTCCCCTTCAGCGTTTACAGCTTTTCAAGCTGGGCCCGCTCCACATTTGTGCCGCTTTCAATAATCCTGGAGATGAGGCCGGTGGTGGAACCGCCGGAGAGCGCCCGCATAGATGAGCTTTTCCTCAGGGGCGGCAAGGGCTACAGCCCCGGAAGGGATCGCCTGCTTCACACAGCGATCAAAAAGTTCTTCTGCATGGTCGACAGGACCATGAAAGGCCTGGAGAGGTTCCCGCTCAGACCACTTAAATCAAGGGGGTTACGGGCTGCCGAAAAGTGGGTGCTCGAACACCAGGAGGAAACAGGAGACTGGGGCGGCATACAGCCTGCCATGGTGAATTCCATCCTGGCGCTTTCCGCCCTTGGGCACGGCGTGGAAAGCCCGCCTTTGCGGAAGGGGCTGGAGGCATTGAGCCGCTTTGCAATAGAGCAGGATGACGGGCTGGTGCTCCAGTCCTGCATCTCCCCGGTGTGGGACACCGCTCTTACGTCGATAGCGCTTGCCACATCAGGGGTCCCCAGGGAGCATCCGGCCCTGGTAAAGGGCTGCCAATGGCTGGAATCAAAGCAGATAGACAGGAAAGGCGACTGGAGCATAAAAAAGCCGGACCTTGAACCGGGCGGCTGGGCGTTCGAGTTTGAGAACAGCTGGTATCCCGACGTTGATGATACGGCGGTGGTCCTTATGTTCCTTGGCAACTATGCGCACAAGGAACATACAAAAAAGAAGATAGAAAAGGGCGTAGGATGGGTGCTCGGCATGCAGGGCAGCGACGGCGGCTGGGGGGCCTTCGATGCCGATAATGATCTTGAGGTCCTGAACCAGATACCTTTTGGCGACCTGGAGGCCATGACAGACCCTTCCACCGCGGACGTTACGGGGAGGGTTCTGGAGATGCTTGGCATCAACGGGTTCAGCATCTCGGACCAAAGGGTGCAGCGGGCCATTGAGTTCATCCGCAAGACCCAGGAAGAGGACGGCTCGTTCTGGGGCAGGTGGGGCGTCAATTATATTTACGGCACATGGTCTGTCATCATGGGCCTTGCCTCCATCGGGGAAGACCTTTCAAAACCGTACGTGCGCAAGGCCGTCAGATGGCTGAAAAATTTCCAGAACCTGGATGGCGGATGGGGAGAGCGCTGCGAGTCCTACGGGGATTGCAGGCTGAAAGGGCACGGCGCAAGCACACCCTCCCAAACGGCATGGGCCATACTGGCCCTGGTGGCGGCCGGCGAGGCCGGGTCCGTGGAAGCCGAAAGGGGCGTACGCTATCTTCTTGAAACGCAGAACGCGGACGGCACCTGGGACGAAGAAGAGTTCACGGGCACGGGTTTCCCCAAATATTTCATGATACGTTATCATAATTACAGGAACTGCTTTCCGCTCATGGCCCTTGGCAGGTTTTTTGAGGCTAAAAAGAACAGGGCAAAAAAGGTATAGACCGGGGGCCCGTTTTTCTCTTCGTATGAAAGCGATGGTAATCTTTATTTTGATGAAAGTTTTGGCAATCTCAATATGAAGGCATCGGTAACAGTTTTATTTTTATTATGAAAGTATCAATAATTTTATTATGAAAGTATTGGTAACCGGGGCCACCGGTTTTGTAGGGTTCCATGTGGCCGTGAAACTTGCAGGCAGGGGCGATGATGTCCGCGCGCTTGTCCGGGATGAAAAAGCCGCCCCAGAGCTTTCCAGGCTTGGGGTCGAGATGATAAAAGGCGATGTAAGGGATTTTGGTTCCGTTTCAGGGGCCGCGAGGGGCTGCGAGGAAATCTATCATCTTGCGGCTGACTACAGGCTGTGGGTGCCGGATCCCGCCCAAATGTATGGGACGAACGTGGCCGGCACGGTCAACGTGATGCGCGCTGCCATGGAGTCCGGGGCCGGAAGGATAGTCTATACCAGCACCGTGGGAGCGCTTGCCCCATCCAAAAAAAACGGGCCGCCCTCAACAGAAGACACCCCCGTAAGCCTCACGGACATGACCGGCCATTATAAGAGGTCCAAGTTCCTGGCTGAGCGGGAAGTGGAAAAGTTTTTTGCTCAAAAAGGTCTGCCTGTAGTGATCGTAAACCCGTCCACTCCCATAGGCGCCATGGACAGGAAACCTACCCCGACCGGGGCGATGATCGTTAGCTTCCTTAACGGGAAGGTGCCGGCATATCTGGACACCGGGCTTAATTTCGTGAACGTTGAGGACGTGGCGGAGGGGCATCTGCTGGCCGCGCGCTACGGTAAGCCCGGCGGAAAATACATCCTGGGCGGACATAACATGACGCTTAAGGATTTTTACCTGGAGCTCTCCGCGGTTTCGGGTATAAAGGCCCCCTCCGTAAAACTTCCTTACCTGCCCGTGCTTGCCGCCGCATACGTGAGCGAAGGTTTTTCACGGTTTTTCCTTTTTGGGAAAAAGCCCCCCGCCATACCCCTTACGGGGGTGAAGATGGCCGGGAAATACATGTTTTATGATTCCGCCAAGGCGCAAAGAGAGCTCGGGATGCCGGTTACGCCGGTAAGAGAGGCGGTCCGGCAGGCTGCGGAATGGTTTGCCGCGAATGGCTACGTGAGCTCAGGAAAGACAAGAAAGATAGGAGCAGCAATTTGCATATGAAAGACAGAAAGCTCGGAGACGAATGGTCCGGGTGGGACGGCGAACTGGACCAGCGGGATGTAAAAGTGGACGAGGCCCCGCGGACTTTCATCGTGTTGGCCGTAGTGATGATAATACTGTTTGTGGTCCTGTCCTTTATAGGGCTGTATATGATCCAGCCCAGGCTTGCACAGTTCAACCCGTCTGCACCGGGATTCGTGGAGACCCTGCTGATAGCTGCCGCTATTGCCTTTACCCTGGCCGGCAGCGTCTGGTGTTTTGCGCTTGCGAGGTGGAGAAAGCCGATCTTCCCCAGTAAATGGGTGGAGAAGTACGTGCTTTTCCTCCTGCCTAAAACCGTGTGGCTGGGCTCCAAGCTGGGCATCAGCAGGGACAGGGTGGGCAATTCGTTCATCAAGGCCCATAACAGCCTGATAAGGTCATATGCCGGGAAGTTCAGCCCCGAAAGGCCGCTTATACTTCTGCCCCGCTGCCTGAAGGCGGAAGTGAGGAAGGAGATACTCTCCATCGCGGGCGAAGGCCTGTTCAAGGTCGTCACCGCAGTGGGGGGGGAGGAGGCAAGGAGGGCAATAGAGGAATACAGGCCCACCTTCATTCTTGCCGTGGCCTGTGAGAGGGACCTTATGAGCGGCATGAAGGACGTGGCGGAGAAGGTGCCCGTGCTGGCTATCCCGAACGTGCGGCCGGAAGGGCCCTGCAAGAATACCAGCGTGCAGATGGACGAGTTCAGGGAAGCTGTAATATTCATCAAGGAGGAGCTGAGGAAGATCTCAGAAAACAGCGGCCATTAAAATCGTGGAAAATAAAAAAAACAAAACAAAAAATAAAACGCGTTTTCAACCAGGGCTTTACAAGACCCTTACATGGCATTTCATAAAAAACACCCTTACGGGGAAAAAGCGGTTCCCTCTTGTGCTGATGCTTGAGCCGACCCACCGCTGCAACTTGGCTTGCATGGGATGCGACAGGATAAGAACGGCGGCGGAGGGCGACCTGCCTGTGTCCGCATGCCTGGAGGCCGCAAGGGAATGCGGGGCCCCGGTGGTCGCGATAACCGGCGGCGAGCCCATGATCTATAAGTACTTGCAGCCGCTTGTTAAAGGCCTGCTCAGTGAAGGCAAGTACATATACCTCTGCACAAACGGGGTGCTCGCGCAGGAATTCATAGAAAGTTTCACCCCACACCCCGCGCTTACCCTCAATTTCCATCTGGACGGACTGGACACCACGCATGACAAGATCACAGGTCTGCCCGGTTCCTTCAACAAGGCGGTGGAGTCCATACGGAAGGCAAAGGCAAAGGGGTTCAGGGTGAGCACGAATACCACCGTTTATAAGGCGTCCGACCCCGGAGAGCTTGAGGGTCTTTTTGATCTCCTTTATTCTTCCAGTGTGGACGGGATGCTCATTTCCCCGGCCTTCGCCTATCAGAGTGTTGAGGACAACATATTTTTCAACCGTGGGGAGATAAACGAGAAATTCACCCGGATGTCGGGTTTCCTTAAAAAGTACCCGCTCATAAACACCCCCACATACATGGATTTCCTGTGCGGCAGGAGGCAGATGCGCTGCACCCCATGGGGCAATCCCACTTATAATCCGCTTGGGTGGAAGTCGCCGTGCTACCTGGTTACGGACAGTTATTTCCCCTCCTATGCCCGCATGATGAAGGAGACCAATTGGAGCCTCTATGAGGATGGGAAAGACCCCCGCTGCGCAAACTGCATGGTGCACGGGGGGTACGAGACCACGGTCATGAGGATGGCCTTCACCAACCCGCTTGAAGGGCTGAGGCTGGCCTTCTGGAATTTCGGCTCCAACAACAAAAAACGCTGAGAGCGCGTTTTGCCCGTGGGCCACTTCATTCACCTGCTTTTAGGCACCATCGCCTTAAGGCCCTATGTTTTCCTTTTCTTCCTGGCTTATCTTTTCGGCTGTTCGGCGCAGTTCGGTTATAAAAGGGCCCTGCTTTTTTCGGTCGCGGGGTATCTGATAGCGTGGGGCTCCGAGGTTTCCTCCATACACAACGGGTTTCCCTACGGTGCCTATTACTATATACAAAATACAGCCGGACGGGAGCTTTGGGTAAAAGGGGTTCCTCTCATGGATTCGGCAAGCTACGTCTTTCTGGCTTATGCCAGTTATTCGACCGCCCTCCTTGCGGTCTCGCCCCTTTTGCGCCGGCCGTCCAGCCGCCGTTTTTTTAAGTTTCCCTTTTTTGGGGATACATTTTTATTGGATACATGGGAAACAAGGGCGCTGGTTTCAACAAGGGTCCTTGCCGCGCTTCTTTTTGTCTGCCTGGATATCGTGATAGACCCGGTGGCGCTCCGCGGCGACAGGTGGTTTCTGGGTAAGATATACGGCTACAGAAGCGAGGGGGACTATTTTGGCATTCCGCTTTCGAATTTCATTGGATGGGCCATAGTGGGCTACCTGATGGTCTGGGCCTTTCAGTGGATAGACCGCCTGCTTGTGCGGTCTTTTCCTTTTGCTTTTGGCCGTGATCATTACGGGCGGGGGCTCCCGTGGAGGTTTGCTGTGGGCCCTGCGTTGTATGCCTCCGTGGTCCTTTTCAATATGTCAGTTACGTTTTACATAGGGGAAAGCAATATCGGCCTGGCGGACGCATTCATCATGCTCCCGCTTGCCGTGCTTTTTTTACTGATAACAAGGCTGCAGATCAGAAACTCGGATGAAACAGCCATCACACGGCACCTGGAGGATTTCCCGGATTCTTTCTCGCTCAAGGAAGGTGGGGGGAAAAAACTTCTCACAAAGACATTAAAAATTCCTTAAGGGCTGAGGCCAGGGCCCTTGCCGCTTTATCCGAACTTCTCCCGAATTTTATGGCCCTGGGGATGAGGTGCGGATTGGAAGCAAAGCGCCCTGCCGCCAGGCGGATGCTTATTTGTCCTTTAGTGTCTGCGATATCCATCGGGGAAATCCCTATCTCCTCATCGGCCCTGTCCGTTATCGAGCGCAAAGCTAAAAACTCCGCCCCGCTTTTCAAGGCGGCCCCGGCCACAGGGAAGGTCTCCATGTCGCAAACGGGATATTGAAGCCCCGCAGCCGGTGAATCTTTCAAGGCGGGCTTCTCAATCCATTCCGAAAGGGTTACGATGGAGCCCCGCTTTGCGCTTTTCCCTTTCGATACTACCGCAAAAAAGTCCTTGAAGCGCGGCCCGCAAAGCCCGATACTGTCTGGGGTTGTTGGGCTGCCGGGGGGCTTTGGATGAAGGAATGCCGTTTCCGGGCATATCAACTCTCCGTATTCGGCTCCCTCGTAAAGCGCTCCGGCAAAACCCGCAGATATAACGAGCGAGGGTCTGTGCACCAGAAGGGCGCTGGCTGTGCGGACTGTGGCGTTTGCCACCCCCATGCCTGTCAAAACGATGGCTGCCTCAGTCTTCCCGGATCTGGCCAGCCAGTCGCCCTCTCCACCTGAGCGTGCGCCCAGCTCCTTTACCAGATATTTTATCTCCTGTTTCAGCGCAGCCAGGATAAGTATTTTCAAAGCCGGATGCCTTTCATAAAAATAGTTGCCTGACGGCATTAAAACCAATCTTATCCTAATTCTTCCCGGTATTTTTTGCTACAGATTCGCCTCTGAATAAAGTAATGTAAAAACATGCGCACGGTTTCGGAAGCACTTTATATAGCGTGTTTCATTCTAGCCGCCGGAGGCGGGCTTTATACCCTTTTTTCCATTTTTTGCGTCCTAATGGCCGGGGTAAACCATAAGTCCTCTGAATCGTCTCCTGAACGGGGTTTTCCCCCTGTCTCTATTTTAAAGCCCCTGCGGGGCGCTGACTACCGCCTCAAGGAGAACCTGGCCGGCTTCTGCCGCCAGGACTATCCGGATTACGAAGTCCTGCTTGGGTTAAGGAGCACGAAAGACGGCGCTTACGGCGCTGCCCTGGAAATAGAGCGGATGTTCCCGGAGAAGGTGCGGCTGGTAGTTGGACATGGGGACCTGGGGGCCAACCGGAAGGTCTCTAACCTTTACCGGCTTTCGCAAAGCGCAAAACATGATCTTGTTGCGGTAAGCGACAGTGATATGAAGGTGGATGGTGGCTACCTTAAAACGATCGTCTCCGAGTACATGGAAAATGAGAATACCGGCCTCGTAACATCCCTCTACAGGATAACGGAACCTGTTTCCGTGGGCGCGGCTTTTGAGTCCCTCAGCATAGCCCTGGATTTTATCCCGTCCGTGCTCGTGGCGAAGGTGGTTGAGCGCAAAATATCTTTTGGTCTCGGGGCATCCATGCTTTTTTCAAGGGAAAGGTTTGAGGAGACGGGAGGGTTCAGGGCCATAGCGGATCACCTTGCAGATGATTACCAGGTGGGGCACAGGCTATACGGGAAGGGATATGAAGTGGTCCTTTCAAAGTACGTAATGGAGGATATGGAAGGCCCAATGCGGTTTTTGGACTACCTGCTGCACCAGTTGAGATGGGCAAGGACGTACAGGGCTTCAAGGCCCAAGGGCTATATAGGCTATGGGATAACCCATTTTTTTGCCTACTGCTTTTTTCTCTCTGTCTTTTGGCCGGGAGCACTGACCTTTTCGGCCCTTGCCCTTTCGTTTTTTCTGCGTGCCCTGGGCGGGTTTGCCGTAAACAGGCGGTTCATTGGCCGGACGGGATGGGGCCGGTGGCTTTTTCTTCTGCCAGCGAAGGACATGCTGTCTTTTGGCATCTGGCTTTTGAGTTTTGCCGGCAGGCAGGTGGCATGGAGGGGGGACATTTACAGGGTCACCAGAACCGGGGAGTTGCGCAAAATGGATAGCGAGCGTAACCCGGAGGGCAAGCGAGGCGAATCCGGTTAAATCGGAGTAATCCCTGCATTCGATGCCCGAAGGGCATAAAAATGGATAAAACAGAAAATTCTTGATGCTTCTTAATAGTCTGGTAATATTTTTTCAATAGGAATAATATATTATGTTACAAATGACCTCGTTAGAGCATATCCTTGAGAGGATTGAGGCTAAAAAAGCCGATTACGAGGCCTACAATTTCACCTATGCGGAAAGCACAGCCTTCAAGACTTTTTTCGATCTTGCCCAGGAATATGATTATTTTGAGGATTTTTAC